>NZ_CP026118.1:3817247-4145028 GCF_004101865.1 Halobacillus litoralis
GTTATTTCCTTAAAAAATCCTTGAAACCTTCACGGCAACATGCTATATTATTTTTGTCGCTATTTTAGATAGCAAAAACTTATTGACGAAAATACGGATAAGTGGTATATTAATAAAGTCGCTTAAGAGCGATTCTTAAAATATGGCGGTGTAGCTCAGCTGGCTAGAGCGTACGGTTCATACCCGTGAGGTCGTGGGTTCGATTCCCTCCACCGCCACTATCATTTACATATTTGAAACATGGCGGTTGTGGCGAAGTGGTTAACGCACCGGATTGTGGTTCCGGCATTCGTGGGTTCGATTCCCATCAGCCGCCCCATGTGGACCCTTAGCTCAGCTGGTTAGAGCTATCGGCTCATAACCGATCGGTCGCAGGTTCGAGTCCTGCAGGGTCCACCACATTTTCATACGGAGGAGTACCCAAGTTTGGCTGAAGGGAGCGGTCTTGAAAACCGCCAGGGGCTTTACGGCTCGCGGGGGTTCGAATCCCTCCTCCTCCGCCATATACATATACCAAACCGTGTGTAACTTCTTTAAAGCATGTTATGAAGTGAAAAATAATTATGGCTCGGTAGCTCAGTCGGTAGAGAAGCCGTGAAACTAACTTCTTTGAATTAAACATCCTTGCAGGCTTTGCGAGGAGCGTAGGCTTCACCGAAATCACTTGCAACGAGACGAGCACAGAACACCTTCGAATTAGCATCGAATCCAGATGAAGTGCGAAAGTAATATGAAAAATTTTAATCTTATCATGGCTCGGTAGCTCAGTCGGTAGAGAAGCCGTGAAACATCTTAGAATTAAACATCCTGCAGGCTTTGCGAGGAGCGTAGGCTTCACCGAAATCACTTGCAACGAGACGAGCACAGAACACCTTCGAATTAGCATCGAATCCAGATGAAGTGCGAAAGTGATATGAAAAATTTAATCTTAATTATGGCTCGGTAGCTCAGTCGGTAGAGCAACGGACTGAAAATCCGTGTGTCGGCGGTTCGATTCCGTCCCGAGCCACTATTTAAAAACAAGCCAGCTGGCTTGTTTTTTTATGTTTGAAATTTGAGTGTAAGGGAATTCTTAATAGCGGGAGAGAAGTTCTTCTCTTCTGATGCAAAAAATTTGCAAGTCATTTTCCGGTTTGATAATGTAAAGTGAGAAGCAGTTGCTTCTGGTTTTACATATTAATTTAAAGGAGGAGTTACATTATGGCTAAATTTGAACTACCAGAACTACCTTACGCTTATGATGCGCTAGAACCAACCATCGATAAGGAAACAATGAACATCCACCATACGAAACACCACAATGGTTATGTCACGAAACTGAACAACGCGCTTGAGGGTCATGCAGATCTTCAAGACAAATCATTGGAAGAACTGCTTTCCAATAACCTTTCAGTTGTACCTGAAGACATCCGTACTGCTGTACGTCGTAACGGTGGCGGTCACGCAAACCACAGCCTTTTCTGGACAATTATGTCCCCGAATGGCGGCGGTGAGCCAACAGGTGATCTAGCAACGCAAATCAATGATGCCTTCGGAAGCTTTGATCAATTCAAAGAGAAATTCGAAGAGACGGCTAAAGGTCGTTTCGGTTCCGGTTGGGCTTGGCTTGTAGTCAATAATGGAAACCTTGAAGTAATCGATACACTTAACCAGGATTCACCGATTATGGAAGGTAAAACTCCAATCTTTGGTCTTGATGTTTGGGAGCATGCTTATTACCTGAACTATCAAAACCGTCGTCCAGATTACGTTTCAGCATTCTGGAATGTAGTGAACTGGGAAGAAGTATCCAAGCGTTTTGACGCTGCTAAATAAGAGTAAACACTGGATAGAGAGGTGCGGGTGAAATATCCGTACCTCTCTTTTTTGTATATCTCCTTTTGTTCTGACAAGACTAAGTATGAACAAAAAGGAGACATGAGTATGGTGAGTAAGCTGCGAGCGTGGCTCAGCCACGAAAATGTATCAAAAGATTTATTGTTGTTACTTCTCATTGGAGGCTTATACTCCTTAGGAATTTTCCTATCCAGTACATTTGTGAATATTTATTTATGGAAGCAATCCAATAGCTATACGGATATCGCTTTATATAATTTAAGTATATATGTGTTGCAGCCGTTGACGTTCATTTTTGCGGGGAAATGCGCCAAGCGTATCGATCGTGTCATAGTTTTGAGAACAGGAGTCACTGTTTTATCTTTGTTTTTTTTGACCGTATTGATTGTAGGGGAGCGTGCGGCTACATTTAACATTATGCTTGGTTCGTTACTTGGGATAGGGTATGGGTTTTATTGGTTGGCCTATAATGTCCTGACTTTTGAAATTACAGAACCTGATACAAGAGATTTTTTCAATGGGTTTTTAGGAGTTCTTCAATCATTTGGAGGGATGTGTGGTCCTCTTTTGGCTGGATTCATCATTTCCCGGTTAAATAATTTTACAGGGTATACGGTCATATTCACCATTTCATTTGTTATGTTTATTGTGGCTGTTCTTGTCAGTTTAGGTTTATCCAGAAGAAAAGCGAAAGGGAATTTTTCTTTTCGACGGATTATTAATGAACGGGAAAATAATCCGAACTGGAGACGTATTCTGAATGCACATGTCGCCCAGGGTTTTAGAGAAGGAACTTTTTTGTTTGCTGTTTCTATATGGATTTTCTTGATGACGAAGGATGAATTGTCTCTAGGTGTCTTCAATTTGGTTTACTCAGGATTCTCATTTTTGTTTTTCTTTCTTGTCAGCAGATGGGTCAAGCCGCGTCGACGTAAAAAAGCAATATTCATATCAGGTTTAGCACTGTATTTGAGTGTAATTATTTTGCTTTTCAGTGACACGATGACTTTGTTATTGATTTATGGGGGCATCGCCGGAATCTTTTTCCCGCTTCTGTATGTGCCGTACGTTTCATTGACGTATGATGTCATCGGGAAATCATGGAATGCTGCAGAAATGAGAATCGAATATATAGTGGTGAGAGAAATTTTCCTCAATTTTGGACGTGTGCTGTCTATTATTGTTTTCCTGTTGGCTATTACGGTCATCCCACCCGAAACAGGGATTCCATATATTTTACTTCTTGTCGGCGGAGGCCATTTCCTTATTTACTTTTTCATCAAGGGTATCGATACGAAAATCCCTCCTGCGAGTCATAATTGAAACCATTCTCCCATGAGCTTCGTCTATCCTATAGTGAAGAAAAGATGCTATAATGGATAAAGGATTTTTAATGAAGGAGAGGAGTTCATGGGAAAGAATAAAAAGAATAAACATAAACAGAAATCACACCTTCCTTTCCGGCTGAACGTGGTGTTTTTTGTTGTGTTCCTATTGTTCGCGGGGATTATTTTACAGCTCGGTGTCGTTCAAATTCTCAATGGGGAAGAAGCCCAGGATGAAATTGACCGGACAGAAAATACGACCACCAGCATTCCTGTCCCTCGCGGGGAAATGTATGATCGATATGGACGAGTGATGGTTGATAATCAACCTTTATACTCTATTACATATACACCGCCAAAAGGTGTGCAGCCTGATGATAAGCTTGCCCTCGCAGAGGAAATGTCCCAGTACATTGATATGGAATTTGAAGATAATTTGACAGATAGAGACTTACGGGAATATTACTTTTTGAAAAATGAAGAAGAAGTACGATCACGTATCGAAGAAGAGGATACTTCAGACCTCGATAATGGTGAGGTGTATCAACTTCAATTGGACAGCATAACAGATGAGGAAATCTCTGGTTTTGATAATCAGACGAAAGAAGTCATCGCAATCAAGAAAGAATTGGATCGAGCTTATGCGCTTGCTCCGCATGTTGTGAAAAATTCCAACATTTCAGAAAAAGAATATTCAACAGTGGCTGAAAATTTGGCAAAACTTCCGGGCATCAACGTAACCTCAGACTGGGAAAGGACATATCCCTACGATTCACTCTTCCGTAGTTATATCGGGAGTATTACATCAAGAGAGCAGGGTGTTCCACGTGATCAGCTCGATTATTTCATGTCTTTAGACTATAGTCGGAATGATCGTGTCGGCACAAGTGGTCTGGAACAGCAATATGAAGAGGTCCTGCGAGGGACGAAGGAGAAAGTTCAATACGAAACAGATAAGAATAACAATGTCATCGACTCTAAAGTGATCCGGGAAGGTCAACGTGGGAAAGATATCGTTCTTTCAATTGATATAGAATTTCAGCAAAGAGTAAACGAAATCCTTCAGGACGAATTACTTAACGCCATCAGTAAAGCGCCTGGAGAGAACCGTCATTTAAAGAATTCTGTTGCAGTTGTGTCCAACCCGAATACAGGAGAAATTCTCGCGATATCGGGTCAGACTTATAATCGGAATCCAGAAAAAGGGGAGTCGCGTTTTACAAATACTTCACACCAGGCTGTTTATAACGCATACACCCCAGGGTCTGCTGTAAAAGGGGCGACGATTTTAACTGGTCTTCATGAAGGGGCCATTTCACCAGGTACCAGAGTCAACGATAAGAAAATTAAAGTCGGAACCGATGCTCCAAAAGGTTCTTATACGCCGAATATAGGTGTAGTCAATGATATTCAAGCATTGCAGCAATCGTCCAATGTTTATATGTTTTTCCTGGCGATGTATTTAGGTGGCGAATATAGCAACAGATATACAATGCCGAATTTGTCATTGAAAGAAGGAACGTTTGAGAATTTCGTCTATAATTTCAACCAATTCGGTTTAGGGGTGGAGACAGGCGTGGATTTCCCTTATGAAGGGATAGGAGTCGAAGGAAATCCAGATACACCAGGTAAGATCCTTGACTTTTCAATCGGCCAGTTCAGTACCTACACCGCCCTGCAGTTGAATCAGTATGTGTCAACGATTGCAAATGGTGGGGATAGAATAAAGCCCCGACTGGTGAAAAGCATACATGAACCATCCATCACAGACGATCTTGGAGCTGTTTATAAAGATTATTCTCCACAAGTTCTGAATCAATTGGAGATGAAACAATCGTACATTGAACGAGTGCAGGAAGGTTTCAGACAGGTCTTCCAGACGAACCAGGGGACAGCGAGCAGTGTTTTTTCAAAACAACCTTATGCTCAATATCGAATGGCAGGTAAAACGGGGACAGCTGAGGTAACGCAGTATAAACCGGACGGAAACGGTGGCACAACCATAATAGAAAACTTACTAAATAAGACTCTTGTCGGTTATGCACCTTATGATGATCCTGAGATTGCCTTTTCCATTATCACACCTTATTTAGGTGATCAAGCAACAAGTACGTTTAATGTAAGCAATAACATCGGAGCCCGGATTGGTCAGGCTTATTTTGAATTGAAAGAGGAGCGAGCAGAGAATGGAATCGAAATGAACAATAGTGAGGAAGCAGAAGAAGAGGAGTGATACGATTTGTATCACTCCTCTTTTTTTTGGTTAGTTGTACGGGGTTAGTGGTTTGAAAAAGCAATGGCTTTTTACAAAAATCCAAAGTTCGTAAATTATTCTACAAAAAACATCAATTTACAAAACCTTAACGTTTAGTTCATATGTGATTAAAACTCTCCCTTTAGTATAGAAAATGTGAGTTGGCCAAGCCGTCAACAACAAATACAAATGATGATAATAGGGGGAGAAAGGAAATGAAAGCTTTAAAGAATTCAGCACTGATGTTTGTATTCATCCTGGTATTGGGAGCACTGGCAGCATGTGGTGGCGGATCTGAAGAAGGATCAGCTACTGAAGAAGATAACGGTTCAACAGATGGTTCTGAAGAGGTATCCGGAGCAATCGCTATCGATGGTTCGTCAACTGTATTTCCAATCATGGAGAGCTTGACATATTCTTACAATCAAGAGAATCCTGACGTCAACGTCACTGTGAATACTTCAGGTTCTGGTGGTGGATTTAAAAAATCCACGGTTGGTGAAATTGATCTAAGTAATGCTTCTCGCCCGATTAAAGAAGAAGAAAAAGCGACAGCTGAAGAAAATGGTATTCAGCTGGAGCCATTGGAACTAGCTTATGACGGTATATCTGTAGTGGTTAGTCAACAAAATGATTTCGTTGAAGAGCTTACTATTGAGCAATTAAAACAGATATTCTTAGAATCTTCCGACGCAACGATGTGGTCCGATATTAACCCTGATTGGCCGGAAGAGGAAATCAAAATATTCAGTCCTGGTCATGATTCTGGTACTTTCGACTATTTCAATGAAGTTATTCTTGAAGAAGAACCGATGAGAGAAGGCGAAAACACGACATTATCTGAAGACGATAACGTTCTTGTACGCGGAATTAAGAATGACCCTAATGCAATCGGATTCTTCGGCTATGCCTACTATGCGGAAAATAAGGACAGCTTAAAAGTTCTAGGGATTTCTGAAGATGGCAATGAAGCTGTAAAACCGAATGGTGAAACAATCCAGGACGGTTCTTACACACCATTATCCCGTCCCCTATTCACATATGTGAATGTGGACTCTTATAAAGAAAAACCTCAAGTCAGAGATTTCGTTGAATTCACTTTAAATAATGCTGCTAAATCTGCTGAGGAAGTTGGTTATGTAGCATTACCAGAAGAAAAATACCAAGAACAGCTTGAAAAAGCTCAAAGCTGGGCTGAATAATCAAGCATGAAAACTGAAGGAGGAGGGTGAGACTGTTACTGGTCTCACCTTGCCTTATGGATGAGAGGAGTTTTAAGGATGGGCAAAGGTTTAGAGGGAAAATCGATTGATGTCCAACAGATGATTGAAGAAAATAAAAATAGTAGAAGTATTGGAGAGATAATAGAGAAAGTCATTCCATACTTTCTGCTTCTTTGCGCTGCTGTAAGTGTGCTCACTACAGGCGGTATTCTTTTTACTTTACTGAGAGAATCGATAGGATTTTTCTCAGAAGTCAACCTTATCGATTTCTATACTGGAACACAATGGTCTCCATGGTCTGGTGAATATGGAGTTGCCCCACTGATTGGTGGGACTTTACTCATCACATTGATTGCTACACTTGTAGCCGTACCTTTGGGGTTGATGTCAGCCATTTTTTTGAGTGAATATGCAAACGACAAAGTAAGACGTGTAATTAAACCTGTCCTTGAAGTATTAGCAGGAATACCGACTGTCGTTTACGGTTATTTTGCTTTAACGTTCATTACTCCAATGTTTCAATCGATCATCCCTGACTTAGGTATATTTAATGCTTTAAGCGGTGGTTTCGTAGTCGGAATCATGATCATCCCAATGGTCGCCTCTTTATCAGAAGATGCGATGAATTCTGTTCCTAATGCACTGCGCGAAGGTGCCTATGGATTAGGAGCTACGAGGTTGGAAGTTGTGTTCAAAGTTGTACTTCCTGCAGCATTCTCCGGAATTGTAGCATCAATTGTATTAGCTATTTCCCGTGCAATCGGAGAAACAATGATTGTAACCATTGCTGCCGGAGCCACACCGAATCTGACTTTCAATCCTACAGAATCCATTCAAACGATGACAGCATTCATAGTACAAGCAGCGACAGGTGACACAACGTTCGGCTCCACGATTTATTATAGTCTGTATGCTGTGGGTCTGACTCTATTCATCTTCACTCTTGTGATGAACTTGATTGCACAATATATTTCACGCAGGTTCAGGGAGGAATATTGATGTTTGGAAAAAATGAACAATCGATCAAGAAGCGAATGGAAGGAAGAGTGATTGCGAATAAAGCGATGATGGTTTTATTCGGATTAGCTACTACCGTCGGTCTTGTGTTTTTAGTACTGCTCTTTTACCGTGTGTTGACTCAAGGAATTGGATATTTAAGTTGGGAATATATTTCAAACTTTCCTGCCCCTTACCCTGAAAAAGCAGGAATTTATGCAGGTTTAATCGGATCTATTTTCTTAATGGTTATCGTTGCAATCTTTTCCGTCATTATCGGAGTTGCCACGGCAGTCTATTTAGAAGAATATGCACCGAAAAATAAGGTTACTGAATTTATAAGGGTAAACATTCAAAACTTAGCAGGGGTACCATCTATAGTGTTTGGACTTTTAGGATTGACGTTTTTCGTTTATATGTTCAACTTCGGCTATACGTTAATAGCTGGTGGTTTGACAATGGCTCTATTGATTCTTCCTGTTATTGTCGTGGCGGCGCAGGAAGCTGTTCGGTCAGTTCCCGGAGAAATCAAGGAAGCTTCCTACGGTATGGGAGCTTCGAAATGGCAGACTATTGCCCGTGTAATTCTGCCAGCAGCCATACCAGGTATACTCACAGGAGCCATTATTGCACTGTCCCGGGCAATCGGTGAGACAGCTCCATTGATTATTGTGGGGGCTGCCACAGCCATCTATACACTGCCAGATTCATTAATAGCTAAGTATACGGTTATGCCGATTCAGATATATAACTGGACGGGCCGGCCCCAGGAAGAATGGCAATTCGTTGCAGGAGCAGGAATCATAGTATTGCTAGCGGTTCTGCTGCTTATGAATTCAATTGCTGTGTTCATCAGAAATAAATATCAGCACCGTCTTTAATTTGGATGAGGAGGGTTTCATAATGAATAAAGTTATGGAGAAGAAACCGAAAGCTAGTGGTGACAAGGACAATCGGGTGATAACGAATAGTCAAAAGAAACCAAACCAATTGGAAAATATCATTGAAGTGAACGACTTGAATTTGTGGTATGGATCTGATCAAGCTCTTTATGAAGTGAATATGAAAGTGCCGCAAGAACGTGTGACAGCAATCATCGGTCCATCTGGATGCGGGAAGTCGACTTTTCTGAAGACATTGAACCGGATGGTCGAAATGGTTCCAATCGTGAAAACTTCCGGATCGATCAAATATCGCGACCAAAATATTTTCAATAGCAAATTCAAAGAAGAATACTTGCGTACAAAAGTCGGAATGGTTTTTCAAAAGCCCAATCCGTTTCCGAAATCAGTCTATGATAACGTAGCCTATGGTCCAAGAATCCACGGCATTAAGAAAAAAGAGGTTTTAGACCAGATTGTCGAAAAGAGTTTGAAAGATGCTGCGATTTGGGAGGAAGTGAAGGATCGCCTTCATGAAAATGCTTATGGTTTATCCGGTGGACAGCAGCAACGTGTATGTATTGCCCGTGCTTTAGCTGTTGAACCTGACGTCATTCTCATGGACGAACCGACATCTGCATTAGATCCAATTTCTACAGCAAAGGTAGAAGAACTGGTTCAAGAACTTAAGAAGAAATATAGCATCATTATCGTTACGCACAATATGCAGCAGGCTGCCCGTATTTCTGATAAGACAGCTTTCTTCTTAAATGGTGAACTGATTGAATTCGCAAATACTGATGACTTGTTCCAGAACCCTCAAGATAAACGAACAGAAGACTATATCACGGGACGTTTCGGTTAAAATAACATTCAGGGGGAAGTCTCATGTCCATTCGTGCTCATTTTGAAGAAGAACTAAATGATTTGAAAGAACAGATCAAACAATTATCTATTGATACAAAAGAATCTTTGGACGCTGCTATTCACGTCCTTTATGCAGCAGATGTAGAAGGTGCCAAAAGGATTATGGAAGAAGATAGCATCATTGATCAAAAGGAAGAAAAAATTAATGATGATGCGATTTTGATGTTAGCCAAACAACAACCTGTAGCAAGGGATTTGCGGAGAATCATTATTGCAATAAAAATATCTTCAGACTTAGAGAGGATGGCTGATCACTCTACGAATATTGCCAAAGCGACCATTCATCTCGGGAAGAGTCATGGAATAGAAGTTACTCCAGATTTGAAGCAGATGGCGATCATGGCAATGGACATGGTGGACCTTGCTGTCAAAGCTTTTGAATATGAGGATATTACTTTGGCAAGTAAACTGGCTGAGTTGGATGATGTCATCGATGAAAAGTATGGGTCGATTGTAAAAGAAATGCTGGAACTTACAGCTGTGAACCCTGAACAGATTCAGCACATTATGCAAATGGCTTACATTGCCCGTTATATCGAGCGTTTTGCAGATCATATCACGAATATTGGTGAGAATGTCTTCTATTTGGTCAAAGGTAAAACGTACGATTTAAATAATTAGAGCATGAAAAAGCTTGGATCATTCAGATCCAAGCTTTTTTCCATATCGAAAGCTATTTAGACGTAATAGCTTCAGCAATTTCTTGATGAGTCATTCCTGAATTCAGAGTTGCTTGTCCTATTTGGATAAATCGACTGTAATCATTTTCTTTCATGAAGGTTTCAAAAGCATTGGCATCATCGATAATATTAGCCTGTTGCAGCTTTTGACTGATTTCTGTTGAGTTTGTCCCACTTACAATATCGATAGAAAAAGTGACATGGGTGCTCTTTTCTTTTTCCTTATCGCTCGATCTAGCTGTAGTTTGTTGCTGAGCTTCCCATTCTTCATTGCTTACAACGTGGTACCCGTCCTCTTCTAATTGAGAAATCATTTTCTCTGTCCCAAGGGATTTTTCCTTCACCTCGACAGAAGGCTCTTCTGAATTCCAATAGGTGATTCCGACAACAATGGCAGCTGTTAATAATCCTATAGAATAAGAACGGATCAAATGCTTCATTATTGGACACCTTCGCTTTTTTGCTGTTGGACCAATGATTGAATGTCATGTTCGCTCAAATTCGTCTGTTTAGCTATGTAATGAGGCTTATATCCTTTTTTATACATAGAAAGGACCGTGTCTACAAGAGGTAACTGTTTTGATGTTTCTGGCTTGGGAGCAGGCTGTTTCATGATTTCTTCTGTTACATCTTCTGCTAGCAGCTCTTCTTCCAATACCTTCATCTTTTTCTTCATCTGATAATTGTTTTGCATCATCGTCATCGACACCTGCTCAATTTGACTTTCAATCCCCTTCATACGATCATTCATGAAAAATGAGAGAATGAATAAAACGATGGCGACGGCTGCAATTGTTCCTAAAGCATATAACAAATTGATCACTCCTTATTTGTTCCACGTTTATTTATATCATAGATATACTTGCATGGCTATGGGACTTTTCATAGGTTTTACGTGAATATCCACTTGAAAGGGGGCAGTGTTTTTGTTATTATAAACAAGTCTGATAATGTGGATAAGACAGTGAAAAGATTGATTAGGAGGAATAATGATGCGCGTAAACATTACACTTGCTTGCACTGAAACTGGTGACCGCAATTATATTAGTACAAAAAACAAGCGTAAAAACCCTGAACGTTTGGAGCTTATGAAATATAGCCCACGCGTAGGGAAACACACGCTTCACCGTGAAACTAAGTAAAACAGTAGGATTATTTCCTACTGTTTTTTTCTTAGGGATTGATAATATAACTGTTAGTGGATATTAAGCTTGTGGAGGCTGACGGGGCGATTTCGCATGTGTTTAACTCAGGCTCTTGAGGTCCTCCCCCTCATTCTGGGTAAAAGAGGGCCTATCGTTTTCTGTTGAACTAATACATAGAAGGGTTTTTATATAACTATTCCTATACATGAAAACGGGGTGGAAATATGGACAAAACGGAATGGAGATTCGTCGGTAAAAACATCCTGCAGAAAATAACGCTTAAAGATAAACAAAAGATGGAAGCTGTCATGTATGCCCACTTATTCGACAGTCCCCTTTGGAAGGAAGCTGACGTTGTAGGGGTGACGCTGTCCCAATCACATGAATGGGCGACAGAAGATATCATTGAAGAAGGATGGAAGGCCAATAAGATCATCGCAGCTCCTAAGTGTATTCCTGAAAATAAACAAATGCAGTTCTACCAGCTCGATGATTATGATCAATTGGAAAAGGTGTATTTTGGTCTGAAAGAACCTGATCCGGAGCGTTCTGAGAAAGTGAATAAAGATGATATAGACCTCCTCCTTGTACCTGGGTTATTGTTTGATGAGCGAGGCTACAGGATCGGGTATGGTGGGGGTTATTATGATCGGTTTATTGAAGGATACCTTGGGAAAACAGTGATGATTGCTTCTGAGAAACAAAAACAGTCAGGTCTTCCTGTAGAAGAATTTGACCAAAGAGTAGAATATGTCCTGACTGAGAATGGGATACGTGGAACGTACACTTTTTAACAAAACGTCCATAATTTTTCTATGAAATGTGAATTACTGAGCAAACCTTCGCAGTATAATGGGAGTAACTTAGTAAAGGAGTGGTAATGATGGAGCGTGTGAATCGAGTCGCATTAATTGGCACAGGATCGGTAGGTTCCAGTTATGCTTTTGCACTTTTGAACCAAGGTGTTGCGGATGAGTTGGTTTTGATTGATTTGCACAAAGACAAGGCTGAGGGTGATGCGATGGATCTGAACCATGGCTTAGCTTTTGCCCCGGCCAATAAGAAAATCTGGTTTGGAAGTTATGAAGACTGTGAACTGGCGGACATTGTGGTAATTACGGCAGGTGCTAATCAAAAGCCCGGTGAAACACGTCTCGATCTCCTTGAAAAAAATACTGCAATATTCAAAACCATTGTAGAATCTGTCATGCGAAGCGGTTTTGATGGTATTTTCATCGTAGCGACCAATCCGGTTGATATTTTGACATATATGACATGGGAATTTTCTGGACTGCCGGTGAATAAGGTGATCGGTTCGGGTACGATTCTTGACACCGCTCGTCTAAGGTTCCAATTAAGTGAATACTTTAATGTGGATACAAGAAATGTTCATGCTTATATTATGGGAGAGCATGGAGACTCCGAGCTACCGGTTTGGAGCCATGCTAATGTGGGAGGACGGTCAGTATTCGATCGCATCCAAGACCATCCGGATAAGTACGATATTACAGATTTAGATACCATTTTTGAACAAGTGAGAGATGCAGCTTATCATATTATTGAGAGGAAGGGTGCTACTCATTATGGTATTGCTATGGGACTTGTAAGATTAACAAAGGCTGTCCTCCATAATGAAAATGCAGTATTGACGATTTCTGGTTATGTGAACGGTTCATATGGCGTTGATGACTTGTACATTGGTGTTCCGGCGATTGTGAATCGTAAAGGGGTTACTGAAATTATCCAACTCGATTTAAATGAAGAAGAAAAGGGGAAATTCACCGAATCTGCCTCTATCCTGAAAACAACGATGGAGCCTGTGCTGAAGAAGTATTTGAATAAGGATCCACAGGCTGGCAAAAAATAACCTCATCTAACGAAATGAGGTGGGTGAAATGCGTCAATTACTCCGGTGGGGGTTGATTATAAGTACTGCAGGTGTGTCTTTATATAAATATCGCTATAAAGCATTGGATATTGTTACAAGAATTCCAGCACTGCGAAAAGTTTTCGTTCGACTCTCCATGAATATTCCATGGGTCAGGCAAAAATTTCTTTCACAAATGTTTCGAGGTCGTTAATGTATTGACAAGCTGTCAGGCTAACACCTGGCGGCTTTTTCATCGTGTAGTGAGAGGGTGACTTCGCTATATGATTTCTCTTAAGATTGAGGAAGATAACTTCGACTGCTGAAAATACAAAGAGTGTGTTTTTTATAAAGCTGATGGATGGTTCTGCTGGATGTGAAAATGGTATGATGTTAGGCATGAAGGGGGAAGAAGTGTGTTCATTCAGCAAGAGTTTTACTTATGGAAATTGACATACGATCTTGTTATCGGCCAAGATTTTCAAGTATTGCATATGAATACGGAAGAAGGAGAAGTGTGGCTCGAGAAAGGTTCCAAATGGAAAACCCATGTCGTTCGCCTGAAGCATAAACAGATCAACTGGAGAAGTGAGCTGAAAAGAGATGTAGAGGCCACTTATGAACAATTGAAAAATAACCGCCAGCTTTTTCGTGGCGGAAAGGTCCACTTACATAGTTTATATATATCTGAACATCCGCCGGTAGATGAATGGGAGGATATTACGGAACAGCTTCCGGATTCAAAAATACCTACAAGGCTTTATTACTTATCTGATAGCAATAAAGATAAAGAGAAGTCACGTTTCTACGATACAGTTGGTTTGAATGAACCATTGATTGATCAACACATCAATGAACAAGAAATGGAAGCGATGATTCCATATATTAAGCAACAGGTCGTCAGTCAGGATCGAACTCAGAAGAAACGAATGCAATCTTTATTTGAGTTCGGTAAACCGAGAATAACCTATGTTTTATTGATGTTGAATATACTGATCTTTACGTATGTGGAGTGGAAGGGGGACAGCACCTCTGTTCTTACCCTGATTGAGTTTGGTGCAAAATACAACCCTGCCATTATATCTGGGGAATGGTGGCGGATCGCAACATCCATGTTTTTGCATATTGGTACTTTGCATTTATTGATGAATATGTTTGCGTTATTTTATTTAGGTACAGCTGTGGAGAAGATTTACGGCACTTGGCGTTTTTTCGTCATTTATATGCTGGCTGGTATCTTCGGCGGGGTGGCAAGTTTCATGTTGAATCCCCATGTGGCCGCTGGTGCTTCAGGTGCAATTTTTGGTTTGTTTGGTGCGCTTCTCTATTTCGGGGTTCAGCATAAGCGTTTGTTTTTCCGGACAATGGGGTGGAATTTATTATTTATTATCGGCTTGAATATCGTCTTTGGATTACTTGTCCCTCAAGTGGATAACGGAGCCCATATGGGAGGATTGATAGGTGGCTTCCTGGCTTCGGCACTTATTAATATGCCAGGGCAAAAAAATAAAAAGCTGCAGAGTTCAGCTTTCCTCCTTTATCTTATAATACTGGGAGCAATGGTCTTTATGGGGGCGACCAGCATCTTTAATGGCGAGCAGACATTATCCCAAGTCCAGGAAACTCAAGAACTCAATCAAAAGGAAGCCTATGATATTGTAATAGAAAAGACGACAGCCGCCCTCGATGATCCTGGGGAATATGAAGCGGAATTACTGTTTAATCGTTCCTATGCTTATTATCAAACAGAGGAAATCGATCGAGCACGTAAAGACTTACATGCAGTCATCGATCTTGCTCCTGATATGGCTGAGGCACATTATAACTTAGCTCTTTTATACCAGAGTGAAGGTGAATTGGAAAAAGCGGGTGAACATGCCGCTACAGCCGTTGACTTGAAACCAGACCAGGAGGATTTCCAAAATTTAAATAAAGAACTTCAATAGTACTGGAGCAGTTGATGTTTCTTGCCGGTGTCATCTTCATACAGGACCATCAAATGTTTACCGTTTTTATCAAATAAGATGAGAGGAATGTAGCTTTGGATCGGGTGGGATGACTTTGTATCACTGATTCCAAGAATATAATTTTTATAGAGACCTTCCCACAGTTGGCCTTTGATCCTGGCAAAATTTTCTTCTGTTGTGCCAGGGAAGGTTTTTTCTTTAAAATCTGCTAATTCGGTCAACGGAACTAAGGTGTAGTTATCTTTTTGGATTTGATAATGTCTCAGCAATTCTTCCCATTGAGCTTCAATTTGCTGTGTAATGGTATGATCAAGCCTTTCTTTCCACTCTTCTTCTTCAGGATCTGAAGGTTTTTTGAAGGCAGTAGTACTGGAATGTGGGGAATCTATGACATATAATTCATCTTTTGAAGTAGCTTGTATACTTTTGATCGGGTCATCGCCTTCATGAATTTCTCCATGATGGAAAGAGATGGCCTGGTATTTTTGGCTATCTTCTCCATGTATGCTCGTCTCTTTTTTTATTTCAGAAACGTTTTCTTCCCATTTACTCACAACACCTTTAAGGCGTCCGTTCACATATAAAAGAGACACGTCTTGTCGCAAATACATAGGGCCGTCACTTTCAGAGGAGACGTCCCAAAGGACCTCGTATTCATCCGCATCTTCTTGTGCTGAAAAATTTAACGTGGTTGCAAACTTGCTGAAACCTCGTTCTTCATCTAAAGGAAAATATTTGACCACAGATTCTTCCTGAAAATATTGTGTGTATAAGGCTATGATAATAGCTAAGGCTAACGGACCCAATACCCAGAACAACCAAACTTTTTTCACGTTATCCTCTCCTTAAGCTTCCTTTCTTTCTGACGGGTATGTATACAGATAGATATGATAGATCTTTCTTGGACATGCAAGGGAATTCAAGAGAAAGAGGCTTCTCATGTTTCTGCGTATGTTTTCTTCTATTTAGAAAAAGCTAAATGGTAGCAGGCAGCAGGGAGGGAACGTCATGGAAGAACAGCTTTTGTTTGATAACTATGAGAAAAATGTCTCCTACATGCGGGAAAGACTTGGTGTGGATGAAAGTTTTGATATGATCCATTTAGACTTGGTGTATGCAGGAAGAGGCATGTCGCTATTTCTCGTGGATGGGTTCGTCAAAGATGAGATACTGCATTATTTGATGAAATTGCTTTCTCGTTTAGATAAAGAACAGCTTGATCCAGATCCCTTAGAGCAATTGTTGAAAACGCACTTACCCTATGTGGAGCTGGATGAACAAAAGGATTTGAATAAAGCGGCTGATAATGTTTTAGCCGGGCCAACGGCTCTTCTTGTTGAAGGTGTAGATAAGATCATCATGATTGATGCCAGGACTTATCCAGTCCGTGGACCAAAAGAGCCTGATTTAGAGAGAGTTGTTCGTGGCTCAAGAGATGGTTTTGTTGAAACAATTGTATTCAACACAGCTTTGACGAGACGACGGGTCAGGGACAGATCATTACGGATGGAATATCTCAAAATCGGACGTCGTTCACAAACCGATGTGTGCTTGTGTTATTTGAAAGATATTGCGGAGACGGATCGGATCGAACACTTACAGAGAGTTTTGCAGGAAATCGATACGGATGCTCTGCCAATGGCTGAAAAGACAATCGAAGAATATATAAGTGGTCAGCATTGGAACCCTTATCCAGTGGTTCGCTATACCGAAAGGCCGGATACGGCAGCGGCTCACCTTTACGAAGGACACATATTGATCATCATTGATGGATCACCGAGTGTGATGATCACGCCAGCGACTTTTTGGCATCACCTCCAGCATGCGGAAGAATATCGCCAAAAACCACTTGTAGGAGCATACCTCCGCTGGGTTCGTTTTTTTGCATTTTTTGCTTCGATTTTCATTTTACCTTTATATTTTCTGGTATCAAAACAACCTGTCCTCCTTCCGGAAAATTTATCCTTTATCGGCCCTTCAGAAGCGGGGACCATCCCTTTGATTGTCCAGTTTCTTATTGCCGAAGTTGGAATTGATATGTTGAGGATGGCAGCCATCCATACGCCTTCCTCTCTCGGAACCGCTTTGGGTTTGGTGGCCGCTATATTAATCGGTCAAGTGGCTGTAGATGTAGGATTGTTTTCAAGCGAAGTCGTCTTGTATTTAGCATTAGCTGCTATTGGAACTTTTGCTACTCCAAGTTACGAAATAGGACTCGCAGATCGAATATCAAGGCTTGCTTTATTACTTGTCACAGGCTTGTTCGGTGTAAAAGGTTATGTAATCGGGGTCACCTTCTGGTTGCTTTACCTTTCTCACATGCAAACATTTAAAACTCCTTACCTATGGCCTTTCATGCCATTTTCCTGGAAGCCATTGAGAGATGTCTTGATTCGGTCCCCTATTCCACTTAAAAACAGAAGACCGGCCTTTCTTCATCCAAAAGACCCTGACCGATGAGCGGTCAGGGTTTTTTGCGTTTTCAATCTAGTTATCTATTGGTATAATAAGAGAAGGTGATGTGACGTGAGAACAATTTATGATGTACAACAATTTCTGAAGAAGTTCGGTACTATTATATACGTAGGTGATCGTATAGCCGATCTTGAATTGATGGAAGACGAAGTCCGTGAGTTGTATAAATCACAATGTATGACCATTGAGGACTATCAGATGGCTATCTTGTTGCTGCGAAGTGAAATGACGCGGCTACGGGATCGGAAGAAGGGGGAAGAAGACCGGTGGGACAAACGTTTTATTTAGGGGCAGATATTGGTGGTACGACCGTGAAATTAGCAGTTCTTCAAGAAGACGGTACAATCGTTGAAAAGTGGGAAATTCCGACAAATACAGAAGAGCAAGGGAAATCTATACCATCAGATATTGCCAAAGCGATCGATGATAAACTGGGGCACCTGCAGATTGAAAAGAATAATCTCGCAGGAATCGGTGCGGGCGCTCCTGGATTTGTTGACACGAAAACCGGTTACATACATGAGGCCGTAAATATAGGATGGAAAGACTTTGCTTTCGGGGAGCGCTTGAGTGAACTGACTGGCCTTCCAGTCTGGGTCGATAATGATGCAAACCTTGCCGCTTTAGGTGAAAACTGGCTGGGAGCTGGTGAAGGTTGCAGTGAACTGATTGCCGTGACACTTGGAACAGGTGTGGGTGGCGGCATCATCGCTAATGGTAACGTTTTGAACGGTGCTAATGGCACGGCGGCTGAATTAGGTCATGTCACAGTAGTTCCAGACGGTGGCGCCCCTTGTAATTGTGGGAAAACCGGTTGTTTAGAAACGGAGGCTTCGGCTACCGGTATTGTGAGAAAGGCGAAAGAAATCGTGGCAAAATATCCTGAATCTTCTCTACACAAAACCATGGCAACAGGCCAGTTGACAGCAAAAGACGTTTTCGAAGCTGTTGAAGCCGGCGATACACCAGCGGAACAAGTATTAAAAGACGTATCCGACGTATTGGGAATGGCCATTGCTAATATGGCTATAGCCATCAATCCGGAAAAAATAGTGATCGGGGGTGGAGTTTCTCAAGCTGGTCGTTTACTGTTAGACCCTTTGGAGGTCGCTTACAGAAAATACGCATTGCGCAGAACAGCTGAGGCGTCCAGTTTTGACCTGGCAGAGCTTGGCAATGATGCAGGAGTCATCGGAGGCTGCTACTTAGTTAAGAAGAATAGGTGAAAAAATTGGAGCTTTTTCAGCTCCATTTTTTTATTGTCGCAGTCATAAATATTTCCTCTTTGTCTTATTTTGTAAAGGATTTTTAATGTGAGAGACTTCCAATTCTAATGTTCTTTTATTATGATGGGAAAGACACTGGAACATTATTTTACAAATGTTGGTTTCTGCTGATTTTCATGAAACCTTTCTGGTGGTTAATTCGTCATATAATAAGAACGAGTTTAATATTGATTATAAGTGGAAATTGTAAAAAGAGATATGGAATTGGGTAAACGTATGTCTCGTTGGCCTGGTAACGTAGTAGAGGAGGAACCATCATGCAATTGAAAAACATTCGCATGCCTTTATTTGTGATAGCGACATTGCTATTTGGTTTGAAAACATATTTCGTCTATAGATTCATGTTTGATTTATCTATTGAAAATCCGATGCAGGAATTTATATTGCTATTCAACCCAATCGCTAGTGCATACTTGATTTTTGCTATCAGTGTGTGGTTGCAACCGAAAAGGCAAATGAAATATTTAAGATGGACGATATTGATTGGATCTTTGATCTTATTTGTAAACTTAATTTTTTACCGTAATTTTACTGATTTTATAACTATCCCGGTATTGTTTCAAGGAAATAATGCAGCAGATTTGACAGGCAGCTTTTTGACCTTGCTTCACATTGAGGATCTTCTGATTTTCGCTGATGTCGCACTCGTTTGGTATTTGAGTAAACATAAGTTCGGCTTATCTGTCCAGTTACCAAAACGGGGGAAAATTGCAGCTACAGCGGTCACATTTCTGCTTTTGTCGGGGAATGTAGTACTTGCGGAGATTGAGCGTCCAATGTTATTTGTCCGTGCTTTTGACCGTGAATACTTGGTGAAAAATATCGGAGTGTACAACTATCACCTTTATGATGCAACGATGCAGACAAAGACGAAAGCACAAAGGGTGTTCGCAGATGGAAGTGAAATCAGTGAGATTGAAACATATTTAGAAGAAAATTCTCCTGATGAAGTTAATAAAAAAGCAGACCTTTATGGCATTGCAGAAGATAAGAATGTCATTTTCGTAAGTGTTGAATCTTTCCAGAATTTCCTATTGGATTCTAAGGTCAACGGTACAGAAACAACACCATTCTTGAATGATTTGAAAGAAAGTAAAGATACTATTTTCTTTAAAAACTTTTATCACCAAACAGCACAAGGGAAAACATCGGATTCCGAGTTCATCGTTGAAAACTCTCTTTATCCTTTAGGGAGGGGAGCGGTGTATTTCACACATGCAGGGAATGAGTACAATGCCCTGCCTGAAATATTGAATGATGAAGGTTATGAAACTTCTGTTTTTCATGCTAATAATGGAAGCTTCTGGAACCGAGATACGATGTATGACAACATTGGATATGATGAGTTCTATGATGAAAAATCTTACCAGGTGACACCAGAGAACTCATTTGGATGGGGCCTTGAGGATAAAGCATTTTTCGAACAATCCATCAAATATATGCAGTCTCAGGAGAAACCGTTTTATAGTAAGTTCATTACTTTGACGCACCACTTTCCTTTTGAACTTCCTGAAGAAAAAGCGAATATTGATAAATTTGATTCAAATTCTAAGACATTGAATTCCTTTTTCCAAACCGCTCGCTATACGGATGAAGCTTTACAGCAATTCTTCCAACAATTGAAGGATGCGGGGTTATATAAGGATTCGATCATCGTATTGATGGGGGACCATTATGGAATCAGTGATTTCCACAATGAAGCGATGGGGCAGTTCTTAGGGAAAGAAGTGGATCCGTTCGTCCAGACTCAATTGCAGCGTGTCCCATTCATGGTGCATATCCCTGGGTATGAAGGTGGAGGAGTTAGAGAAGACGTCGTCGGCCAAATAGATGTCAAACCTACCTTGCTTCATTTGCTCGGAATAAATGCCGGTGGAGACATGACCTTCGGTGACAATATGTTCGCAGAAGATGGGAAGGACTTCATTGCAATGAGAGACGGAAGCTTTATTAGTGAAGAGTATTTATTTACGAATGAGCAGTGTTATGACCGCGCTACCGGTGAGCTGTTAGCCGAAGAAGAAGCGGAGGCTTGCCAACCGATTAAAGAGAAGGTCGAAAAAGAGCTCAATTACTCTGATAACATCATTTATGGAGATCTTTTCAGGTTTTATGATTTCGATTCTTCAAGTGAATAAGAGAAGTACTAGCCGTCATGACATCGATGTCATGACGGCTTTTTTATGATAAAGCTTTGTTGAACTTTAGTGGTGACATTTATGGCAGTGATCGATGGCTTGAACTCGGAGTAATAAAGAGCGTTACCATTAGAGAATGAGGGACCACAGACACTTACGATATAAAAAGTAACAATCAGAGGTGAATTTTTCATAAGGATGACATTCTGTTTATGTCAATCTTATCTGCCAGTGTGAACCCGCAGGTTATGGATAATGGTGTTTTGGATGAGAATAGGAGCGCTGAAGTTTAACCTGGCTTTTGATATAATGATATTTCCGCTTTTTTTATCACATATTTTGATATGAGTAAGGGTAATGATACCAACATACGATAGTCTTTATTAGAAGGTGAGGTTCGATTATGTTCCGTTTTGAAAATGTTTGCCAGGAACCGCTGCATGATTTGAATTTTAGAATAGATAAACAGGATAAGGTTATTCTATTCGGACCGTCAGGAGCAGGTAAGAGCACACTGCTTTTTTTATTGAACCGACTAAGCGATCCTGAACAAGGAGAGATTTACTATAAAGACACCCCTATCCAAAACCAGCCCATAACTAAACTTCGTAAAAATGTCGGGCTTGTGCTTCAAGCGCCAAATCTATTCCCAGGTACTGTGCTTGAGAATATTAAATATGGACCAGCACTGTTTGGGGAGTGGGAAGAAAAAGATGGAAAGAAACTGCTTGATTATGTTCAGCTTCCCTCCAGTTATTTAAATCGGGATGTAGAGCAGCTCTCAGGCGGAGAAAAACAACGGGTATCGTTGGCGCGTACGTTAGCCAATTCACCTGAAGTATTGCTTTTAGATGAGCCGACGAGTGCTTTGGACTATAAGACAGCAGAAGAGATTGAAGAAGTTTTAGCATGTCTGATTCAAGAATATCAGCTGACAATGTTGATGGTGACTCACAATTTGAATCAAGCACGACGCTTGGGAGACCGGGGATTGTTTATTGCAGATGGGAAGCTCCAGGAGGATGGCGCTATACCAGATATGCTCGATGAGCCTAAAACAGAGCGGCTATCCAAATTCTTAGAGCAGTAAGGAAGTGAACACATTTGGAACCTGAAATTTCTAATCAATCGCTGTTTTTTCTTATTATTTTTGTGATCGTTCCATTAGTTCTCTCATATTATTACCAGCTGGGTGTAAGTAAGAGTGTCATTTGGTCAACTTTCCGCGGGACGATACAATTATTTATTATTGGTTATATACTTACTTTTTTATTTGATTTACCCGCCTCTTATGGGATCCCGTTCATGCTTATGGTAATGATTGTCATCGCTACCCTTCATGCCCGGCAAAAAGGGAAAGAACTCCCTTATGTTGGGTACGTGATCTTTGCTGGCCTTCTTTTTGTTGAAATCGGGGTACTTTCTTTATGGCTCGTTTTTGATATGATCAACTTTCAGCCATCAGAGGTCATTCCGATGAGTGGAATGGTTATTGGTAACAGTATGACAGCTATGGGGTTGGCACTTGAAAGAATGAAAAATGAATTCAGGGCTAACAACGGAAGGCTTCTTGCTTCTTTATCGCTGGGAGCGGAACCACGGCAAGCGTCTCACCTAATTGTTCAAAAGACATTGCATTCCTCGCTCATTCCCAACGTCGATCGTTTGAAAACAATTGGGCTGGTACAATTACCCGGTATGATGACAGGACTTATTTTAGGCGGTGTTTCACCTGTCATGGCCATCAAATATCAGTTGGTAATTTCCCTGAGTATATTTTCCTCTGTTTCATTAAGTGCGATGTTCATAACACTAGCCATGTATCGATATTTTTTCAATAGAAATAAGCAATTACTGGAGTCGGCAGAAGATATTAAGAGTTCTCGATCTTAAGAATCGTTATGTTTCATTCAGCCTCTCCCAACTTAAAATACTCATTAGAGAAGAGATCCTCTTGTGCAATAAAAAAAGCAGGCTGCTGTATAGCAACCTGCTCTCCTGTGTTCATTAGCCGAATAGATTGTAATAAATCGTCATTACAGAGAACCAACCGAAAATTAATGCTGATGCAGCTGCGAATAAGACGGCAAAAAAGTTTTTCGTTTTCAGTTCGCGGAAAACGGCAAATACACATAGGATTGTTACGAGTAGAAGAAGAATAGCTGTTACCAAGCTCAGCACCCCCTATATCTCTTTTCTTTATTATCATCCCGTTACTATGGATGTTATACTATATGTAGCGAATGTTGATCCTTATTTATTTTATAGTATAAAAGAGAAAATGTCGAGTTATCTATCTGTATTTTAATAAATTACAAAAGAGGTGTCTACCCATTGTTGAAAATTTCACGTCTGCCATTAGGGCCGATGGCTACAAACGCATATATCATTCATGAAAATAAAAAGGCTTTAGTTATTGATCCTGGAGGAGACTTTGAGAAATTGGAGAGTTACTTGAAAGAACGTGAACTGAATGTGGTTGCAGTGCTTCTGACGCATGCTCATTTTGATCACATAGGTGCTGTCGAAGATGTCCGTAACGCATATGAAGCACCTGTGTACATACATGAAAAAGAAGCGGATTGGCTTGGTGATCCTGCAAAGAATGGATCCGGTTTGTTCGGTTTGGGGGAAATATCCGCAAGTCCTGCTGATCACTTCTTTGAAATTGGGCAAGTCGTTTTGGAAGGGTTTGCTTTCGAGGTTCGCTATACCCCTGGTCATTCTCCGGGTAGTGTTTCATTTGTGTTTAGAAACCAACGGTTCACAATTGCTGGAGATACACTATTTCAGCGAGGGATAGGGCGAACGGACCTCCCGGGAGGAAGCCGGCAAGAATTAGAGAAGAGCATTGAAAAGGAACTGTTCAGCCTTCGCGATGACATGCGGATTTATCCAGGTCATGGGCTCCCGACTACGATTGGAGAAGAGAGGGACGAAAACCCGTTTTTTAATTAGTCTTTATAGAATACACAAGTTAATCCGGTAAATGTTTTTGCTGAAATCAAGCGGATTCTCCATTCCACCTTTAAAAAAAGAACCTGTTACCCTTTTGGGTAACAGGTTTTTTTAGTGTCCACCGAAACTCGGTACGAGAATAAATGAAGAATAATACGTAAAACCAATCATGAAAACTGTCAAGTATGAGAAAAATATGTACACATACATACGCTCAGACAGTTTAAGGTAACCAACAGCAAGGAAAAAAGCCGTTTGAGCAAGAGATAATAATGCCGCTTCCATCATATCGCCTGTATAGAACATGACAGCAAATATACCTGTCCAAAAGGCTAGCACTCGAAACATACGATCCATGCTATTCCCCCTCCTTTTCTCTCGTTAAACTATCATACACATTATAAACGACCGCTAAACAATTGTAAATAAATCATATTTTTCTTTACCTTTCAACAGTATTTGTTAAACAACGCTATTATATGCGTTCAAGGCTGGTGAGGGGGAGCTTCTTGTTATAATTCGAAAAACAAGTTTTAAATATTGTACAAAGGTTATACAATAGATATACAATGTGGATATACTTAAATATAGTGAGGAGAGCTGAATATGGACGAGTTGAAATTCTACACATACCCGAGTTGTACATCATGCAGACGTACAAAGGCATGGTTGAAAAATCAGGGAGTGGAATTTAACGAACAGCACTTATTTCGTGAAACTCCTTCTGTGAATGAACTGAAAAAAATACTCTCGCTTACAACACATGGAATTGATGAGATTCTGGCAAAGAGGAGTAGAGAATATAAAACGTTAGAAGTGGATGTGGAAAATTTATCGTTGAGTGAGTTTTTGGACCTTGTCATCGATAAACCGAAACTTTTGAGACGGCCTATTTTGACGAATGGAAAAAGCATTGTTATTGGTTATGACCCTGATGGACTAAAAAAGATTACGGATTACCGGATGGAGTCCTTGGGAAATATATCTTGAATTACGATGAAGCTCATCGCACCTCCTGAATGAAGGTGCGATTTTTATTCTGATAATGTATGGAAGGTTCTGGAATGCTGGGTGCGCCCGTCGAAATCCTTAAGCACCCATTCACATACCCATTTTTGTCCAGACTCTCTCATACATACGGAAGAGATTTCGCCATTTGGGTGCTGCGATGTATAATTGTAGGTAGTTTGTAGCTCTGGAAGTGAAATTAAATGATTTTCTAAAGAACTTCTTGTTGTTTCTAACATGCTTTGTTTCATGATGGAGCTTTCGTGGAGTTGTGTTAGCAATAATTGATTTTTATATTGTTGGATGGTATTCATAGTGAAGAGGATGAGCAACAAGGAGATCATCAGCACCCATGGAAAAATAACTCCTCTTTCATTGTTAATGTGGAAGGTGGATCGTGCGCTTGTAAACTTTTTCACTTTTCATCATCACTTCCATCGTGATGGTTTGGGGGCTCGTATCTATCTTGAATGATTGGACATCCTGTAACAAGCTTTCATGTCCAGAACCGTCCACACTCCTTTTGATGATTACCCCGTATTGTTCGATTAAGACATTCCGGTGGTTCTTGTCAATAACTGTAATGGCATCCGGATAAATGGAGTAATTCCTGGATCTGTTAATTTCTTCTTGAATAAATGCCCCAAGTTGCTGAACGGCCATTTCCTCATAATAAAAATTTTTTGTATGAATCAGCGATAGAAGTGGTGTAGACAATGAGAGTATGATCATTGTCAAAGTCAAGCTGATCATCACTTCTGAAAGGGTGAACCCCCTCTCATTCTTCATAAGGCGCATACAAGCAGAACTCCTTGCTTCGTTTGTGATGATTTTTCCATTCTGCACACCCTTCTATCCAGCCTTTTTCTATTTGGAAACTCATCCTGACAGGGAGGATAGTAGTATCTGACTTGAAATAAGGAAATTCATCAGATGTTTGTATATAATTATAGAACTCATCATGTAAAAGTAAGTGTACTTCCCTTTCCAACGAGAGATCTTTTTGCGAGCTTTGGACAAGGGTCAGAATGGGAAGCAGGAAGGTGGTGATGACTAATAATATACTGAAAGCAGAAATGGTCTCAATCATTGTAAATCCTTCATTCTTTTTCAATTCGAACCCTGCTTGTACCAAACGGAAAGGTGATTCTATATATAGTACGAGGGGTTTCAATTCTCATCGTACCAGCCTGGTTAATCATTCCTCTTTGGTTGAATTGAATAACAGTTTTCAAGGTGAGCATTTTAATCCTCCATTGATCGGGTAGTTTCCTTATAAAAATGTTTTCTTTGTTTTTTGCATCATAAAGTTTATATTCGTTTGTTTCTTCTTCGAATAACAACATATGATAGGCATGTTTCTGCATGGTCAACTGCTGGATAAGTAGAACGTCTTCCTGGAATTGTTGGATGAATAATGATGCTTGCACCTGTTGAGACGTTCTGTGGTGGAGAGGCATGATAGAAGATAGAAGCACCGACCAACACAATAGGACAATAATCATTTCTGTGAATGTGTAGCCTTTATAATTATTCCCCCACAATTGATACTTTCCCATCACTGTATGCTAACTCGTCTCCGTTCGGGCATGTCGTCGTACTGATATAGTCTGATGATTCTAATATGTCAATGCTGGTGGCGTAAGAATCAGTGTCGATATAATAAGCTTCTCCTTGAGCTTCGACTGTTTTTATAAGCGCTTCACACCCCTTACTTCGTATCGTCGTACTGTTTTGTGCCATATTCGGAATGGTAATGATCAATAAGACGGAAATAACGAGCAGGACGATAAGCATTTCAATTAGAGTGAAACCTTTTTCGTTATTTAACAATTCGATTTCTCCTTTATTTAAATTTGTTGCATCCATTGATAGAGGGGGAGCATAATGGATGCATAAATGCTGATGATGACGACAGCGATGCAAACAAAAAACACGGGCTGGATCATTTGGAGCCACGCTTTGATTTTTTCTTGCATGTACTCCATGAAGAAGGCCGCAAGCATTTCCAGCTCATCTTGTAATGCTTTTATGTCATTTGTATGATGGAAGATATCCGTCAACTCTGTTCGGAAAAGCGTGCATGAATGAAGGGCTTCGCCGAAGGATTTTCCTTCAGATAGTTCTGATAGGATCTGTTCACTATAAAAGGAGAGGATTTCATATTGTTTATGGTTTTTCATCAGCTCCATCGACTCTTTTAAAGTCAAGCCTGCCTGCAATAAAGAATAAAGGTGTGTAGTGAAAAGGAACGATAGAGAGAAGGACTGATAAAACTTCACCAGTGGGACACGGTGGTAGAAGGAAAGCTTTTTTTGTAATGTCAAGTGGGGTAAGATAAACTTGAGGCACATCAGACTTAGGAAGAAGATGATACTGCATATTCCGATTGCGTTGAGAGCATGTGTCATCAAAACCATAAGTCCAAGGGCTTTATTTTCTTGACCCTCAAATAACAACACGAAATTGGGCATGACCGTTTGTTGAAGAATGAGGAATGCGATAACAAGAAAGATAAACAAAAAGAGGGGATAACGAATGACCTGAAAAAACCTTTGTTTATAGTCCTTTTTCATTTGCAATAAGTCTTTGCATTGTTTCAAAGTCTTCGGTAAATCATTGTGGATATGGCTGAAATATAAAAACTGTGTGACAGTAGAGGAAAAACGGGCTTTTTCACATGCTGCATCAAGCGTGTCTCCTTTACTCAATGATCGTGCTACTGCTTCGGTGGTCGGTTTCAAAGCGACATCCCATCCAGTCATTTTAAGTGCATCGAGCAATGGATAACCTTTTTCCAGGATGTGACTTAAACGTTGAAAAAAAGTGATTTGATGCTTAACTGATAAAGGGGGGTCACGAAACCGGATCGATTTCATGTTTCTTAATGAATCCGAGGGCATATGCTTTCCTCCTTAAATGGGAAAAAGAATAAAAAGACTGGTCCCCTGGAGGGTAGCCATGAATTGCTTTCTGTAAAGTGCCTCCTTCCAATAATTCAAGTATCGCTGCTCTCTTAGGAAGCTGCTCACCTCCTTCAATGGAGACAAGTTGTTGGGAGGCGATGGCAATCAGAGATTGTTCAAGCTCAGCCTGTTGGATATTCATTTCTTTGAGGCGGTGAATCGTTCCAAAGGCGCTTCTGGCATGGATTGTACTAATGACAAGATGTCCGCTTAAAGCTGCCCGGAATGCGAATTGCGCCGTATCTTGATCACGGATCTCACCGACCATCAGTAAATCAGGATCATGTCTCAAGGCAGCTTTTAACCCAGCATCATAAGTGATACCTGCTCGTTCGTTGACTTGCACCTGAATAATATTATTGAGGTTTTTTTCGATCGGATCTTCTAATGTGATGGCTTGGAAAGAACTTTGATTCATCAAAGATTGAAGTAAGGCATAGAGCGTGGTGGTTTTTCCGCTGCCAGTAGGTCCTGTGAAAAGGATCATACCGCTGCGGTGATGCAGCCAATGTTTGATTTTTTCTAATTGGTGGGGAAAAAGGAAAAGCTGTTCCAGTGGTGTGTGGTCCATAGGGTTGAGTATGCGGATGGCTAAGCTTTCCGTCCCGGTGATGGGGAGAGTGGATAGACGCAGATCGAAAATCGAGTGATTGGCTCTGTGCTGGAGGGTTCCGTTTTGAGGGCGCTTTTGCTCTCCGATATCCATTCCTGAGGTGAATTTAAAGTAAGAGAGCATCTTTTGATAAAGGGGTAACGGAAGGTTTGAGTGGAAAATTCTTTTTCCGTGGATTCGAAAATAGATGCTCGCATTTTCTGCATAGGGAGAGAAGTGGATATCAGAGGCGGTTTGCTGGACAGCAGATACAATCAGGTCATGAGCATGATTGGCAATGGACTTCAATAAACATACCACCTCATTTTTTTATATTTGCAAAGTATACTATTCGACATAACTTGTAATAATCCTGCTTCATTTGATTTTTTCTAGGAGGTTACGCATGATTTATTTAATTGGTTTTATGGGAAGTGGCAAATCCACAATAGCTAAGCAGCTTAGTGAGGAGCTGCATAAAGAATACATAGAAATGGATGAAGAAATCGAAAAAAAGGAGGGGGCTACTATTCCCCAGATGTTTTCAGATCACGGGGAAAGCTACTTCAGAGAGAAAGAAACGCTTTTTTTGAAAAGTATCAAGGGGGACGAGATTGTATCAACCGGCGGCGGAATCATTTTGGCAGATGAAAACAGGGACCTCCTTGCAGAGGGTACAGTTTTTTATTTGCAGGCTTCCTGGGAAACGATTGTCGAGAGGTTGGCTGATGATACCGAACGCCCGCTTTGGAAAGGGGAGATAGCAGAAAAGAAAGCCCGACTCGAAGAGCGTCTTCCTCTTTATGAAAGCCTTGCAGATTATATTATCCCGGTGGACGGAAAAACGCCCGGGGTGATTACAGATGAGATTGTAAAGTGTCTAAAATAAGGGGATTCTGAACATACTATAAATAATATAGGTGAAAAAAGAGGGATTCTCATGAAGCAGAATGACTACGTGAAGTTTTTGACAGAAGAAATGGTCAAGTATATGCACATGTCTAAGGAAGAGAAGAAACAAAAGAAAGAAAAGAAACCATCCAAGAAATCTTCTTTTTACTGGTTTGGAATGGTTCCGATGGCTTTGAAGATGTTCAAAAGAAAAAGGAAATTGACCAATCATTGAAAAGGAAAACGTTCAAGAAGAAGCCGCTGATACATCAGCGGCTTCTTTACGTTGCTCCAGGAATTCATAATATACCATCTTGAGTGTTCCAAGAGCTAATTCCATTTCAACCATTGATCCAGGATGCACTTGTTTCTTGAGATATATAAAACAACCCGCCGTTTATGACTTCCATGTCAATGTATGGCTTATAGCGGGTATCGATTTGTTCACGTTCTTTAGTGAATGATTCCAGTCCGATATCTTCGGATTGGTAGAAAGATTCCAGCAATTGTTTTTCTTGGTCTAAATGCCGTAAAGATTCTATCGCCCATTCGTTATTTTTTGATGCGATGTAATTTTCTACATGTTTCTCGATTCTTTTATAGGCACTTGCCAGCGTAATAACAGGGGTCATGGGAAACGTATAATCAGACACCTTTGTTTCGAAATCAATATTTTGGATTCGCTCCATCATTCTGAGTGTCATTGTCCCATGAATTAAATTCAACCCGATGGATATAGGTTCGTCCTTCGCCTGCTTTCCTCTATAGTGAAGAAGTGCGTTCACCACCAGCCAGGGACTCATCGCTTTATTGTGGTCGGGTTGATGGATGACTTCATATAAGCGCGCTGTCCTTGCTTTTTTTATGGCTGTATTGTAAAGAGTATGCAGTTTCGGTGTTCCTGCATGCAAATAGATGCCTTGATTTGTTTTTTGATCTGTATCTGTGAAGGTGAGCTGCATGGGATCACCTTCGCGGTTCATCTTCTTCATATAGTGCCAGTAGAAGGGGCGATTCATGATTTCTTCATCCATTTCATTTGTCAATTGCACTTTAAAATGAGAATCGCTTTGTTCGACGACTGAGCATCCATACGAGGTGAAAAACTGTTGAACAAACGTAGTATAAGGGTTTAAGGCGTTCAACTGGATTCTCTCCTTTCATTGACTGTGTGCTCTACATAACTGACTAAATTATCCAGCTTGATGTCCATCTCACCCTGGCTTTCCGACTGTTTCAGGATAGACTGGATTTGCTGTTCAAAAGCTCCTCCCGGGATTTGCTCCAGGATATGATCCAGGTCACCGACTGCATTTTTGAACATTTCGATTTTCTCATAAAGCATTTTCATTATATGATCTTCAATAGTGTCTTTAATGGCGAAATTGAAGATTTTTACATCGTGTTCTTGGCCAAAACGGTGGATACGGCCGATGCGCTGCTCTAAACGCATTGGATTCCACGGTAGATCATAGTTGATCATATGATGACAAAACTGCAGATTGATACCTTCTCCGCCAGCTTCTGTGGCCACCATTACTTGTGCTTTGTTTTGAAAGAGCTGCTTCATCCAATCTCGTTTGCTTTTGTTGAACTTCCCACTGAAAGGTACAGAAGTGATTCCATTTTGCTGCAAGTACCATTGCAGATAAAACTGAGTTGCTCTATATTCCGTGAAAATAATGAATTTTTCCCCTGTATTCTCAATCAATTCTGCCATCCGCTTTGCCTTCACATGATGGGGAAGCTTCCCGACCGCGTCAATGTATTCGTCATATAACTTCCCGTTTTCTTCAGAAGCGTTCTTCTTTAATTGATTCAGAGACATATAGCAAGCCTCTCTTGAGGAACAAAGTTCTTTAGCTAGAGTCAACCAGGTGAAAGACGGGTGGGTCATTTTCAGAGCTTCTAATTGCAAGTACATTTCTTTTTCTTCTTCTGTAAAAGACAGGGTTTCGTTCACGACTTTCCGTTTGGAGGAATCCAGTCCTGTATCTTTACGGCGGTTACGAATCATCAAGTGACCGACAAGAGAGTGAATGTGCTCGATATTATTGTCTTGTTCAGCATTTTTTCTATATTTTTTCTTAAAATCTGTAAGGTTTCCTAGATAACCAGGTTTCAATATCGACACTAGGTTAAAGAGGTCACTCAATTTGTTTTGAATAGGAGTGGCCGTCAAAAGTAAGCAATAAGTTTTTTTCAAGGATTGGACAAATTGATAATTTTTTGTTTGATGGTTTTTCAATTTATGGGCTTCATCAATAATGATGAGGTCATAATCAATGGATAATATTTCTTCTTTGTGGTTTTCCCTTTTAGCCATGTCGATGGAAGTGACTGTGACGTCCCATTCACTCCAGGCAGCTTGTTTTTTTCTGGGAGAAGCAGCCTGGATATAAAATTTTTCGTTCAATTCCTGTATCCACTGGTTCACCAGGGAAGCGGGGGTAAGGATCAGAATCTTTTTGGCACGGCCCCGAATCATATATTCTTTCAGGATCAAACCAGCTTCCAATGTCTTCCCTAACCCTACTTCATCGGCTAAGATAGCTCTGCCATTCATCTGGTGGATGACTGTTTCAGCGGCTTCCAACTGGTGTTTCATAAAATCGACATGTGGAAGATGCTCAATGGCAAGCAGTCCATCAAAGCGGGGAACGGTTTTGAACTGCGCGGCTTTATAGGCTAGTTTGAATCCTTCCCATGTGGCTAATCGGTCGGGTTGGTCCAGGTTTTCAGATAGGTTTTGAATAAATGATTGATCTGGTTGAATCTCGATCATTGTGGCAGCCCTCCATCTATTCTTAATAGGAATGATTAAAGATTGTGAATTATTGTAGAATTTTCGTGTCTTTTGTTGAAGACGCGTGATATAATGTAGCTGAAAATGATACTGAAATGCATCTAATCGCTAGGCAATAGTATGCCCGGTAAAATCTAGAAAAATACGAAAGCGAATGACTATAGAGGGAGAGACCGCTTACGTGGCGCCGAAGGAGCAAGCATTCCGATGTGAATCTCTCAGGCAAAAAGACTTCTATAGGACGCAACTCTGGAGAGTGTTCGCACAAAACAGATGCGAACCACCCAAGAAGCAAGCGTTTGGCACAAGAAGAGGCCGCGTGAAACTTTCTGGTTAACGGACAGAGACTTCCCACGAACGGTGAAGTCTCTTTTTTTATGGGTGAAAATAGTACTGAAGGAGTGATTGGTTTGACAGAATTAAAACGTACACCTTTATATTCTGAGTACAAAAAACTAGGCGCGAAAACGATTGATTTCGGAGGTTGGGCATTACCTGTGCAATTCTCGAGCATCAAGGATGAACATGAGGCGACCAGGACAGCTGCTGGATTGTTCGATGTTTCCCATATGGCTGAGGTAATGGTTGAAGGGCCGGACAGTTTAGCATTTTTGCAAAAGATGTTGACGAATGATGTGTCTAAGCTTGAACCCGGAAAAGCGCAATATACCATCATGTGTTATGAAAACGGGGGCACGGTAGATGATTTGATTGTTTACCATTTAGATGAAGCGAAATACTTATTAGTCGTAAATGCTGCCAATCGTGAAAAAGATTTTGAATGGTTGAAGCAGCACCAGGATGGAGATGTGCGGTTTGAAGATGTTTCTGACGAATATGTACAGTTAGCCGTTCAAGGTCCAAGAGCAGAAGAAACGTTGCAGACTTTGACAGATACAGATCTTTCTTCCATCAAATTCTTTCGTTTTGAGCAAAACGTATCCTTGCGTGGTGTAGGAGGACGGGCGGTTGTTTCCCGAACGGGATATACAGGGGAAGATGGTTTCGAAATCTATTTGAATGCCTCTTCCGGAGCGGAACTATGGCAGGCCCTTCTTAAAGCAGGGGAGCCATTCGGACTGAAGCCTGTCGGTTTAGGTGCGCGTGATACATTGCGCTTTGAAGCGAACCTGGCATTATACGGTCAGGAATTAAGTGCAGATATCACACCAATTGAGGCAGGTCTGAATTTTGCTGTCAAGGTTAAGAAGGATACGGACTTCATTGGCAGGGAAGTCTTGAAGCGACAAAAAGAAGAAGGCCCGGAACGGAAATTGGTCGGAATCGAAATGATTGATAAAGGGATTCCCCGCACTAATTATGACGTGTTGGACGACGAAAAGGTCATCGGTTTTGTTACTACAGGGACCCAGTCCCCGACGCTTGGCAAAAATGTCGGACTTGCATTGTTGGATAAAAATTATATATCGGAAGGGACAGAAGTCACTGTCCAAGTGCGTAAGCGCCGTTTGAAAGCGAAAGTCGTCTCAACACCATTTTATAAACGATAATGATTCGAGGGGGATATACGTATGGAATTTCGCTATTTGCCAATGACAGAAAGAGATAAAAGAGAGATGCTTGAGGGGATCGGAGTAGAGCAATCGGATGAACTGTTCTCTGATATCCCTGAAAATGTCCGCTTCAAGGGAGAATTGGACATCAAGGCACCGAAAAATGAATTTCAACTAATGAAGGAACTTACGAAGTTATCTGAACAGAATGTCAATCTGAAATCACATTCTTCTTTTTTGGGAGCGGGGGTGTATGATCACTACATTCCTTCCATTGTCGATCACGTAATATCCAGGTCAGAATTCTATACTGCTTATACTCCATACCAACCGGAAATATCCCAGGGTGAATTACAAGCTATTTTTGAATTCCAAACGATGATTTGTGAGCTGACCAGCATGGATGTCGCTAATTCTTCAATGTACGATGGAGGAACGGCTTTAGCGGAGGCGGTCAACCTATCCGCTGGGCAGACTAAGAAGAAAAAGGTGCTCGTATCGAAGGCGATCCACCCTGAATCACTTGCTGTTATTCACTCTTATGTTAAAGGGCCTGGAGTGGAAGTGGTTGAAATCGATCACAAAAACGGTATGACTGACCTTGATCAATTAGAGCGTGAGCTTGATGATGATACCGCTAGTGTTGTAGTCCAGTATCCAAACTTTTTCGGGCAAGTAGAACCGTTAGATAAAGTCCGTTCTCTTGTAGATACACAGAAAAAAGCGATGATGATCACATCAAGCAATCCTTTAGCTCTCGGTTTCTTGACACCCCCTGGTGAATTTGGTGCAGATATTGTCGTCGGAGATGCTCAAGTATTCGGAATCCCGGCACAATACGGAGGGCCGCATTGTGGTTACTTTGCAACTACTAAAAAATTAATGCGCAAAGTACCAGGACGCCTTGTAGGTCAAACGGTCGATGAAGAAGGGCGACGAGGATTCGTTCTCACTCTACAGGCGCGTGAGCAGCATATCCGCAGGGATAAAGCGACATCAAATATTTGTTCCAACCAGGCCTTGAATGCCCTGGCGTCCTCTGTAGCCATGTCTTCTTTAGGAAAACAAGGATTAAGGAAAATGGCTTGGATGAATATTCAAAAAACCTCTTATATGAAGAAAGTGTTACATGAGAACGGTTTTGAGGTAGCTTTTGAGGGTCCTTTTTTCAATGAACTTGTCGTTAAGCTGAGTCATGATGTCGCTGAAGTCAATCGTGTGTTATTGGATAGAGGTTTTATCGGAGGTTATGACTTAGGTCAAGTAGATAGAAGTTTAACAAAGTCGATGCTGATCGCTGTCACAGAAATCCGCACTAAAGAAGAGATCGATCAATTTGTCAGGGAAATGGGGGATATCCATGGCTAAACAAGATTTTCCAGTGATTTTTGAACTGAGCCAAGAGAGTCGTACAGGTTTCAGCCTGCCTGATTTGGATGTACCAGAAGTCGATGTTGAAGACATGCTTGGAGATGCGTATGTCAGAAAGGACGAACCGGACCTTCCTGAGGTAAGTGAGCTTCAGATTATGAGGCATTATACAGCTTTGTCGAAGCGGAATCACGGAGTAGACTCTGGCTTCTATCCTCTTGGGTCCTGTACGATGAAATACAATCCGAAAATGAATGAAGATGTGGCCCGTCTGACAGGCTTCAGCCATATCCACCCACACCAGCCGGCAGAATCGGTCCAGGGGGCATTGCATTTGATGTATGACCTGCAAGAGTCTTTATCAGCTATCACCGGGATGGATACGGTAACCCTTCAGCCTGCTGCAGGTGCGCACGGAGAATGGACAGGACTTATGATGATTCGTGCCTTCCACGAAGCCAACGGTGATGAAAATCGTACGAAGGTCATTGTTCCTGACTCCGCTCATGGAACCAACCCTGCGTCTGCAACAGTTGCCGGCTTTGAAGCTGTGACTGTCAAATCGGATGCACGCGGCCTTGTAGATTTAGAAGACTTGAAGCGTGTGGTTGATGATCAGACAGCAGCGTTGATGTTGACGAACCCAAATACTCTGGGGTTGTTTGAAGAAGATATTGAAGAAATGGCAAACATCGTCCACCAAGCTGGAGGAAAGCTGTATTACGATGGGGCGAATTTAAATGCTGTTTTAGGCTATACTCGGCCTGGGGACATGGGTTTTGATGTTGTCCACTTGAATCTGCATAAAACATTCACTGGACCACACGGGGGTGGAGGACCTGGTTCTGGACCAGTCGGTGTTACATCAGAATTAGCTCCTTACTTACCAAAACCGATTTTGACAAAAGTGGATGATACTTATTTGTTCGATTATGACCGTCCGGATTCAATCGGGAGAGTCAAACCTTACTATGGGAACTTCGGAATCAATGTCCGTGCCTATACTTACATCCGTACAATGGGGCCGGAAGGTTTGAAGAAGGTAAGTGAGTATGCCGTGATTAATGCAAATTACATGATGCGCCGTTTACAAGGCGAATTTGAGCTGCCTTTCGATCGTCATTGTAAGCATGAATTCATTCTTTCTGGTAAGCGTCAGAAGAAGCTGGGTGTCCGCACATTGGACATGGCGAAAAGACTATTGGACTTTGGCTACCATCCCCCTACAATCTATTTTCCGATCAATGTAGAAGAAGCATTGATGATAGAACCGACGGAAACAGAGTCTAAAGAAACATTGGATGATTTCATCGATGCGATGATCCAAATTTCTAATGAAGCAAAAGATGATCCCGAGAAGGTTCAAGATGCACCGCATACTACAATTGTCAGCCGAATGGATGAAACACAGGCGGCGAGAAAACCAGTACTGCGGTATATCAAAGAATAATAGAAAAACCGGAGTCCACATGCAGCGGACTCCGGTTTTCTAATGTGAGATTTATTTTTTCGTTTTGATTTTACCAGACCACTTTTTAAACCCACCTTGAAGCATGTTCAAGTCTTCATAGCCTTTCTTGTGTAACATCATAGCTGCACGGGCAGATCTCGCACCACTTTGACAATACAAGTAAACAGGCTTATCTTTGCGGATTTCCACAAGTCGGTTTTTCATTTGTGAAAGTGGAATGTTTCGTGCACCCAGGATGTGGCCGCCATCGAACTCTTTTGATTCCCTCACATCGATCAATTGTGCCTTCCTGTATCCTTCGCGAAATTCATCTTCAGTCAATGTGTCCATGATTTTTCTAGCTTTGAAGAATCTATAAACACCGAAGGCAATGATTGCTGCAAGTGCCCCGATTAAGATCCATAATTCCATGATTCCATCCCCCTCATTTCTCTACTCCTCTATCTATTATAGGAGGGAATCGACTGCATTTCAAAAATATTTTTTTCACTGCTTATAAAAAATGCTGATTTGATGAGATTGAGGCAACATCTCGGGACGCAAATGATGAAAAAGGTGATGACGGTAAAAAATAATTGTATTTACTTTCGTTCACTTGCTTTTTCGTCGATATTCTTATGATTTCCTGATTGACAAATTTCTACACACTTGTTCAATAACACAATATATTGTGCGACTTTTAAAAAAAGGCACAATATATTGATTAACTTTTAATGAGTGTGGTATGTTACTTATAGTAGATTTATTAATTAAGGGAGAGATGCAAGATGCAGACAACTACCTCCGTGGATGTTCATACAAAAATAAATGTGGAACGATTGAATGCTGATATTCGTCAGTTTTCACAAGTACATGAAATTACAGACTCCATGTCTATTACACACAAAGGTGTGTCGCGACTAGTCATGCTTGATCGTTATGCGTTTAAGGATACAGAAAAGCTTACATTATCGGAAGGGGATTTTGTTGTTCTGACAGTTAAGGACGACCCTAAATTCCCGGCTCGAGGCTTTGGATTTATTCACTCCATCGATTGGGATACACATGAAGCGATCGTACGAGTCGAGAATGAATTTTTGAATGTACTTGACCATGAAGAAGAGCGTGAAACCGGGCTGATTCGAAGGAATCTGGATACGATCGACAAGCCTCTGGAAGTATACTACGAACAGATTGCGTTAAGAAACGCAACAGGGCTGGCAGAAGTAGAAACAAATCCCCGGAAAAAGAGTCAAAGCTTTCAAGAATTTTATGAAGAACTTTCAGATCTTAACTTCATCCCGGCTGGCCGTGTATTATACGGAGCAGGGTCCCAAACGGATGTCACTTATTTCAACTGTTATGTGATGCCATACATTCAAGATTCACGGGAAGGGATTTCGGATCACCGCAAGCAAGTGATGGAAATTATGTCGCGGGGTGGAGGAGTTGGAACAAATGGTTCTACGCTTCGTCCAAGAAACACATTGGCTCGCGGGGTGAATGGAAAATCTTCTGGCTCCGTCTCCTGGTTGGATGATATAGCTAAACTCACGCATCTGGTCGAGCAAGGCGGGTCAAGACGCGGAGCACAAATGATCATGTTAGCTGATTGGCATCCAGATATCCTCGAATTCATCATTTCTAAAATGCAGAACCCGAGGATCCTTCGATTTTTGATTGAAAATACAGAAGATGAACAAATAAAACAACTTGCTAAGGACAGGCTTAAATTTACGCCGCTGACTGATACAGAAAAGGATTTGTATCAAAGTGTTGTGAATTATAAACATATTCAAGGGCAGGGTGGTTTTACAGATAAGAGCATTCAGGAAGCTGAAGAGAAACTTCAAACAGGCGGCACATATTCCGTTCATAATTCAGAGTTTCTGACTGGGGCGAACATTTCTGTCTGTATTACAAAAGAATTCATGGATGCGGTAGAAAATGGCGCAACATATCAGCTGCGTTTCCCGGATGTTGAAAATTACACAGCAGATGAAATGACGACGTATAACGCCGAATGGCACAACAGCGGGGATGTCCGTGAGTGGGAAGAGCGTGGTTTCGGTATTCGTACCTATCGTACAGTCCAGGCGGAAGAGCTTTGGAATCTGATCAATATTTGTGCGACATACTCTGCTGAGCCTGGGATCTTCTTTATTGATAACGCCAATGAAAAAACAAATGCTACAGCATACGGCCAAAAAGTCGTAGCAACAAACCCGTGTGGAGAGCAGCCTCTCGCGCCGTTTTCCGTTTGTAACTTAGCAGCTGTAAACCTGGCCAGCGTTGCTGATAAGGAAAACAAACAGGTTGATTTCTCCAAGCTTAAGCAAACCGTTGAACGGGGAGTGCGTATGCAGGATAATGTGATCGATGCTACCCCGTATTTCCTGGAAGAAAACAAAGTCCAAGCACTTGGTGAACGCCGCATAGGTCTTGGGGTTATGGGGCTGCATGACTTATTGATCTACTGTGAAACTGTCTATGGTTCAGAAGAAGGCAATAAGTTGGTAGATGAGATTTTTGAAACAATTGCAACGACTGCCTATCGTGCTTCAATCGACCTTGCTAAAGAAAAAGGAAGCTTCCCTTTCTTAGTTGGTGGTACAGATGCGGAGACGAAAAAACTTCGTGAACGCTTTATAGAAACAGGTTACATGAAGACGATGCCGCAGGATATCCGAGATGGTGTACTGGATTATGGTATTCGTAACTCCCACCTCCTCACTGTAGCTCCAACAGGAAGCACAGGTACAATGGTCGGAGTAAGCACAGGTCTTGAACCTTATTTCTCCTTCTCTTATTACCGTAGTGGACGTCTAGGGAAATTCATTGAAGTGAAAGCGGACATTTTACAAGAATACCTGGACCAGCACCCAGAACAGGATTCTGATGAGTTGCCGGAATGGTTCGTGACGGCGATGACGATGAGGCCGGAAGATCATGCTGATACTCAATGCATCATTCAACGATGGGTGGATAGCAGTATATCCAAGACGGTGAATGCACCGAAAGGGTATACCGTGGAACAAGTTGAAAGTGTCTATCAACGCTTATATCGGGGTGGAGCCAAAGGTGGTACGGTCTACGTCGATGGCAGTCGCGACAGCCAAGTATTGTCCCTGAAAGCTGAGGAAAATGACTTTGATGGTGAACAGACGGAACTTTTTGAGGAAGAAGAGAATACTCCTCGCGTCGTCTTGATGGATACCATTCAGGAATTGGATAAGACTAATGTCACGATCGGTTCAGAAGTTGGCGATACATGCCCGGTTTGCCGCCAGGGGACCGTGGAAGATATCGGTGGCTGTAACACATGCACCAATTGTAACGCTCAGTTGAAATGTGGACTTTGAAATTTATCAAACACCAGATGAGGTCCAGCCTTGTCTGGTGTTTGTTTTCTGATATTTATAGAAAATTTGAGGGAGTAAATTGGGAGATATCTTCTTCAATAAGTACGCAAGCTTATTCAAAGCGTGACCTTGCTTGTCACAAGGTGGAAACTAGTGTATCATTTTTATGGAAGAATGAGTCTTACTTAACATAGCTCTACGCCTTATGCTATGGAATCCTTAAGGCGCGAGCACAATTGTTCAGCACCTACATATGACAGGTTATTGGGGGTTCAACATGCCAACACCAAGCATGGAAGATTATATTGAACAAATATATATTCTTATAGAAGATAAAGGATATGCACGGGTATCCGACATTGCTGAAAATCTCCAGGTGCATCCATCCTCTGTCACAAAAATGGTTCAGAAATTGGACCGTGATCAATATTTGAATTATGAAAAGTATCGCGGTCTCATCCTAACACCAAAAGGGAAGAAAGTTGGTAAACGTCTTGTCTACCGCCACGAACTTCTCGAACAGTTTTTAGAAATTATCGGGGTCGACCACGATAATATCTATGAAGATGTTGAAGGAATTGAACATCATATGAGCTGGAATTCTATTGATCGCATTGGCGATCTCGTCCAGTACTTTGATGAGAAACCGGATCGTGTGAATGCATTGCGCGATGTTCAGAAGAAAAATGAAGAACAGAATGAAGAGTGAAAAACAGGCGCATGGATCTCCATGCGTCTTTTATTTTTCAAATTTCTTCTTGTGGCTTGCCGTTCTAATTCTTTTATCTTGCGTTTATAATGGAATAAAGTGGGGTGAATCAGGATGAAAGTGGACGGTGTTTTTTCCGGAGGTGGTGTCAAAGCCCTTGCCTTTATCGGTGCTCTGGAGGAGTTGGAAAGTCAGGGTTATTCATTCCATCGAGTGGCGGGTACTTCGGCTGGTGCGATTCTTGCCAGTCTGACTGCAGCCGGTTATTCCGCAACAGAGATCAAAGAGAGATTGAAAAGCTTGTCGTTTGAAGAACTCGTCGATGTTCCGATCACGGATCGACTTTTTCCATTTATGAAGTGGCTGCTCTTATATTTTCGTATGGGTTTGTACAAAGGTAATCAATTAGAATTCTTGTTGGAAGAGTGGTTAGAAGAAAAAGGTGTCCGCACGTTCGCAGATATCCCTCAAGGCTCATTGAAAGTCATATGTTCTGATTTGACCCTTGGAAGGATCGTTGTTCTCCCTGATGATTTGAAAAAGGTATATGGCATTGAACCTGCCACTTTTTCTGTCGCAAAAGCGGTCCGAATGAGTTCAGGGCTTCCTTATTTTTTCATCCCCGTAAAAATCCATGGCAAAAGAGGGAAGTCTGTCATAGTAGATGGAGGAGTGTTAAGTAATTTTCCACTTTGGATATGGGAAAAGAAAGAGGGATGTAGAACACGGCCCATAATTGGAATGAAATTGAGTGATGAACCTGATAAATTACCGGAGCAGAAAATCCAGAACGCGATTCAAATGTTTCATGCCTTGTTCAAAACGATGCAGCAAGCTCATGATGCCCGCTATATATCCAGATCCATGAGTAAAGACATTATTTTCATTCCTGTAAATACGATTGAGACGACGGATTTCGATATGAGTGAGGAAGAAAAAGAAGCATTGATGAATCTTGGGCACGAGCATGCAAGGGAATTTTTGAAACGGTGGAGCAGATAACTTTCTAAACGATAAAAAATCGAGTCACTTAAAAAGTGGCTCGATTTTTATCTTTGCTTTTATTTCCTTCAATGACACGTAATTGTGGCGTGTTCGTTCTTTTGCGTTTTTTCTTGCTGAATGGAGAAGATTTGGCTGGTGTTTTAGCTGCGTTGGTCTTTTTAACTGGCGGACTCGGTTGTTTATATTTTTGTTTAGACTGTTTTACCGCTTGTTTGTATTTCTTCATATCATTGCGGTTTCCGCCCGTTCCCCCTCCAAAACCGCGGTTGCGGAGGAAAAAGAAGTAAATTGCTCCATAAAGGAGGGCAGCAATTCCGATCATCATAACAATCGATGTCAAGAAACTAGAAGTGTTTGTAAACAGTTGGATGGCAACGAAAAAGATGGCTAAACCGATCAATGTGTACATGACAGGAGTCATCCATTTACGCATATGATCATTCCTCCCTTCTAATGAATGTCACTTAGTGTATGGTTATTCATTATATACCCTTATTCGGACCATTATCATCATTTTCTAAGGATTGAATTCGTTTGTGTGTGTTATTTATGATTCTTTCCCTTTTGTATGAAAGTATGCAAAGATTGTTTTAATCTTGTTAAGATTCATAACCGATATTAATAAACTTGTTCCTTCTCTGAGTTTTGTTTAAACACTAGAATATTTATTTGGGACTACATCTTTATTTTACCTCAAAATGGAAAGAATCACTAGTCTCACTCTTGAAAAGAGCATGAAATAAATCGGGTTGGTTAAAATGAAGGTATGAGGTGATTGAGATGGCAGACAAGCCGAAACAACAGAGACAACAAGAGCCACAGCAAAGTGTTTTAGGAAAAGCTTTAGTGACAGGTTTTACGGCGGGTATCTTATGGAGCGGGTTAGGCGCAATTGCATATTATTTTCATTTCTCAGAGGTTTCAGCTGCTTCCTTCATTTTTCGTTCCTTCTGGCAGACGGACTGGACCGGGACTTGGCTGGCGGAGGTCTTAGCTATTCTTTTTGTTGGTTTACTCTCTCTGGGTAGTGCATTACTTTACTATTTTACACTGAAAAATAAAAATGGAATTTGGCCTGGTGTATTTTTCGGGCTTGCTCTATGGTCAATTGTGTATTTTGTGCTGACTCCTTTATTTCCAGCAATCCCTTCTTTTCTTGAATTGAATAGTGATACATGGGTCACGACAGGCTGTTTATTTATTTTATACGGTGTGTTTATCGGGTATTCCATTTCTTATGAATATCGAGAATTCAACGAGACTGCGAATTCTTATTCAAATGAAGGAAGAGTATGATAAACTGAAAATGTATGACAATTTCGGAAATGGTGGGATCGTCGAATGGGGAAAAAACGACTTTTCTTGATTAACGGACCAAATTTGAACATGCTTGGCAAGAGGGAACCGGATACTTATGGTCATGAAACCTTGGAGGATGTCACAAAAGTCGTCAAAGATACAGCATGGGAACATGGGTATGAAGTGGAAGCCTTTCAATCGAACCATGAAGGTGACTTGGTAGATAAAGTGCAATTGGCAGAAGGGGAGGCTGCGGGTATTGTCATTAATCCAGCAGCTTATACCCACACCAGCATAGCGCTCCGGGATGCAGTCAGTGCTATTAATCCACCAGTAGTAGAAATCCATATATCGAATGTCCATAATCGGGAAAGCTTTCGCCATACATCCATGTTGGCACCTGTGTGTGCAGGGCAAGTGGTCGGATTCGGAATTGATGGATACCGCCTGGCTACATTAGGGGTTATTCAAAAGATCGAAAGGGAAGGGAGAAATGATTCATGAGTAAGCTTGTTAGTTTGCGAAAAAAGATAGCTTCAGAAAAATTAGATGGTTTGTTGATTATGAGCGCGAAGAACAGACGTTACATCTCAGGATTTTCAGGCTCTTCGGGAGCAGTGTTGATCACAAAGGATGAGGCAATCCTGATCACTGACTTCCGTTACACTGAACAAGCCAGCGAGCAGGCGAATGAATTCAGTGTCATTGAACACAAGACTCCTATGCCGAAAGCAGTGGCAGCTAAAGTAGAAGAGCTTGGTTTGGGCAAAATAGGATTTGAAAAGGACCATGTTACATACAGTCTTTTCGAGCAATATAATGAAGCATTAGCAGCAGAACTGATTCCGACGTCGGGTATCGTAGAAAAATTACGCTTGATTAAGACGGATGAGGAGATTAGTATATTAAAGGATGCTGTTAAGATTGCAGGTGATGCCTTTGAACATATTCTCGGCTACATAAAACCTGGTGTCAGAGAAATCGATGTTTCTAACGAGTTGGAATTCTTCATGCGAAAGCAGGGAGCGACTTCCTCTAGTTTTGATATCATTGTTGCTTCTGGATACCGCTCTGCATTACCGCACGGAGTAGCATCTGAAAAACAAATCCAGTCAGGTGAGTTAGTCACGCTTGATTTCGGCGCGCTATATAAAGGATATTGTTCAGACATAACGCGAACTATAGCCGTAGGTGAAATCAACGATCAGTTGAAAGAAATCTATGATACTGTTTTACAGGCGCAATTGAAAGGTATGGAAGGAATAAAAGCAGGAATTACTGGCAAAGAAGCCGATGCATTGACGCGTGATTATATCAAGGAGAAAGGGTATGGCGAATATTTCGGTCATTCAACAGGACATGGATTGGGTCTGGATGTTCATGAAGGTCCAGGTTTATCTTTCCGTTCAGATCAAGTCCTCGAGCAAGGTATGGTTGTCACAGTCGAACCGGGAATTTATGTTCCGAATGTAGGCGGCTGCCGCATTGAAGATGATACGATTGTCACGAAGTCAGGCAATGAGCGTTTGAGTCACTCTTCAAAAGAATTGATCACGTTGTAATTTTAAAGGAGGAACAAAGATGATTTCAGTGAACGATTTTCGTACAGGTTTGACAATAGAAGTAGAAGGGGATATTTGGCAGGTCATGGATTTCCAACATGTTAAGCCAGGTAAAGGGGCGGCGTTCGTCCGTTCAAAACTTCGTAACCTCCGTAATGGCAATATCCAGGAAAAAACGTTTCGCGGCGGTGAAAAAGTGGAGCGTGCCCACATTGAAAACCGTAAAATGCAATATTTATATGCAAACGGCGATATGCATGCATTCATGGACACGGAAACATACGAACAAGTTGAAATTCCTACAGCTACGATTGAAGAGCAGCTGAACTACTTGAAAGAGAATATGGAAGTGCAAATCCAGTCTTATCAGAGTGAAACCATCGGTGTAGAACTTCCGAAAAACGTTGAACTTGAAGTGACAGAAACTGAGCCGGGAATCAAAGGAGATACAGCAAGCGGTGGTACAAAACCAGCGACGCTTGAAACAGGCTTGACTGTACAAGTTCCTTTCTTCATTAATGAAGGAGAGAAATTATTGATCAGTACAACAGATGGAAAATATGTTTCACGCGCCTAAGCGTGGATGATAAAAAGAGAGCTTGCCCTGCATATGCAGGGCAAGCTCTCTTTTTATTGCTTTGGGATTTAAAAATAACTGGCTGTTTAATCAGGCTGATAAAAAATTTTCTGAAATTCTCCGAATATGTTCTTCTATTTTTGAATTTTTGATCATTGTAATTAGTAGGAAGCTTTTTATTTTGTTTTTCTATTCCGTCTCTATCATCTCCCATATGACTCACTTTGACTCTCTTAAATTCTTCTATTTTATATCATTCCATCTGTCATAAGCATGGAGTATAGACATACATATGAAGTAAACCAATTAAAGGAGTAAGAGAGGATGAAGGAGATTATCCGTTTGTTTCCATCACCTATCCAACATCTCTTAAAAAGCGAGGTCTGTTGGAAGAGTGTCCAGGAAATCCGCTTGCGAGTCGATCGTCCCATTGAGATCTTAGATTCTTCCCATCATCAAAAATTAAAGGGAACCCTGATGACCCCTGAAAATCTATCTTTTGTTCTAAACCAGATCAGTCAATTCTCACTCTATCGATTCAAAGACGAATTAAAAGAGGGGTTCATTACAATCGAAGGCGGTCATAGAGTTGGTTTGGCTGGAAAAGCGAACACTCATCACAATGAAGTAGATACTTTGAAGCATATCTCTTTCATGAATATCCGAGTCGCTAAGGCTACAAGTGGACAAGTCGAGAGTTTAGTACCGTATTTGTATAAGGATGGGAAATGGCAGAGCACGTTGATCATTGGTCCACCTCACTCAGGAAAAACGACAGTGCTAAGGGAACTCAGCAAATATATAGGCTCCCCTCATCGAGGTTATCAGGCTGCAAAGGTAGCAGTGGTAGACGAGCGTTCAGAAATCGCGGCGAGTATGAAAGGGGTTCCGCAACTAGAAGTAGGAGAGAGGACGGATGTCATGGATGCCTGTCCAAAAGCGGAAGGCATGATGATGATGATTCGATCGATGTCTCCAGATGTATTGATCGTAGATGAAATAGGTGGAGAAACCGATGCGCTTGCTGTCCGGGAAGCCACGTTCACAGGGGTGGATGTCATATGCAGTATCCACGGAAACAGCTTGTCAGGGGTGAGAAAGAGACCTTCTGCCAATCGATTAATTGAAGAGCAGATTTTTGAAAGATACCTTATTTTAGAGCGTATGACACCAGCGAAACGGAGAGGTTTAACAATTTTGGATCAATCTGGACAAGTTCTTGCTACATGGAAGGGAAGTGATTCAGGTGCAATGGATCGGAGCCGTCATCATACTGACGGTCACTACGTTAGCAGGTTTTGATATCGCTTCTAGATATAAGCAAAGACCCGGCCACATCCGGCAGTGGAAAAACGCCCTGCAAATGATAGAAGCAGAAATGGTCTATGGTCAATCCTCATTATGGGAAGTTTGTGAAAGTTTAGCCAGGCATTTGCCAAGACCGATTTCTCAATTTTTCGAGAAAATTGTCCAGGAGCAAGCCACATGTGATGATTTCTCTCAGCTTTGGTCCGAACAATTGAAGAAACACTGGTCTTGGAATGCGATGACAAAAACTGAGCTGGAAATATTGATTCAGTTCGGACGTACATTGGGTCAACACGATTTAGAGCAGCAGCAAAAACAAATTCAATTGACACTCCATCACCTTGACCGTGAACTCCATGAAGCTCTCGAGGCTGGTGAGCAATACCAAAAGATGGCCAGAGGGATGGGTATCTTGAGCGGGTTGCTCGTAATTATCTTAATTATATAAAAGGGGGAAGGGCAATTGTGCTTCAAGATGCATCGATCTTGTTCCAAATAGCAGGTGTGGGAATAATTGTCGCTATGATTCACAGTATTTTAAAACAAATGGGAAAAGAGGAAATCGCACAGGTTGTAACGTTAACAGGCTTTATCATTGTCCTGTTCATCGTACTTCACCGCCTGGCCGATCTTTTTCAGCAGATCAAATCGGTTTTCCTTTATCAAGGGTAGCGTCATGGACATCATTCAAGTCGTATCCTTAGGATTAGTGGCGGCTTTATTGATTATATTGCTGCAAGAACAAAAATCCTCGGTCGCCTTTCTGCTCCTTTTGTTCACTGTGATCATCATATTTTTATCTATTCTTGATCAGGTGAAGCATATTTTTTCACTGCTTGCTTATATCGCAGCACAAGCACAAATTGAACCAGTGTACTTCAAGACGATTTTGAAAATTATCGGAATTGCTTATATCGCAGAGTTCGGAGCGCAGCTGATCCGAGATGCGGGGTTGAACGCCCTGGCTTCTAAGGTAGAGCTTGCCGGAAAATTGTTCATTCTCATGCTGGCAATTCCCATTGTCACAGCTGTGATAGAGACAATATTGAACTTCATACCAGGTACCTAGGAAAATCGGGAGGGATGCAATGAAACGATTATTGACGTTGTGCTGCCTAGTCATCGGATTGGTGGGGTCTCCAATAGTCTCCTTCGCTTCTTCTTCCTCTCCCGATGCAGTTCCTTCGATGCTGGATCATGTGACGACAGAGGAATTAGAGGAAAGCTGGAAACAATTAAATCACGAGTATGGGGAATACATGCCTACATTCAATACAAACAACTTCCGTGAATTCATCGAGAGTGAGAGCTCTGTTAAGTCTTCTGATTGGTTCTCAGGTATTTTGAAATTCTTTTTTCATGAATTGCTGTTGAATGGAAAGCTGCTTGCTTCTTTGTTATTTTTGACGTTATTCAGTACGTTATTGCAGTCAGTCCAGTCGGCATTTGAAAACTCTGTTGTCAGCCGGATTGCATATATGGTTGTCTATCTCGTTCTACTGACTTTGGCATTAGAAAGTTTCGGCCAGGTAATTGACTATACCTTGAATGCAATCGAACGCATGAGCAGCTTCATGATTGGCCTGATTCCGCTTCTATTGGGAATCATGGCATCTTTCAGTCATTTGATGTCGATCTCTTTCTTCCACCCTATTATCGTAGCACTTGTACAGTCCAGCGGTCTTTTAGTCAAATACCTGCTCATTCCATTATTCGCTTCTTCTGCTTTACTTTTGATTGTTGGAAGTTTGAATGAGACGTATAAGGTCGATCAGCTTGCTGAATTATTGAGAAAAACAGGGCTTGCCATTATGGGTATTTTCTTGACGATATTTCTCGGCGTCATTTCCGTGCAGGGTACAGTCACTGCCGTTCAAGATGGGATCACGATGAAAACAGCAAGGTTTGTCACTGGTAATTTCGTTCCTGTCATCGGAAGACTTTTTACAGATGCGACGGACACCATCTTAGGCGCATCACTTGTATTGAAGAATACATTAGGTATCGCAGGTGTAGTCATCCTACTGGGGATTGCTGTATTTCCTGCTTTGAAAGTATTAGCGATCGCTATCATATATAAAATAGCAGCGGCTTTGCTGCAGCCACTTGGTGATGGTCCAATCATCCAGGCTATGGATGTCGTCAGTCGACATATTATGTATATATTTGCTGCATTATTAATGGTCTCGATGATGTTCTTCTTAGTCATCGTTATCATGGTGGCTGCCAGTAATATCACTATGATGGTCAGGTAGGGTGGTGAATGTGCAACTTTTCATCGAATGGATTACGAAAATCGTCTTATTTCTTATATTAGCGATGATGGCAGATGCATTACTGCCTTCTGGAGTGATGAAAAAATACGCCCGGCTTGTTATGTCCATTCTGCTGCTTCTTATTTTTCTCGGACCTTTACTTCAGCTTTTGAAGATTGAACCAGAGCGCTTGATCCAACAAGCCGATGATACGATGCAGGAACAATGGAATACAGAGTTATTGGATGAAAATATAGAATCTAAGAAAAATGAAATACTCGAGGGACAAGATGCATATAAATTAGAACAAGTTACCCAATCCTTAGCTGCTGAAATTGAGGAACCTTTGAAAGAAGAGCAGAATCTAGCCCTTATGAATGTAGAAATGAGCTTTCTTCAAGAGCCATACAGTATGGAGACACTGGACAAGCTGACCCTCACAGTATCACGTGACAATCAACCCCATACTGTAGAGGAAGTGGACATTACGGTAATGGAAGATACGAGTCCAGAAGAGGGTGGAGACGATCCCAAAGTACAAAAATGGGTAGCTGATTTCTTAAACTTGGACAAAGAACAAATCGATATCCGCTGGGAGGAAGAGGATGGATAAATGGTGGAATAAGCTGTTGCAACCTTTGTCTAGTAAAGAAGGGAGAAAAATCAACAAACCGAAATATTTCATCGGGTTAGGCATAATCGGAATCCTCATCATTTTAACGAGTAACTGGTTTTCTTCTGATCCACCCGCACCACAACAAGTGCCGGACCAAGGAGTGCCATCACAAGAGGAAGAATCCGCAGCGCCTAAAACAGGTGAGATGACGAACTCCATTTCACAGTTGGAAGTGGAATATGAAAAACAACTCAAGCCGTTACTTGAAAACATTCAAGGTGTCAATGCCGTGGATATTATGATCAACCTGTCCTCTACACATAAAAAAGTGTATGACAAAAACTTAATCATAGGAAAGCAAACAACAAAAGAAAATGATAAGAACGGAGGCGAACGGGAAATTGAAGATTATTCGAGAGAACAGCAGTTAGTCCTCGTCCGTCAAGGCGATCGCGAAGTACCACTACTCACACAAACGTCCAAGCCAGACGTCAGTGGAGTTTTCGTGACTGCTGAAGGTGTCGATCAAATGCAGGTGAAAGCGTGGGTGGTTGAAGCTGTCGCTAGAGTATTGGATGTGCCGACACACAGGATTTCCGTCTTGCCTAAACAATAAGGAGGGGTTACCTTGGTTAAAAAGCAAACAGTTTGGTTGTTGACAATGTTGAGTTTGTTGATCGTATTGAGTGTGTATTATATGACATCACCGGATAGTGGAGAAATGGCCTTCATACAAGAAGATGAATGGGCGGAAATCACCGATGAAGCGACAGGGGAAGAAGGTGTGGAAACCACTGGAGATGGGACGGTGATTTCTCAAGTTTCCACAGAGGAACTCTTCTCAGCCATCCGCTTGGATATGCAGCAGGAACGAGACCAAGTAACTGAACAATTATCTGAGATCATGGCCTCCAGCGATTATTCTACCGAAGAAAAAAATGAAGCTTTAGAAAAAATGGAGACCATCAAATCGACCCAATCCAAAGAGTCAATCATTGAAAATACGATTCTAGCCAGTGATTCTTATGAGGATGTTCTGGTTAGAGCTGAAGATGATGTTGTTCATGTAACCGTCAGAGCAAATGAACTTTCTAAAACGGAAACAAACCAAATCATCCAGATGGTATCAGATGAATTCGGCCAAAAAACGGTCCAAGTCCAGTTTCAGCCAACAAGTTAAATCATTGAAAACCTCACCCCTGTTCCAAAGGGGTGAGGTTTTTTTGTATCAATAAAATTAAATGATGGAAAGGGGAAGTGAAAGGTGTGCCATATCTTTAAACAGGGTAAAGATACTGCAGCGGGTTCTATCACTGACTGCCTAACGACATCGTTATTTAGCAATCGCAGCTTTTGTTAGTTTCAGCCATTTAAGGAGTGCTTTCTTTTGAAATTATTAAAGAAGATGCTTACGCTTTCATGTGGGAAGTTGCAGGGAAGTGGTATTCTATAATAGAATGTTAAGAGGAGTTATTAGTACCAGTTATAAAAAGTTATTTTACATAAAGGGGTGCCACATATGTTGAAGGTGCAAGAAATTCGTGAAATTATTAAATTGATCGACCAATCCAATATTGATGAATTTTGTTATGAAGCTAATGGAACAAAAGTGCAAATGAAAAAACAACAAGGACAAGTTGTAACAGAACCTGCTCAGGCCCCGCAGCCCGTCCAGGCAAAAGCGGAGCCTAAACCAGAGGTGAAAGAGCAAGCACCGCAACAGCAGCCAAAGGAAGATCCGGCGGAAGAAGAGACTGCCCCCGTTCAGGATTCCAAGAGTGATTATGATGCGGAAGTGACGTCTCCGATGGTTGGAACGTTCTATCAATCACCATCACCGGATCAAGATGTTTATGTGAAGATCGGGGATCAGGTGAAAGAAGATTCCGTAGTCTGTATTGTCGAAGCAATGAAATTATTTAATGAAATTGAAGCGGAAGTATCAGGGGAAATCGTCGAGATTCTTGTTAAAGACGGCGAACTGGTAGAATATGGTCAGCCGTTGTTCCGCGTAAAGTCTAAGTAAACGGGGGATGAGACGTTGATTAAAAAAGTTCTGATAGCCAACCGCGGGGAAATAGCGGTCCGGATCATTCGTGCTTGCAAAGAAATGGGCATCGAAACGGTCGCTGTTTATTCCGAAGCAGATAAAGAAGCGTTGCACGTCCAACTTGCTGATGAAGCATATTGTGTAGGACCGACGCTAAGTAAAGATAGTTACTTGAATTATACGAATATAATGAGTCTTGCAACATTGACCGAAACCGATGCCATCCATCCAGGTTATGGATTTTTAGCTGAAAATGCCGAATTCGCCGAAATGTGTGAGGAATGCAACATTACCTTCATCGGCCCATCTGCATACGCTATCCAGAAGATGGGGACCAAAGACGTGGCGAGAGAAACGATGAGAGAAGCTGGCGTCCCTGTCGTTCCAGGTTCTGCCGGGATTATTGAAGATGAAGAGGATGGTCTGAAAGTAGCCGGGGAGATCGGATATCCTGTTATCATCAAAGCGACAGCCGGAGGTGGCGGTAAAGGGATTCGTGTTGCTCGTAATGAAGAAGATTTGAAAAAAGGAATCCGCATGACCCAACAGGAAGCTGAAACGGCTTTTGGAAACCCGGGAGTTTACATTGAGAAATTCATTGAAGATTTCCGACACGTAGAAATCCAGGTGTTGGCAGATAACCACGGAAATGCCGTACACCTGGGGGAACGTGATTGTACGATTCAGCGCCGCCTTCAGAAGCTGATTGAAGAAACACCATCGCCTGCGATTTCAGATGCAATGAGAGAGAAGATGGGGGATGCGGCTGTTAAAGCTGCTTTAGCTGTGGATTATTCAGGTGCAGGTACTGTCGAGTTTATTTTCGATAAAGAAGCGGACTCCTTTTACTTTATGGAGATGAATACGAGAATCCAAGTGGAACATCCTGTGACAGAGATGGTGACAGGTGTCGATTTGATAAGAGAGATGTTATTGATTGCAAATAACGAACCACTTTCCTTTACTCAAGAGGAAATCAAATTTGAAGGCTGGTCGATTGAATGTCGGATAAATGCAGAAAATCCACACAAGGACTTCATGCCCTCTGCTGGGAAAATCGATATGTACCTTCCACCTGGTGGACTCGGAGTACGCGTGGATTCTGCCGCATATCCAGGGTATATGATCCCTCCCTATTATGATTCGATGGTTGCGAAACTGATCACATATGGCAGGGATCGTGACGAAGCCATTCGCCGGATGAAGCGTGCATTGGATGAATTCGTGATCGAAGGTGTTTATACAACCATTCCATTTCACCAGCGGGTCATGAACCATGAAATTTTCGTTGGAGGAGATTTTAACACGAAGTTCTTAGAGAAATATACTATAATGAAAGATGAATCCTAAAAGGAGTGGTCATAGTGAGTGAAAAGCAATTGTTGAATGTGACGGACGGATCGACATTAGGCAATATAGAGATTGCTCCTGAAGTAATTGAAGTCATCGCCGGGATCGCTGTATCGGAGGTTGCTGGTGTTGCCTCCATGCGGGGAAATTTCGCTTCTGGTGTAGCAGAGCGCCTTGGGAAGAAGAACCATGGTAAAGGTGTGAAGGTTGAGTTGACCGAGAGCGGGATATTGCTCGATGCTTACGTCGTTGTGGATTACGGAATTTCGATTCCCGATACAGCACAGAAAATCCAGGACAATACAAGGCAAGCGCTTAAAAATATGACCGCACTCGAAATAAAAGAAATCAATGTGCATATTGTTGGTGTACAGATGGAAAAAGAAGAAGAAATTGAAGTGGAAGAATTTTAAATGATAATCAGAAAGGGGATTCCCTTTCTGATTTTTCTTTTTTATGAAAGAATTCACTATGATTGGTTCTACCCTATCATCATAGCTTTTATTCCGCTAAAATGTTATTATTCTAACGGATATTACCTTAAAGGAGAATGAACATGAAACGACGCACAGCACGAGAAAAAGCACTACAGGCGCTTTTTCAAACGATTACGAGTGAAATAGACACAGATGAAGCAATCGAGCATGTAGTCGAAGGGCATGAAGTGGATGATTTCCTTTATGATCTTGTACATGGAGTTATGAAGTACCGGGAGGAATTGGATCAATGGATTTCTGACAATCTGGATCATTGGACATTGGCACGTCTGGCTAAAGTAGAGAAAACAGTCTTGCGAATGGCAGCATATGAAATGAAGTACAAAGAAGATGTACCGACACAGGTGGCTATCAACGAAGCTATCGAATTAGCCAAAATCTTCGGGGAAGAAGATTCAGGGAAGTTTGTCAACGGCGTTTTATCAAAAATGGTATAAAATTTTGAAGGGGGAATGGAGAAATGTCAGCAGAAGTGATTTACGGAAAACCATTAGCTGAAGAACTACGTCAAGAGATGAAAGAAGAAGTCAGTGCTTTACATGAGAAGAAAATTCATCCGAAATTGGTGGTCGTGATCATAGGAGAAGATCCTGCATCCATGTCCTATGTTAAAGGCAAACAGCGTGCTTCTGAAAAAGTTGGCCTTGATTCCGAATTGATTGAACTACCTGTAGATACTTCAGAGCAATATCTTTTGGATTTAATCGACCGTTTGAATCAGGATGATGAGGTACATGGCATTCTCGTTCAGCTGCCAGTACCAGAGCATATATCTGACCAGAAGATCATTGAATCAATCGATCCCAGAAAAGATGTCGACGGTTTTCACCCTATGAATGCGGGCAGAATGTTGACTGGACAAGATACATTTTATCCTTGTACCCCTTACGGAATTTTAGTGATGCTCAAGCGTGCATCTATCTCTTTGGAAGGGAAGCATGTTGTAATCGTGGGCAGAAGTAACCTTGTCGGTAAACCAGTCGGCCAATTGTTGTTGAATGAAAACGCAACAGTTACACATTGCCATTCAAGGACGAAAGATCTGCGTCATCATACTAAACAGGCAGATATATTGATTGTAGCAGCTGGTAGACCATCTCTTGTATCTGGAGAAGATATTAGTGAAGGGACAGTGGTCATTGATGTCGGTGTAAATCGTGTGGATGGTAAGTTGACGGGAGATGTCGACTTTGATTCTGCCAAAGAAGTAGCATCCTACATCACCCCGGTCCCTAAAGGAGTTGGGCCGATGACGATTACGATGCTGCTCCATAATACGATTGAAGCCGCCAAACGAATTCACGGCCAGTAAGGGGGAATAGTTGGTGCAGGACCAATATTTAACAGTTACAGCCTTGACGAAGTATATCAAGCGGAAGCTCTCCGGTGATCCACACTTGAAAACCGTGTGGCTCCGGGGAGAGGTCTCTAATTTTAAACACCATAGCCGAGGGCATATGTACCTTTCTCTTAAAGATGAACAAGCCCGCATTCAGGCTGTTATGTTTGCCGGAAACAACCGATCGTTGAAATTCGTCCCCGAAAATGGAATGAATGTGTTGGTCAAGGGTGAGGTGAATGTGTACGAACCGATGGGGCAGTACCAGTTATACCTTAAAGAAATGCAACCTGATGGAATCGGTGCCCTATACTTTGCCTTTGAACAATTAAAAGGAAAGCTTGAAAAAGAAGGGCTGTTCGCTTTCGATCGGAAAAAGCCCCTCCCTACATATCCGCAGCATATTGGGGTTATCACTTCGCCGACTGGCGCTGCCGTCAAGGACATATTAACGACCATTGAACGTCGGTATCCGATTGTCCCTGTCTCGATTCTTCCTGTCCTTGTGCAAGGGGAAAGAGCGGCGAATTCAGTGGTCAATGCCATTCAATATGCGAATGAACATTTAGATTGCGACGTTCTTATCGTCGGTCGAGGCGGAGGTTCTATCGAAGACTTGTGGGGGTTCAATGAAGAGGTGGTCGCAAGGGCGATCGCCGAATCTGAGATCCCAGTGATTTCTGGTGTCGGTCATGAAACGGATACCACGATCAGTGATTTTGTGGCGGATGTAAGGGCAGCGACCCCGACTGGAGCAGCTGAATTGGCAGTACCATCGATAATTGAATTGAAGGACCAGGTTCATGCTTATAATCAACGCTTGATTCGAGTAATGGCTGGAATTCAGTCGGAAGCCAAGCAAAAGTTGACTAGATTGCAAAAGTCATACGCTTTTAAATATCCCGAACAATTGATGCGTCAGAAAGAACAAGACCTTGATCGGATATTAGAACGGATGAACCGGCAGATTGAACGGAAACATTCCCAGCACCAGGAACAGTGGTCTTATTTGACCAAAAGGCTGCGTCAGCAAGGACCGGAAACGAAGATGAAAGAAGGGGCGGAAACGTTGGAAAAGCAGACGAAGCAGCTCCAACTAAGGTTTCAGCATCTTTTGCAACACAAAAAGGAACGTTTCCATACCACAATTGATAAATTGACCCTTTTAAATCCACTTGACATTATGAAGCGCGGTTATGCCATTCCTTTTACTGAAAAAGGAAAAGTCATCAAAAAAGCAAGCAGCGTGAAGTCAGGGGATCCGATCTCGTTGAAAGTGCAGGATGGAACAATCGACTGCCATGTAACAGGCGTGAAGGAGGAAGAAAATGACTGATAATAAAGAAGAAATCAGCTTTGAAGAAGCAATGAAGCAATTGGAAGAGATAGTAGAGAAACTTGAAACAGGCGAAGTACCTTTGGAAAAAGCGATCCAATTTTATCAAGAAGGGATGAAACTTTCCAAATTATGCAGTGAAAAGCTCGGCAATGTAGAAACACAAATGCAAAAGATCATGAATGAGCATGGTGAATTCGAGCCGTTTTCGGTGCAGGAGGAAGAGTGAATCGTGCAATTATCGGAATATTTGAACCAAAAACGCCGATTAATTAATGAACAGCTGAAACTCTATGTGCGGGATTATTCCGTACCCGGAAGAATCCAGGATGCCATGATGTATTCTATCGAAGCGGGAGGTAAACGTCTTCGGCCGATTTTACTTATGGCTACGGCGGAAGCTTTTGGGGCTGATGAGCAAAAAGCAATAGGGGTGGCTTCCAGTCTTGAAATGATTCACACGTATTCACTTATCCATGATGATTTGCCAGCAATGGATAACGACGATATGCGAAGAGGCATGCCTACAAGTCATAAGCAGTTCGATGAGGCGACGGCCATTTTAGCTGGTGATGCATTATTGACATTGAGCTCCCAAATAATTGCAGAAGATTCCAGTCTTGATGCTCATGAGCGGGTATATTTGATTCGCGAACTCTCTAAGGCGAGTGGGGCGACAGGAATGGTCGAAGGGCAAATGCAGGATATGCTGAGCGAAAATAAAAAAGTTTCCCTGGAACAGCTGGAAAGCATTCATAAGAATAAAACTGGCCAATTATTACGTTTCTCCATTATAGCTGGAGCGTACCTTGGTAAAGCTGCAGGTGATTCTAAAGAAGAAATCACCAAAATGGCGGAAGCAATTGGGCTCATTTTTCAAATCCAGGATGATATTCTTGATGTTACTGGAGACGCAGATAAAATCGGTAAGCCGATTGGAAGTGACGAAGACAATCTGAAGAGTACCTATCCGCAACTGTTGGGAGTGGAAGGGGCTAAGAAACAAAAAGAGAAATATGTCTTGACGGCCCAGGAATCTTTGAAAAATGCCGGCGTCGAAGGGACTTATCTTTCTGCATTAATCGATTATCTCAGCAGCCGTGATTACTGATTAGAATGTTTCGATTGAGGACGACATTATAATATGATATATTAGGATTACAAAAGGAATGGTGCAGTATTCTAGTCGGCCCTCCGTTCCTGAAGGCGGGCCTAAAAATCCGCCAAAGGGCATATCGATGAAGTTCCTTGTGTTGGCTTGAGGCGCCCAGCCTTGGGTCGATGCTGGGAGTTAAGGTCGCAGGGCGATCCACAAAGGCATGTGGGCGTTGACCCTGCTTCCGCGGAGGCCCATTCTTGTGATGGTATCTGAGCCAGATACCGTTATGAAATGGGGTATGAACCTGCAGCATATGGAGTAACATCTATATGCGCAGCGTAGCCTGCCTTGAGTGGTTTTTGAGGGGATTATAGTCATTGAACACCAAGCAGCTTCAGATGGCCACTGAGGTGCTGGTGCGTAAACTATATGAAATCAATACTGCAAAAGAGGCTAAGGAACGGTTAAAGGCTGTCGGGGAAATCCCCTAGACTGTTCAGAAATGGACATGGAATAAGAATTATAGTGTGGACTAAGTGGCAATCTAGTCCAACTTTCGGAAACGGAGTTGAGTCGAGTTTAAAGGGGAACCGCCAGAGTGGTGACACTCGGTACTCGATTGGGAAAACCTACTAGACCTAAGCCGCAATTTTTACTTGTTCCATGACCATTCCTTTCGAATACATACATTCCTTAATTTTAAGATATAGAGGTAAAGAATGGACAATAAATTAAAAAGAGCTGTACAATTCAGTTTAAGTATTGCCGTTATCACATTTGTGTTAGCGGCTATTTTTTCAGTTATATCTTCTTCCGTATTGAGCGGGGTCATTTGGATTTTCGGCCTCGTCATTGTATTCATCATCGTTTTTACAGGTGTGGTTTTTGACATGCTCGGTATTGCGGCTACGGCTGCTCAAGAGAAGCCGTTTCACGCGATGGCATCTGAAAAAGTGCCTGGTGCCAAGGAAGCGATTGCTATTGTCAGAAATGCAGACCGATTCGCAAGTTTCTGTAACGACGTTATCGGGGATATATCTGGTATAGTGAGTGGGACGGCTTCTGCAGTCGTCGTCATTCAGCTGGCCAACAGTTTCGGTTACAGTGACGGATCTACCGTTCAAATCGTCATTTCTGTAGCCCTGACAAGTATTGTGGCGGCTTTGACGGTCGGAGGGAAAGCGCTGGGGAAATATTTTGCTATTCATTCATCAACGAAGATCATCTTTTTTGCCGCTAAAGTAATCTCATGGTTAGAAAAAAGGCTGAAAGTAAGAATAGTAACAAGTGCCGCGACATCCACAAAAAAATCAAGATAACTACAAGGGGGTCCTTTAATGGATCTGTGTAAAATCAAAGACCCTTCGATACTGAAGGACATGAATATGAATCAACTGGAAGACTTTGCTGAGGAAACGAGACAGTTTCTTATTGAAAATTTAGCTACGACAGGCGGACACTTAGGTGCGAACCTTGGTGTAGTGGAACTTACATTGGCCTTGCACAAAGTGTACAAGAGCCCTGAAGACCGATTTTTATGGGATGTCGGACATCAATCCTATATTCATAAAATTTTGACGGGCCGCGGCGGTAAATTCGATACGCTACGCCAATACCAGGGTTTGTGCGGATTCCCGAAACGGGATGAAAGTGAACATGATATTTGGGAAACAGGACATAGTTCAACATCCCTGTCAGCTGCGATGGGAATGGCTATCGCCCGTGATTTGAAGAAAGAAGATCATTCGATTTTACCGATTATCGGTGATGGTGCTTTGACAGGTGGAATGGCCTTAGAAGCGCTCAACCACATCGGCCATGAGAAAAAAAATGTAACCGTTATCCTCAATGATAATGAAATGTCAATTGCTAAAAACGTGGGAGCATTGCACGGAGCACTCGGACGTATGAGAAGTGCAGGAAAATACAACAGAGCGAAAGATGATCTTGAATGGTTATTGAAAAAAATACCGGCAGTCGGAGGCAAAATTGCTCAAGCGGCTGAGCGTCTGAAAGATAGCATGAAGTATTTTGTTGTGCCGGGTATGTTTTTCGAAGAACTTGGGTTCACCTATTACGGTCCGGTTGATGGCCACGATTTCAATGATTTGATTGAGAACTTGAACTATGCGAAAAAGACGGACGGGCCGGTAATCGTCCACGTCATGACTAAAAAAGGAAAAGGATACCACCCAGCCGAAACCGATGTGAAGGATAAATGGCATGGAGTAGGACCTTATAAGATCGAGTCTGGAGAAAAGATTAAACCAGCGGATGCTCCACCTGCATGGAGTTCTGTCATCAGTGATGCCTTAAGAGTGGAGGCGCGTCAGGATGATCGGATTGTAGCTGTTACACCTGCTATGATTCTCGGCTCGAAGTTAGAGAAGTTCGGGGAAGAGTTCCCGGATCGTTTGTATGATGTGGGAATCGCAGAACAGCATGCGACCACTTTGTCTGCAGGTTTAGCTACCCAAGGTATGAAACCGTTTTTAGCCATCTATTCCACGTTTTTACAACGGGGATATGATCAAGTGATCCACGATGTCGCCAGGCAAAAATTGAATGTCACATTCGGTATCGATCGTGCGGGTCTCGTCGGTGCGGATGGGGAGACCCATCAGGGAGTTTTTGACGTAGCGTTTCTAAGATCCGTACCCAATATGATCATCTCAATGCCGAAGGATGAAAATGAGGCGCAGCATCTTGTACACACAGCAACACAGTATGATGATGGTCCATTCGCCATCCGCTACCCGCGCGGAAACGCAAAAGGTGTCGAGTCAGATCAGAAACTACAAACGATTCCCATCGGCAGCTGGGACGTGCTCAAAGAAGGTTCCGATGCTGTTGTTTTGACATTCGGTACTACCATTGACATGGCATTGGAAGCAAGTGAGCGCATGGAAAAAGAGGGACGTTCTGTCCGGGTCGTAAATGCACGCTTCATTAAACCATTGGATGATAGCATGTTGCACGATATTATGAAAGAAGGCCTTCCGATTTTGACAGTGGAAGAAGCTGTGTTACAAGGTGGTTTTGGCTCAAGTGTCTTGGAATTTGCTGAAGAAAACAGCTATACCTCCCAGTGGGTGAAACGCATGGGGATTCCTGACCGGTTCATTGAACATGGCAGTGTACCTAAGCTTTGGGAAGAAATCGGTTTGACAGCTGAAAATATGGTTCACTATTTGAAAGAAATGACACCGACTAAGAGGCAAAGGGCTTAATTGATATGAGCAGAAAAGTCAGATTAGATGTTTTATTAGTGGAAAAAGGTTATATAGAAACACGGGAAAAAGCGAAAAGGTCTATCATGGCGGGCTTAGTTTTTCACGACCAGGTCCGGTTGGATAAGCCGGGTCAGAAGGTAGAGGAAGATGTTGAGCTGACTGTCAAAGGAAAAGCGATTCCTTATGTCAGCAGGGGTGGTCTGAAGCTCGAAAAGGCCTTGAGGGAATTCGATCTTAGCGTAGAGGACAAACTGATGATCGATATCGGGTCTTCAACAGGCGGTTTTACGGATTGTGGGTTACAAAATGGTGTGAAATTAAGCTATGCCATTGATGTGGGGTATAATCAGTTAGACTGGACGTTGCGTAATCATGAGCAAGTCATTGTGATGGAGCGGACGAATTTCCGTTACGTTACGAAAGAAGATTTAACAGCAGGAAGTCCACAATTCGCTTCAATCGATGTTTCTTTCATATCGTTACGCATCATCTTGCCGGTGCTTGCGACAATCCTGGAAGAACAGGGAGATGTCGTCGCTTTAATAAAACCCCAGTTCGAAGCCGGTCGTGAGCAGGTTGGTAAGAAAGGAATTGTCAAGGACCCGCGTATTCATAGCCAGGTCGTTGAAACGATTCTTGATTTTGCAGCAGATCATGGCTATTCTGTTTATGGACTTACTTTTTCTCCAATTACCGGAGGGGACGGAAACATAGAGTTTCTTGTACACCTTCGTCTGACTGGCGAAAAAAGAGGAAATACAATGGATGGCGTCGATATCGGGGCGGTAATAGCCGAAGCGCATGATGTGCACAGCAAAAACGCATAATGTATGTAAAAGGGCTGTTAAGAGGCCCTTTTCTTATGGAAGGACTTGAAACGGAGGATGGTCATGAATAAAGGACAACGGCATATCAAAATCAGGGAACTCATAACGAACGACGATATTGAAACTCAAGATGAATTAGTCGATCGATTGAAGGGTATGGGATATAATGTCACTCAGGCTACAGTTTCCCGTGACATAAAAGAACTGCATCTTGTCAAAGTGCCAATGATGGATGGACGCTATAAGTACAGCCTTCCTGCGGATCAGCGCTTTAACCCTTTTGAGAAGTTGAAGCGTTTGATGATGGATGCATTTGTCAGTATTGACAGGGCAGGGCACTTCATCATTTTGAAGACTTTACCGGGAAACGCCAACGCCGTCGGTGCATTAGTGGACAACCTGGAGTGGGATGAAATCATGGGCACAATTTGTGGTGATGATACATGCTTGATTATTTGCCGGAGTGAAGAACAGACAGAAACGATTAGTGACCAATTGCTAAATATGCTATAACTGAGGTGGTTAGTTTCATGCTGACAGAATTGTCTATTCGTGATTTTGCAATTATTGATCGAATTTCAATCACGTTCAAAGAAGGGTTGACCGTCTTGACAGGGGAGACCGGTGCAGGAAAGTCGATAATCATCGATGCAATCCAATTGCTGGCTGGAGGACGGGGATCCGTCGAATTTGTTCGTCATGGAACAAAAAAAGCCGAAATCGAAGGGTTGTTTACGATCGATCCGGATCACCCGATTTATAAAACGGGGGCAGAGTTCGGAGTGGACATCGATGAGGACGGAATGGTAGTTCTGCAAAGAACGATTACCCATCAAGGAAAAAGCATTTGCCGGGTTAATGGCAAACTTGTCACTCTTGGCATAATGAAGGAATTCGGAAGAACACTCATCGACATCCATAGTCAACATGAAACCCAGTCATTGATGGACCCTGAGCGGCATATCGAGTTACTGGATGTTTTCTCCAGCAGTGATTTAAAGCCTTCCCTCGAGGAATACCGCCGTGTCTATGATAAATATCGCAGCTTAGTGAAACGCTATAAAGAATTAAGTGAAAATGAGCAGGAGATGGCTCAACGCTTGGATCTTTTGGAGTTTCAACTTCGTGAACTGCAAGAAGCTGAATTGCAGCCTTTAGAGGACGAACAGTTGGAAGAAGAACGAAGTAAACTTATGAATTATGAAAAGATCTATCAAGGTATCCATGATGCGTACTATTCATTGTATGGTGAGCAGAGGGGTTTGGACTGGCTCAGTCATGCAATGACATCGCTTGAAAGCACAGCGGATGTAGATGAACAGTTAGCGAAATTGTCCGAAGAACTTTCGAACTCTTATTATTTGATTGAAGAAATGACTTTTCAACTGAGCAATCAAATGGCTGAGCTTGAATTCGATCCGGAGCGATTAAACTCAATTGAGTCACGACTTGATGAACTGAACCGTTTGAAGAAAAAGTATGGTGCCAAAGTTGATGACATGTTGCAATATGCCTCGAAGATCGAAGAAGAAATCGATGAAATTCGCAATAAGGATTCACACTTAAATAAAATGGAGAATGAAATCCACGAATTGGCGCAGGATGCTGTGTTGGAAGCTAAGACTATGCATGATATCCGCACGCATACAGCAGCGACACTTTCAGATTATATACATGAAGAGTTAAGAGGCCTTTACCTGGAAAAAGCATCGTTTGCTGTTGATATTCAAATGAAAGAAGGACGATCCTCCGATCCTGCGTTAGATGGTAAGCCAGTACAACTGCTTCCAAACGGATTCGATATCGTTAAGTTCTTAATTACCACTAACCCGGGTGAACCACTCAAAGAATTACATAAAGTGGCTTCCGGTGGAGAAATGTCACGTATCATGCTCGCATTGAAACGGATTTTTTCACGTCATCAAGGTGTAACCAGTGTAATTTTCGATGAAGTCGACACTGGTGTCAGTGGGCGGGTAGCTCAAGCGATTGCTGAAAAAATTCATGGCATCTCCGAAGGTTCCCAAGTTCTTTGTATATCTCACTTGCCACAAGTAGCGGCTATGGCAGATACACATGTACGAATCGAAAAACGAGTAGATAATGAACGTACTCAAACCGCAGCTGCAGAACTGAATGATGAGGAAAAAGCAGACGAAATTTCACGGATGATTACAGGTGCAGAGTTGACAGAAACGACAGTCGAGCATGCAAAAGAATTGCTTGTAATGGCAGGAAAACATAAAAATAAATAAAAGTTCTTAATTAAGGGTAAAATAAATAAACGCATGGAACTGTTCCATGCGTTTATTTATTTTACCCTTTTATAAATGGTTAAACCAAAATCAGGCAGAATAATAATCCCCTCATGAACCCAATTCCTTCAGAAAAACCCACTTTCGCAGGCTCCTTCCATTTTTCAGCCACTTCCTATTCCTGAATATTATCCAATGTTTTCATATACGTTGGAGAATGTTTCAAGTCAAGGGAATCGGTACTATATTTACTGTGATTATGCTCGTTTAAAAAAGGCTCCTGAAGACCACATTATAAGTAAGCCATTTAAATGGTACTGGAGTGATAAGGAGTGTGAACCCGTGATTCATCAAAAAACATTTAAATATATATGTGGTTCTGTTCTCCTGCTGTTCATGCTCATTTTACCTTTGATAGCACCTGTGCAAAAATATCTGTCCATCCCTACAGAAGTTAAGGTCACTGCTACAGCAGATAAGGAAGTAGATGCTGGCGGGGATGATTCAGAAGCTTTGACTGCCTTTTCTTCGACCGATGATCATCAAGTGTTTTACGAATTCGCTGGGGTTCCCCTGAAGAAAACGGAACTGAAAACGATGAAAGATATTCGTTTGGTCCCAGGCGGGCAGTCAGTTGGCGTCGAGCTGCATACTAAGGGTGTACTCGTAGTGGGACATCATTTAGTGAATGTGGATGGAGAAGAGAAATCTTCCCCGGGAGAAGAAGCGAATGTCCTAGTCGGTGATATCTTACTGAAGGGTAACGGCAAAGAACTCAATAGTATGGAAGAACTTTCATCCATTGTCAAAGACTCTGGAGAAGATGAGCAAGCCATTGACTTGACTATCAAGCGAGGCGAAGAAATTATTAAGACATCTTTAACACCTGCATTCAATGCGCAGGAAGATGAATATCAAATTGGTTTATATATCCGTGACTCGGCTGCGGGAATTGGAACAATGACCTTTTTTCATCCGGAAAGTAAAAAATATGGTGCTTTAGGACATGTCATTTCTGATATGGATACAAAAAAACCTATCGAAATTCACGAAGGTACAATCGTCAGGTCTCATGTCACCTCAATAGAAAAAGGGAGCCAGGGAATTCCGGGTGAAAAGAAAGCGAAATTTTCGATGAGAGACGATCGATTAGGTAATATCACAAAGAATACGCCATTCGGCATTTTTGGGAAACTTGATGGAGATATGGAAAATTCCTCTTATCCAGATGGTTTGCCGATTGGATTCGCTGAACAAGTAGAAGAAGGACCTGCTCAAATCATGACTGTGTTAGATGGAGAAGAAATGCAAAGTTTTGACGTAGAAATAGTCAGTAATATGCCGAAGAAATCCGCTGTTACTAAGGGTATGATCGTTAAAATTACAGACAAGGAACTGCTCGCCAAAACGGGCGGCATCGTCCAGGGTATGAGCGGCAGTCCGATCATTCAAAATGGAAAAATAATCGGTGCAGTCACTCACGTTTTCGTCAATGATCCGACTAGTGGATATGGCGTACACATCGAGTGGATGCTACAAGAAGCCGGAATTGAATTATCAGAGACAAAAGAAGGTCAAAAAGCAAGTTAGAAGAGCTCAAAAAAGAGCTCTTCTTTTTTTTGGGGAAAATTACTGAGGGTTTAGTCATGGATGCATTCGACAAATTTCGACAATAGAGAATAAAGATTGTCGAATTACTGCGATTTTCAAAGTATTTAAAAGCATTTTGAAGATAATATAAAATATTGGATTTTATTTGTTATAATAAAAAAGGGATGAATTTCCTTTGTGTCGAATATATGAGTTACAGTAAGAAAGAGGACTATTTTGTAAGGAGGAAGATAAATGGAAAAAATTAAGGTGTGTTTGGCTGATGATAACCGCGAGCTTGTAAAGCTTCTTGAGGAATATTTTGGTGATACCCATGACATTGACGTAGCCGGTACTTCGTATAACGGGAAAGATTGTTTGCAAATGGTTGAAGAGAAGAACCCTGATGTATTGATTCTTGATATTATCATGCCTCATTTGGATGGCCTTGCAGTTTTGAATAAGTTGAAGGATTTGGACAAGCAGCCGGAAGTTATCATGTTGACAGCGTTCGGTCAGGAAGAAGTGACGAAGAAAGCGGTGGAATTAGGAGCTGCCTACTTCATGATGAAACCATTTGATCTTGACCATTTAGGAGAGCAGGTACGTCAAATCAAACACGCAGGTGACCCAATCAACCGTGCCCTAGGAAACAGCTACACTTCGACGAAGTCAAGAAAACCTGATTTGGATACAAGTATCACTCACATCATTCACGAAGTCGGTGTTCCAGCTCATATTAAAGGTTATCAATACTTACGTGAAGCAATCACTATGGTTTATCGTGATCTCGAATTGCTGGGTTCCATTACAAAAGTCCTCTATCCAGATATTGCAACGAAATATAATACTACTGCTTCAAGGGTGGAACGAGCGATACGTCACGCCATTGAAGTAGCTTGGAACCGTGGGAACATCGATGCGATTTCATCTTTATTCGGTTATACGATTTCAACGACCAAAGCGAAACCTACGAACAGCGAATTCATTGCAATGGTTGCAGACCGTTTGCGATTGGAGCACAAAGCAAGTTAATAGCATTTCGTTGAATCATAAAACATTTCAGAAAGCGCGAGGGGCAAGAACTCTCGTGCTTTCTTTTATTTCATAAGGGCTGTGATTTTCTTGGCCAATTGAGGGTCATCGTAATATCCTTCATCGATTTTTGTGACTTCATTTAACAAAAATTCACAGACCTGCTCTTCCAGTAAGAGTATGCCGTCCCTGTTTATGAGGCGGTAACTGAAAGGAAGGTCCAAATATCGAATGATTACATATCTGTAACCTGTATTAATATAGGTACATAGGACAGTTATTTCACTGTTTTCAGGATAAAATCTTGATCCACCGAACCCATCTCTGCGTAAAACCATAGTACCATCCTTCCTTTCACCTACCATATTAAAGGAAAAGCAGAAAAGATGTAATAGATATACATAATTAATGTAAAAATTCCCAATATCACGTCGAAATTCCGTATTAAAATGTTTTTTTATATTTGGTGTTCATTTTTTTGTATGATTTGTGATACAATTCTTAATTATTAATAACTTTGTTCACTAGCGGGGTGTTTTACATATGAAGGTCGTAAAATTTGGAGGCAGCTCACTTGCCGATGCAAGTCAAATAGCCAAAGTGAGAAGCATTATTGAAGCAGATGAGAATCGAAGAGTGGTCGTTGTATCCGCACCAGGTAAAAGAAGGGGTGAGGATACTAAGGTTACGGATTTGTTGATTCAATTAGGGGACTCCATTCAAACAGACGGTACAATGGATATGGATACTTATATGAAAATCATTGACCGTTTCAGAACAATGGCAGAAGAATTAGCTCTGCCAATCGGGGTTCTGGAAACAGTGAAGGATCGCATCGATCAGGCAATCGATTTAGTGAAAGAACAGAGCAACAATGCTTTGGATACATTAAAGGCGTGTGGAGAAGATGGGTCTGCGTTGATTGTCAGCTCCTATCTTCAGCAAAGCGGGTTACAATCTTCTTACGTAAACCCGAAAGAAGCGGGTATCCTCGTCTGTGATCAACCAGGTGGAGCAATAGTACTTGAAGAGAGCTTTGAGCGCTTGTACGGGCTCAGAGAGCGTAATGAAATTCTTGTTATCCCAGGATTCTTCGGATTTACCCCTGAAGGACAGTTGGTTACCTTCTCAAGGGGTGGGTCGGATATTACAGGTTCCATCGTAGCAGCTGGATTGAAAGCGGATATGTATGAGAACTTTACCGATGTGGACTCTGTTTATTGTGTGAATCCGATGTATGTGGAATCACCGAAACAATTGACATCATTGACCTATAGAGAGATGAGGGAACTGTCGTATGCAGGATTTTCAGTCTTCCATGATGAAGCTTTGATTCCTGCATTTAAAGAAAAGATACCGGTCTGTATCAAGAACACGAATAATCCTTCAGCTCAAGGGACGATGATCGTGGCTGAGTTACCGGAGCGAGAATCGCATGTAGTGGGCATTGCAAGTGACAAAGGATTTTTGAACTTATATGTAAGCAAATTTTTGATGAACCGAGAGATTGGCTTCGGAAGAAAATTGCTGCATATCCTTGAAGATGAAGGAGTTTCTTTTGAACATGCACCTTCTGGAATCGATGATATGTCCGTGATTATCCGTGACCATCAGTTGCCACCGGAAAAAGAACAGGTTGTAGTTCAGCGGATCAAGGAAGAGTTAGAAGTGGACATGGTCATGATTGAAAGAGACATGGCGATGATTATGATTGTCGGTGAAGGAATGAACCAGACCGTTGGCATAGCAAGTAATGCCGCGTGTGCTTTCCGTGAGGCTGGGGTGAATATTGAGATGATTAACCAGGGATCATCGGAAGTCTCGATGATGTTCGGAGTCAAATCTTCAGAATTATCAAGTGCAGTTGAATCTTTATACAGAACATTTTTTGAATGAGAGTATAGGAAAAAAGAATAATACTATATGGGAACAAAATGCAAAAAAGCGAAGCAGTCAGGATTTCTGCTTCGCTTTTTTTTGCTGTTCCAAAATTTTATGAAGTTCTGCAAATGTGTGAAGTCCTTGATCGGTCGTTTTCCTCAAGAGATACCGGAATAGCTCAGCCGTCATAATTGCATCGTTCAGCGCATGGTGGCGATCTCGCTTGTCAATGCCGACATATTTTAATAATGGATCCAATTGATGTCTCACTTCAGGTAAAAGCCATTGGGCCATCAATTGAGAATCAATAACAGGGGGGTCGTAGTCAGGCAGCTGCCAGCGTCGGAGCATAGCTTTTAAAAAACGCATATCGAACTTTGCTGGGTGGGCGACCAGTACTGATCCTTCGCTGAAATCCATGAAGTTTTGAAATCCTTCAATGAATGGGCTGGCATTTCTCAAACGCTCTTTAGTTAAGCCTGTCAGTCGAAGTGTTTGTTTATTCACCGGGCGGATCGGCTGTATGACTTGGTGGAATTTCACATTATGACAAGCATTCATTCCTTGCAGCCGTATCGCACCAATGGAGATGATCTCATGGCCGATTTCAGGAAGGAAGCCAGTCGTTTCCAAATCAAAAATAGTATAGTCCAAGTTTTTCAATGGTTGTTCATCAAGTCGTGAATCTTTTTCATAATTACTCAGCTGTTCTTCAAGCTTATGATAAGTATTCCATTTCAAATAAGGCTTGATTTTGTAATGGTACATCGGCTTTTCGAAGAGAAGGTATTTTATGATTTGTAAGTCTACTGGTAACATCATACCACCCGATTTCGGTTGTAGCTCAATTCCAGGACTTGCTGCAGGCGTTTAGCAATGATCAAGGATTCCCTCAATGATCGTCGTTCTTCTTTTTTGAGAGGGATGAGTTTTAAATCATTGGATAATGGCTCGTTTTCTTCTAACTGCTCTAAGTTTGCTTTCAATCGGAATAGCATCAAGCGATGGAGAGCAGTTTTAGCGTTTTCGACATCCCGTGGGTGAAAACGTTCTTGCTCAGCTAGTGCGTCAAGACGGTTGACAGTATTGATCTCTTCGATGCCATATTTCATACTGTAAATACGGATGGCATTGACGATTTGCATGATTGCAGATTTCTTCAAATTGAGTGTACGTTTTTTTCCGATTCCGGAGATACGTCCAAACGGCTGGACTGGCACACGGAAGCGTAATGTATCTTTCATTAGGAGCTGATGAAGGTTCAGAGACTTTTGTACCCGTTTAGTCACGTGCTTTTTTAAGTCGTATGCCAGGGAGTAATCTCCGAAGATCGGGCGGAAGTCCATGAAAATGGTAAAGTCACGTATTTCTTCAGCATCCATTTTTCGGATCCAGCGATCGATGCTTTCATGCCACTCCGTTGTCTGTTGCCGCCATTTTTCTTCTTTTGCCATGATGCCTCCTGTGCAGTAAGGAAAGCCGCATTCATCAAGCATATCGTTGATCTTTTTTGTAAAAATAGAAAAGAATTGTTCAATTTTCGCTTTATTTTTAGACCCTTCATAATCGGCAAGGATCATTGCGTTGTCCTGGTCAGTGGAGAAGGCCTGCTCTTTACGGCCTTCACTGCCCATTACCAAAAAACAATAGTTGATCGGAGGTACGCCATAGCCATCCTTGATCATCTCGTCTTCTGCAATCTGGACGATTTGCTTATGGATCCGGTCATTGTAATTCGTCATCAGTTCCGCGATATCGTAGGCAAACATATGATCCTTGATCAAGCTGGCTATGAACTGCTGGAACCTGGTGTTATGGATCGGTGACAAAGGTTTGATTTCATCGATGTTGGTAGCATTTGAAATTTTATAGGTCAAATCAAAGTAAACGGAATTCTTAATCGTGAAAAAGGATGACTGCCTTAATATCCCTACAATTTTGTCTTTGTGTAGAACAGGGATGATTTCAGTTGGATGGTGCTTTAAGTAACTGAGGGCATCATAAATGAACTCTTGCTCATTGATTTCATAGGCTTCCTCGGCCATATACGCTTTGACCGGGTTGTTATGGTCGTTTTCAAAATAAGCCCGCAGAATTTCACCGTATCCGATCATCCCAAGCATCGTTTGCTGATCTTCACTGACGATAAGCGCCTCAATCTTTTGTTGCTGCAGCATACGAGCTGCTTTTTCAATCGAAGCTTCAGGATGAATAAATGTCGGCGGCTCCATATAAGCGTCCGCACGCTTTTTATATAGTTCACGATCATCCTGTTCATCTGTGGTGGAGCTTTTATATTTCACTTCATCATATAAACTTTTCATTAAATGGCTGATGCCGTCCATAACCACCTTTGAGAAAAGGTTATTGTTGGACATTATTTTCAAAAAAGATTCTCTGTTAAAACGCACGGTTTTGATGGGTTCTAAGGCTTGTACAGAAAATCTCATTTCACCACTAGTCAGGAGAATCATGACACCGACCAGGTCACCAGGGTAATAAAACCTTACCGATAATTGGCGGCCATTGGATCTGTGCATGATGTTCTTTGCTAATCCCGACACCATGAAGTGGATATCAATCATGTCATCATCCTCATCTTCGTGGATGATGAACTCATTTGTCCCGTATTCTTTTACAACAGCGTCACCGAATACTTCCTCAAACTCTTCATCAGAAAGTAAATCGAATGGGTACTGCTTTCTGAATAACTCAAACTCTGTCACACAGCAAAACTCCTTCATTCCGGGTGGTCATTTTGTTTAAAACGCCCCTTTGTCAAATTCCTCTTCCGGTCTCTATGTAAGATGAATCCACCGATGAACGCGATTCCGCCGACCACGAACAATATTCCGAGGATCCCTTGAATGGCGATGTGAAAAAAAACTTCGTGGAATTCACCAAATAGGGCATCACGGATCAATTTTATCCCATAAACGGCGATGAGTCCCGGGGTGACTAATAGTAATAAAGCAATTAATCGCATATTCGTAACTCCTTTTTTCAATCAATGATTAGTATATCAAATGCAGCGTCTATAGGGAACATCCATACACTTGCTAAAACCTGCAGAATAGTATAGGATGAAGATGCGCAAAATATTGCAGGGTGTGATGAAATGAAACGTGTGTTGATTGTCGGTGCAGGGAAAGGTGGAACCGCCCTGTTGAAATTGCTGAATGAAATCGACCGTATGCAAATAGTCGCTGTCACAGATATAAACCCTGGGGCTGCTGGGCTATCTATCGCAAAAAGTTATGGAATCCCGACAGATCGGAATTGGAAAGATTGGATACATAAAGACATTGATATCATTATTGAAGCGACAGGTGAAGAGGAAGTATTCAATGCAATCAGGGAGACTCGTCATCGATCAACCGTCGTTATTCCTGGATCGGTTGCATATGTAACCGCTGAGCTGCTGGAAGAAAAAGAATCACTTGTTCAAGAACTGAAGCAGCAGGCAGAAAATCAACATCTCATTCTGAACAGTATCCACGACGGTATGATTGTCATTACAGAGGAGGGAAAGGTTTCTTTTCTCAATCGCAGTGCCGAACGGATTTTAAGCAGGAAAAGATCTTCGATGATCGGTGAACCGATCAATGAGATCATCCCTGCATCGAGACTGCCGCAGATATTGACCTCACGAAAAAAAGAAGTCAACCAAAAGCTCGAATTGGATAATGGAAAAAAGGTAATTACTACGAGGATACCGATGATCGGACAAGACCAAAAAGTCATTGGAGCTTATGCTGTTTTTAAAGACATCACAGAAGTTGTCAATTTAGCAGAGGAAATCACGGACTTGAAAGAAGTTAAAACAATGCTTGAAGCCATCATTCATTCATCAGATGAGGCGATTTCAGTAGTAGATGAAAATGGAAGCGGTTTAATGATAAATCCTGCTTATACAAGAATTACAGGTTTATCAGAGAGTGAAATCGTAGGGGAGCCTGCTACGGTTGATATCTCTGAAGGGGAAAGCATGCACATGAAAGTACTGCGCACAAGAAGGCCGGTACGTGGGGTGAGAATGAAAGTTGGGCCGTCGAAGAAAGATGTCCTCGTCAATGTTGCTCCCGTGATTGTAGATGGAAAACTGAAGGGGAGTGTCGGGGTCCTTCATGATGTCTCGGAAATTCAATCATTAACGAGTGAATTGAAGCGTGCCCGTCAAATCATCCGAAGCCTTGAAGCGAAATACACCTTTGATGATATCATTGGTGACTCGCCGGAAATGACCCTTGCTTTAGAACAGGCCAAAGTCGGTGCTCGTACGCCGGCGACCGTTCTTCTCCGCGGAGAGTCAGGGACAGGGAAAGAGCTTTTCGCCCATGCGATTCATAACGAAAGTAAGCGGCGCCATAATAAGTTTATCCGTGTCAATTGCGCAGCCATTGCGGAATCACTTCTGGAGAGTGAACTTTTCGGTTATGAAGAAGGTGCTTTCTCCGGAGCGAAGCGGGGCGGGAAAAAGGGACTGTTTGAAGAGGGCAATTATGGCAGCATTTTTCTTGACGAAATCGGAGAACTGACTTTACCGATGCAGGCTAAACTTCTACGCGTATTACAAGAAAATGAAATTATGCGGGTGGGGGGCACAAAACCGGTCCACGTGGATGTACGCGTAATAGCTGCAACGAATATTAATTTAGAAAAGGCAATTATGAACAAAAAGTTCAGAGAAGACTTGTATTACCGTTTAAACCGGCTGCCAATTTATATCCCGCCTCTCAGGGAGCGGAGAGGAGACGTCCATCAGCTGACAGAACACTTGATTCAGAAACTGAATGAAGATTATGGGCGCCATGTCATTTCAGTCAATGATCAAGCATTCCAACAGTTGAAGGACTACGATTGGCCTGGTAATGTCCGTGAGTTAGAAAATATCATCGGACGGGCAATGATCTACATGGAGAACGTAGAAGATACCATATTACCAGGGCACCTCCCTCATTTGAAAAAAGCAGCAGCAGATGCAGCTAGTGAGGAAAAAGACACGCCTTGGCTGGGGGAAACTCTGCAACAAGCAGTTGATGAATATGAAAAGAAATTGCTCGCAGACGCTTACCGGTCTCATAATTACAACAAAACGCAAACAGCGAAAGCGTTAGGGATCTCCATTAGGAATTTGTATTATAAATTGGAAAAATATCATTTGGACAAAAACAGCATGCAAAATTTTTCATAATGCAAATGTTTGCAATGTTGCACAAGCCTTTATTATAGTGTTTTCTAGAAAAGGTTAGTTGGCATGAAACTTGCAAGTATAACAGTGGGAAGAGGTGACAACATGAAATCATTAGACGATTTAATTGAAGGCGTCGATCGTACGAACCTTAAAACGGTCGCTGTCGCTCAAGCAGTAGATGAAGAAGTCTTGAAAGCCGTCAAAAAAGCGCGCGAAACGAACCTGGCGAATTTCTTCCTTGTCGGTGAAGAGGATGAAATAAGCCGTTCAGCTTCGGCGATCGGCTTAGATTTACATCAAGATGGGATCCATGTAATCCAATCCTCAAAGGAAGAGAGTGCCTCTATTGCCGTAAAATCGGTTCATGACGAAAAAGCGCATGTACTCATGAAAGGCAATATCGATACGAAATCGTTGTTGAAAGCGGTGCTGGATAAACAGTATGGTTTACGCAGAGGGAACGTCTTATCCCATGTATCTTTGTTTGAAATACCTGGGCGTGAAAAATTGATCTTCCTGACAGATGCAGCTATGAACATCGCCCCGACATTAGAAGAAAAAGTACAAATCATTAATAATGCGGTCGAAGTTGCCAGACAGGCAGGATGGGAAAAGCCTAAAGTTGCTCCATTGGCAGCTGTTGAAGTCGTCAACCCGGCAATGCCGGCGACACATGACGCAGCAATACTTACTCAAATGAATAGGCGGGGCCAAATCAAAGATTGTATTGTCGATGGGCCACTAGCTTTTGATAACGCGGTCGATCTGAAGGCTGCTAAGCAAAAAGGTGTTGAGTCGGAAGTGGCTGGACAAGCAGACATACTTGCAGTACCAACGATTGAAGTAGCCAACGCCTTATATAAATCATTCATGTATTTTGCCAATGCTAAAGTAGCTGCCGTGATAAGCGGAGCGAAAGCACCGATCGTTTTAACGTCTCGTGCTGACGATGCAGAAAGCAAAATAAATTCATTGGCTTTAGCTCTTAAAGCCAGTCATTAAAGAGGAGGATTCATCATGGAAATTTTCAGTTATATGCAAGAATACGATTACGAGCAATTGGTATTTTGTCAAGATGAACAATCAGGGTTGAAAGCGATTATCGCGATTCATGATACAACATTAGGGCCTGCATTGGGTGGAACACGGATGTGGACTTACGCATCAGAAGACCATGCCGTTGAAGATGCATTGCGTCTCGCCAAAGGGATGACCTATAAGAACGCTGCAGCAGGTTTGAACCTTGGAGGAGGAAAGACTGTTATCATCGGAGATCCGAAGCAGGATAAGAATGAAGAAATGTTCCGTGCATTCGGTCGTTATATTCAAGGGTTGAATGGCCGTTACATCACTGCAGAGGATGTAGGGACAACAGTTCAGGATATGGACTTGATCCACGAAGAAACAGATTACGTGACAGGTATTTCTCCAGCTTTCGGTTCTTCTGGTAACCCTTCACCCGTTACAGCTTATGGGGTTTATCGCGGCATGAAAGCAGCAGCGAAAGAAGGGTTCGGTTCTGATTCCCTGGAAGGAAAAACCGTAGCTGTTCAAGGTGTCGGAAATGTCGCTTTCACTCTGTGCCGGCACTTGCATGAAGAAGGGGCGAATTTGATTGTCACAGACATCAACAAAGAAGCTGTTCAACGTGCGGTCGATGAATTTGGAGCAAGAGCTGTAGACCCTGATGATATTTACAGTGTTGATTGTGATATTTATGCACCATGTGCCCTTGGTGCGACAATCAATGACGAAACAATTCCTCAATTAAAAGCGAAAGTTATAGCTGGTGCTGCAAACAATCAACTTAAAGATACAAAACATGGTGACATCCTTCATAAAAAAGGCATCGTTTATACACCAGATTATGTTCTTAACGCAGGTGGAGTCATTAACGTAGCCGATGAGCTTCATGGCTATAATAAAGACCGGGCGATGAAACGTGTCGAAACGATTTACGATAATGTCTCTCGCGTATTTGATATTTCACGCCGAGATGATCTTCCAACTTACGCAGCGGCAGACCGAATGGCCGAGGAACGCATAGAGCGCATGCGCCGTTCACGCAGCCAGTTTTTACAGAATGGCCATCATATTTTGAGCAGAAAACAGAACGGATGACGGGGGTTTAGGGAATTGCAAACACATCGAATCCTTGTCATCAATCCTGGGTCCACATCAACTAAAATAGGAGTCTTTGATGATGTGGAAGTGGTTTTTGAAAAGACAATCCGGCACAATGCGGAAGAAATCAATCAGTACAAACGAATCATCGATCAATATGAATTCAGAAAACAAGTCATTCTGAATGAACTTGATCAAGAGGGTATAAACATCAGCAAGCTGAGTGCTGTATGTGGACGAGGCGGCCTTCTGCGTCCGATAGAAGGCGGCACTTATGAAGTGAACGAAGCGATGCTTGAAGATTTGAAAAATGGTTACAATGGTGAACATGCTTCCAATCTGGGTGGAATCATCGCACATGAGATTGCCAGAGGATTGAATATCGGAGCTTATATCGTCGACCCGGTCGTCGTAGATGAACTGCAGGAGCTTGCCCGGGTATCAGGTGTTCCTGAAATTCCGCGAAAAAGTATTTTTCATGCACTGAATCAAAAGGCTGTTGCACGCAGAGCTGCTGCTGATTTACAGAAGTCCTACAAAGACGCGCGGTTGATAGTCACTCACATGGGCGGGGGGATTACAGTCGGAGCGCATGCAGATGGACGTGTCATCGATGTGAATAATGGCCTCCATGGTGACGGTCCATTTTCACCGGAACGTGCGGGCACTGTTCCAGCAGGGGATCTTGTATCACTCTGTTTCTCTGGACAATACTATCGTGATGAAGTCATGAAGAAATTGGTCGGTCAGGGCGGGCTCATGGCGTATTTACATACCAATGATGCTCGCGAAGTCGAACAAATGGTGGAAAATGGTGATCGGAAAGCGAAAGTCGTCTTTGATGCGATGGCTTACCAGATTGCCAAAGAAATCGGCAGCATGAGTGCTGTTTTGGAAGGAAGAGTCGATGCTGTGGCATTGACTGGTGGACTGGCTTACGGTAAAGGATTCGTTGAAGAAATTTCTAAGAGGATACATTGGATTGCAGATGTCCTTGTCTACCCGGGTGAAAATGAATTAGAAGCATTGAATGAGGGAACATTGCGTGTGCTGAATAATGAAGAAGCACCGAAACAATATCCTAATTTTGCAGAATAGGAAGGAGAGTCCAAATGGCACAAGAATACGATTTAGTCGTCCTCGGAGGCGGAACTGGTGGCTATGTAGCTGCTATTCGAGCTTCGAAACTTGGACTTAAAACAGCGATCGTTGAGGAGCGGGAATTAGGCGGGACGTGTCTGCATCGCGGATGCATCCCTTCTAAAGCATTACTCCGGAGTGCGGAGGTTTTCCGACAGACGAAGGAAGCCGATGCGTTTGGAGTGAGCACGGAATCGCCGACATTGAATTTCACTAAAGTGCAAGAACGAAAGCAATCCATCGTGGACACATTACATAAAGGTGTTCAAGGACTGATGAAAAAAGGCAAAGTCGACATTTATGAAGGGTTTGGACGTATTCTGGGTCCATCGATTTTTTCACCTACAGCGGGGACAATCTCTGTTGAAATGAACAATGGTGAAGAAAACGAAATGCTCATTCCTAAAAATGTGCTGGTTGCAACAGGTTCCAGCCCGAAATCACTGCCAGGACTTGAAGTTGACGGCGAATTAGTGATGACTTCTGATGAAGCTCTTTATATGGAGGAACTGCCATCTTCCATTGTTATCGTAGGTGGAGGTGTAATCGGAATCGAATGGGCATCAATGCTTGCTGACTTTGGTATTGAGGTTACCGTCCTTGAATACTTACCGCACATTTTACCGACTGAGGACGAAGATGTCTCTAAGGAAATGTTGAAGCAAATGAAGAATAAAGGTGTGAACGTCGTCACAGGTGCAAAAGTGATGGCTGATACCCTTGAAAAAGGGGAAGGGGTCACTATTCAAGCTGAGGTCGATGGAGAGACTTCGACTTTTCAGGCAGACCGTATGCTTGTGTCTGTGGGGCGCTCTGCGAATGTAAAGAATATCGGTCTTGAAAACACAGATATAGTCGTTGAGAATGGGGTCATCCAGACGAACAAGTTTTACCAGACGAAAGAGAGTCACATTTATGCGATCGGTGATGTCATCGGAGGAATGCAGCTTGCTCATGTCGCTTCACATGAAGGGATGATTGCCGTTGAACATATGGCAGATGGTTCTCCTCACCCGATGAACCCGGAACAAGTGCCGACATGTATTTATTCCAATCCTGAAGTGGCAAGCGTCGGCTTGACAGAGACAGGGGCCAAAGAAAAAGGTTTTGAAGTCAAGGTTGGGAAGTTCCCATTCAAGGCAATCGGCAAAGCACTCGTATACGGCGAGACAGATGGCTTCGTAAAGATTGTCGCTGACAAAGAAACAGACGATTTGTTAGGAGTCCATATGGTCGGTCCTCATGTCACCGATATGATTTCAGAAGCAGGGCTTGCAAAAGTATTGGATGCTACTCCATGGGAAATTGCAGAAAGCATCCACCCGCACCCGACACTTGCAGAGGCGATCGGCGAAGCGGCAATGGCTGTTGATGGTAACCAAATCCACGGTTAAAGAACAAAGGAGGGAATCACATGGCTGAAAATCGCCATAAATCTTTAGGTTTAAGTGATGAACAAGTGTTAGACATGTTTCGCACGATGTTACTAGCAAGGAGAATCGACGAACGGATGTGGCTGTTAAACCGGGCAGGTAAAATTCCATTCGTGATCTCATGTCAAGGACAAGAGGCGGCGCAAGTGGGTGCATCTTATGCCCTCGATCGCGAAAAAGACTACGCACTACCTTATTACAGGGACATGGGTGTCGTTCTTTCTTTCGGTATGACACCACAAGATCTGATGTTGTCCGGGTTTGCAAAATCCGAAGACCCGAACTCTGGTGGTCGTCAAATGCCAGGGCACTTCGGGCAGAAGAAAAACCGTATCGTAACAGGTTCTTCACCTGTTACCACACAAGTTCCGCATGCGGTCGGTATCGCCTTGGCAGGTAAAATGGAGAAAAAAGATTTCGTTTCTCTTGTCACTCTCGGAGAAGGATCTTCTAACCAGGGAGACTTCCATGAAGGTGCAAACTTTGCAGGCGTGCACAAACTTCCGGTCATTTTCATGGTAGAAAACAATAAATATGCGATTTCAATACCTGTATCAAAGCAACTTGCATGTGAAAAAGTATCTGACCGTGCAATCGGGTATGGTATGCCGGGTTATACGGTAGACGGAAATGATCCACTAGCTGTCTATGAAGCAGTCAAAGCAGCAGCTGATCGCGGGCGTGACGGTGAAGGACCGACTTTGATTGAAACCGTTTCTTATCGACTTACACCTCACTCCAGTGACGATGATGATCGTACTTACCGTGAACGTGAAGAAGTCGATGAAGCGAAGAAGAAAGACTCGATCGTTACATTTGCCAACTACTTACGTGAGCAAGGCATCTTGACAGAAGAAAAAGAGACAGCCATGAATGACGAAATTAATCAAATCGTCAATGAAGCGACTGATTATGCAGAGGATGCTGCATATGCGGAAGCTGAATCTGCACTGAAATATGTGTACGAAGAGTAAGGAGGGGGAGAAACTATGGCAGTTATTTCATATATTCAAGCCGTAACTCAAGCGTTGAAAGAAGAAATGCAGCGGGATGAAAAGGTTTTCGTACTTGGTGAAGATGTCGGAAAACGCGGAGGGGTATTCCGTGCAACCGACGGCCTTTACGATGAATTCGGTGAAGATCGTGTGTTAGATACGCCGCTTGCTGAATCAGCTATAGCCGGCGTTGGAATTGGTGCAGCTATGTATGGCATGCGTCCTGTGGCGGAAATGCAGTTCGCAGACTTCATCATGCCTGCGGTTAACCAAATCATTTCAGAGGCAGCGAAAATCCGTTATCGTTCGAATAATGACTGGAGTGCCCCACTTACCATTCGTGCTCCTTATGGCGGGGGAGTCCATGGTGCCTTATATCATTCTCAGTCCGTGGAAGCGGTGTTCGCTAATCAGCCAGGCTTGAAAATCGTCATGCCGTCAACTCCGTATGATGTCAAGGGATTATTGAAAGCATCCATACGCGATAACGACCCTGTCCTGTTTTTTGAACATAAGCGTGCCTATCGTCTGATTAAAGGTGAAGTGCCAGATGAGGATTATACATTGCCGATTGGAAAGGCGGATGTCAAACGGGAAGGTTCAGATATTACCGTTATCACTTATGGTCTTTGTGTCCATTTTGCCCTCCAGGCGGCAGAAAAGCTTGCTGAAGAAGGCATAGATGCACACATCCTCGACCTTCGAACTGTATATCCGTTAGATAAAGAAGGAATCATTGAAGCGGCTTCAAAAACGGGTAAGGTATTGCTCGTTACAGAAGACAATAAAGAAGGCGGCATTATTTCAGAGGTTTCTGCGATCATCAGTGAAAACTGCTTATTCGATCTTGATGCACCTGTTCAACGTCTGGCAGGACCTGATGTGCCATCAATGCCATACGCGCCGACGATGGAAAAATACTTTATGATGAATCCAGATAAAGTTGAAAAAGCGATGCGCGATCTTGCGGAATTTTAATCAAAGGAGGAATTCCTGGTGGGTTTAGAAAAAATCAATATGCCTCAACTCGGTGAAAGTGTAACCGAAGGAACAATAAGCACTTGGCTTGTCCAGCCTGGCGATAAAGTGAATAAATACGATCCAATTGCTGAAGTCATGACTGATAAAGTAAATGCCGAAGTACCATCTTCTTTTACAGGGGAAATTAAAGAACTTGTAGCATCTGAAGGAGATACGATTTCTGTAGGTGATTTGATGTGCCATATCGAAGTCGAAGGTTCCGGTCCTGCTGAAAAGCCTGAGCAAGAAGAGAAAAAAGAAGAAGTACCACCAGAAAAAGAAGCGCCGAAAACAGCTGCTTCTGAAAAAACGGCAGGCTCTGCACCGAAACAGGACAAAGGAAGTAAAAAACGCTATTCTCCTGCAGTAATGACACTTGCTCAAGAGCATGATATTGACCTGAATCAAGTAGAGGGTTCAGGGCGCGGGGGCCGGATCACTCGAAAAGATATCGAGAAAATCATTGAAAGCGGGAGCATTCCTACTGTCGATCAGGAACCTGCGGAAGGCAGCGGACCTGCTCAAGAACCAGCAGCACAACCAGAAGCACCGTCCCAAGCACCAACCCAGCAAACTACCGCTGCTCCTGCTCAAACAGGCGAAGGTGATGTAGAGATTCCTGTGACAGGTGTGCGTAAAGCGATTGCAGCAAACATGGTGAAATCCAAAACGGAAATTCCTCATGCATGGATGATGGTTGAAGTCGATGTAACGAACTTGGTAGAACTGCGTAATGCCAAGAAAAACAAATTCAAGCAGCAGGAAGGCTTCAGCTTGACTTATTTCGCATTCTTTGTGAAAGCTGTCGCCCAAGCATTGAAAGAATATCCACAATTGAACAGCATGTGGGCAGGCGACAAGATCATTCAGAAGAAAGCAATTAACTTGAACATAGCTGTAGCGAAAGACGACCAGTTGTTCGTGCCGGTGATCCGTGATGCTGACGAAAAAAGTATCAAAGGCATTGCCAAGGATATTACAGATCTTGCAGGAAAAGCCCGACAAGGCAAGCTGACTTCTAAAGACATGGAAGGCGGTACATTTACGGTGAATAATACCGGTTCATTTGGTTCTGTACAATCCATGGGCGTCATCAATCATCCGCAATCGGCGATTCTGCAAGTGGAATCGATCGTGAAGAAGCCTGTTTATCAGAACGGGATGTTCGGTGCGCGTGATATGGTGAATCTCTGTCTATCTTTAGATCACCGCGTATTGGATGGGCTTGTTGCCGGTAACTTCTTAGCACGAGTAAAAGAAATATTAGAAAAGATGTCTGAAGATAATACTTCTGTTTATTGATTTAAGGGCTGTCTTCCTAGTTTGGAAGGCAGTTTTTGTATTTGAAACAATCAAAAAATGTCAGCTTGAGATTATATTAAAGCCAATTCAATTGAAAGCCTGCTGATATCTTGGTAAAATGTTCATAGTATTTCTAAAAAAAGGGGCCATGTGATATGGATTTCAATATTTTTATGAACGATGTGGTTACAAAAGCACGTGAAGAAATTACCCAAGCCGGTTATTCTGAGCTGACAACTGCAGAAGAAGTCGAGCAATCCTTGAATAAAGAGGGGACGACTCTTGTCATGATCAACTCAGTTTGTGGTTGTGCAGGTGGAATCGCACGTCCTGCAGCTGCGCACGCAATTCATTATGACAAGCGTCCAGATCAGCTGGTAACTGTATTCGCTGGTCAGGATCGCGAGGCGACCGAACGTGCAAGAGAATATTTTGAAGGGTACCCACCATCTTCTCCTTCTTTTGCGCTTTTGAAAGACGGTAAAATCCAAACGATGGTCGAGCGTCATGATATTGAAGGGTTTGAGCCGATGGAAGTGATCGGAAAGCTTCAACGCAGTTTTGAAGAGTACTGTGAAGAAGTATAATTGAATCATTAGCTCAGGATCTTTGTTGAGAAGCAAAGATCCTTTTTTCGTCCAGGAATCAATAAAGTTACGGCTTATTGTTGAACGTTTTGTAATCGGTGAAATCGTTAATATATAGTAGAGCGAGGTGAGGTTGGCAGTGAAAATCGGATATCGGACGATTAAAACAGCATTAGGTACACCTTTGGCCATATGGATTGCACAATTGCTTCAATTGGAAAATTTCGCATCGGCAGGTATTTTGACAATCCTTTGTATCCAAATTACGAGAAAGCGGTCATTCTTGAGTGCATGGCATCGGTTCTCAGCCTGTTTGGTCGCGATGGTTTTCTCTTTTACTTTCTTTGAACTTCTTGGTTACAACCCCATCTCGATCGGTTTGATGTTGTTTGCCTTTATACCTGTTACAGTCTGGATGCGGATCACACCTGGAATAGTTACTAGTTCAGTCATTATCCTACATTTGTATGGGTCAGGCGCTATCGACTGGGGAGTAATTTGGAATGAAATGGTGTTGATCACAGTCGGGATAGGAACTGCACTAATACTTAATTTATATATGCCGAGTTTGGAAAATAAGTTGAAGAAATACCAAAAAGAAGTGGAAAGCAACTTTTCCATCATTCTGAAGGAAATAGCTGAGTTCATGCGTGAAGGTGATCATGATTGGACAGGGAAAGAACTGACAGATACAGCCGCATTATTAGAAAAGGCAAAGTCGCTTTCCTTCCGTGATGTTGAAAACCATCTGCTTCGTTCCCATAACCATTATTATCATTATTTCCATATGCGGACAAAACAATTTGAGCTTCTTGAACGCATGTTGCCGCTTGTCAGCCGGATCTCCAGTTTGGATATCCATGGTCAAAAAATTGCTGATTTTTTCGAAGACTTAGCTGAAGGAATCCATCCAGGGAACACAGCTTTGATTTACTTAGGAAAATTAAAGGAAATGAAAGAGGAATTTAGAGAAGACAGGCTTCCTGAGACACGGGAAGAATTTGAAGTTAGAGCAAGTTTATTTCACTTGCTGAACGAAATCGAGGAGTATTTGATCATTAAACGCTCCTTTAAAAAGAGTGATGTATAGAGGCTGTGTACGAGGGGAAACTTTGACTAAAAGAGGATGACTCTTATGAAAATTATTGCTTTCGTACTTTTTCTTGTCAGCCCACTGCTGCCGCCGAACGTCAATGGAGAGCCGGTCATTGTTGTAAATAAAGCTACCCATGAGGTCGTACTTTTCTCGGATGGAGAAGAAGTATTCAAAGCTCCCGCAGCTATCGGAAAAACAAAAGAATTGACGCCGGAAGGACGCTTTCACATCAAAGTGAAAGCGAAAGATCCTTATTATCGAAAGAAAAACATCCCCGGAGGTGATCCCGATAATCCTTTAGGGAGCCGCTGGATCGGTTTCGATGCTCTTGGCACTGATGGAAGAATCTACGGAATACACGGTACAAACCGCCCGGAATCGATCGGAAAGTCTGTTTCTGCAGGGTGTATCCGCTTGAATAATGAAGATGTGGAAAAACTGTACGAACTTGTCCCTGTGGAAATGGATGTCATTATTGTTGACTCCGATGAAGAACTGAAAACTATTTATCAAGTCTGGGAAAAAGAGAAATTGGACAGAATGCTGAATCCGGCAACGTGAACATAATAAGAAAGCCGATAGAGAGGGGACTCCCCAATCTATCGGCTTCTTCATTGTATGGAATGTACCATATGCTTAAAAAGTGTCGCCCCTAAAGCAATCCAAACACTAGGTTGTATGCTTCAGGGGTGCTGGATATTTCTTATAGGAAGAAACTTGCGCCTGCCAATACGGTAGATAATACCATAGAAAGAATCATGATATAAATGATGACTTTCATGCGGCGTTCACGTTTCGAGCGTTTTTTTGTTTTTGTCTCAGCCAAGGTGTGTAACCTCCTTCTCAGTCAATCCTACAAACATTCTACCGAAAAAAGAGAAATTGGACAAGGGCGTGAAATCATTTACAATATAATTGTGAATTCTAATAATTTTTAGATAGGTAAGCGCTTCATTTCTGGTATGCTAGAATAGAGTATGGACTGAATAAGGAGGCCTTTCGTATGACCCTTTCATCAAATGATCAACATTCTAAACAAAATTGGGAAAAAGACGTCGAAAAAACGACGCAGCGTTTTCCAGAACGGAAAGATTCGTTTCAAACGAGTTCAGAAATTCCGGTGGAAAGACTTTATACACCTGAAAATATCAATGAAGATTACATAAAGGAGATAGGGTTTCCCGGCCAGTACCCTTATACCAGGGGGATTCAACCCACAATGTACCGCAGTCGTTATTGGACGATGCGCCAGTACGCAGGTTTTGGATCGGCGGAAGAGACCAACCAAAGATTCCGCTATTTACTGAAGCAAGGTCAAACCGGTTTGTCGGTCGCCTTCGACCTGCCCACACAAATCGGCTATGACTCGGATGACGCGATGGCTGATGGGGAAGTAGGCAAGGTCGGTGTCGCTATTGATTCATTAAAGGATATGGAACAACTTTTCGATCGGATCCCATTGGATCGAGTGAGTACATCGATGACGATCAATGCACCGGCAAGTATTCTTTTAGCTATGTATATTGCAGTCGGAGAGAAACAGGGGGTTTCACCTGAAAAATTGACAGGAACCATCCAAAACGACATATTGAAAGAATACATTGCACGCGGGACGTATATCTATCCGCCTAAACCATCAATGCGGCTGATTACAGATATTTTCGGATATTGCCAGGATCATTTACCGAAATTCAACACAATCAGTATCTCAGGATATCACATTCGTGAAGCAGGATCGACAGCTGTCCAGGAGGTTGCCTTTACGATTGCCAATGGTATGGCATATGTGGATGCAGCGATAGAGGCTGGTCTGGAAGTGGATCAATTCGCTCCCCGTCTTGCCTTTTTCTTCAATGCTCATAATCAATTCTTTGAAGAAGCAGCCAAATTCCGGGCCGCTCGGCGGATGTGGGCGAAAATCATGAAAGAGCATTATGGTGCAGTAAACCCGAAAAGCTGGAAACTCAGGTTCCACACGCAGACCGGTGGGAGTACATTAACGGCTCAGCAGCCGGATAACAATATCGTCCGCGTAACTTTGCAAGCGCTTGCTGCTGTCATGGGAGGGACCCAAAGTCTTCATACAAATTCCCGTGATGAAGCGCTCGCTTTACCGACAGAAGATTCTGCCCGGATTGCCTTAAGAACACAACAAATCATTGCTAATGAGAGTGGGGTGGCGGACACAATCGATCCACTTGCAGGTTCTTATTATGTCGAGTCACTTACAGATGAAATCGAAAAAGAAGCAAATGACTACTTGGAACGTATCAAAGAATATGGTGGAGCGGTCCAAGCAGTGGAAGAAGGGTATATGCAGCGGGAGATCCATAAGGCAGCCTATGAAGCTCAAAAACGGATCGAGTCGAATGAAGAAATTGTCGTCGGCATGAATGAATACAAGTTAGAAGAAGAAATCCATGCCGATTTGTTAAGGGTGGATGAAGCTCTTGAACAAGCTCAAATTGAAAAAACAAATGAAGTGAGATCTTCACGTGATCAAAAGAAAGTGGACACTTGCCTGGCAGATCTGCGTCGGGCTGCGAAAGGGACCGATAATGTGATGCCGCACATTGTCGATGCCGTAAAGGTGTATGCAACTGTTGGAGAAATCGCAAATGTATTACGTGATGAATTTGGAGAATATACCGGAATGTAGGAAGGGATGAAGAGGATGAAACCAATACGTGTACTCATAGCTAAACCAGGGCTGGATGGACATGATCGAGGGGCTTTGATTATCGCCCAGGCGCTCAGGGATCATGGTATGGAAGTGATCTATACTGGTCTGCGTCAATCAGCCATCCAGATTGCTCGAGCAGCTATACAGGAAGATGTCGATGTCGTCGGCCTCTCGTCTTTATCTGGAGCCCACAAGTCGTTATTTCCAAAAGTGGTAGAAGCACTTGCAGAGGAAGGAGCAGCGGATATTCCAGTTATCGGCGGAGGAGTCATCCCAGCTGAGGATATTCCTTATTTAGAAGAAAAAGGGGTCAACAAGATTTTCACGAGTGGCTCGCCAACAGATGCGATTGCCATTTATATTAAACAGATGATGGAAAAAGAAATAATCGCAGAACCAAAGAAAGTCGCGCATATCGGAATTGCTGTCGAGAGCATCGAAGCTGTGATTCCTTTCTACCAAAATATATTAGGCCTTGAACTTGAAGCCGTCGAGCGTGTTGAAGCGGAACAAGTCCGTGTAGCTTTCCTAAGAATAGGGGAAACGAAGTTTGAATTGCTGGAACCGCTCAGTGAAGAGTCTGCGATTCAGTCCTTTTTAACGAAAAAGGGTGAAGGGGTCCATCATATAGCGCTTGAAGTCGATGATATCCATACCCGACTGAAACAATACAAAGACCAAGGCATACGCATGATAAATGAGGAACCGAAATTAGGCGCGCGCAATAGTCAAATCGCTTTTTTGCATCCGAAAGCAGCCAACGGTGTCTTGTTCGAGCTATGCCAGCAGGGTGAGGAGGAGTGATTGTAAATGGACATTTTCGATAAGATTAATGAACTGTATGATAAACGTCGCCAGGTTGAAATGGGCGGTGGTGATGAGCGAATTGAGAAACAGCATGAAAAAGGCAAGTGGACCGCACGTGAACGGATCGACTATTTGCTAGATGAAAGCTCATTCATTGAGCTGAATCCATTCACAGAACACCGTCATGATGCATTTGGCATGGATGGTAAATCAGCCCCCGGTGAAGGGGTCGTTACCGGTTTTGGAAAAATTGGCGGACGTGATATTTATTTGTTCGCACAGGATTTCACAGTGTATGGCGGAGCCTTGGGAGAAATGCACGCGAAAAAAATTGCAGCAGTCATGGATTTAGCGGCTAAGAATGGTACACCATTCATCGGTCTGAATGATTCTGGAGGAGCGCGGATACAAGAAGGCGTTTCCTCGTTAGATGGTTATGGTCAGGTTTTCTATCGTAACTCGATATACTCAGGGGTTATCCCGCAAATATCAGTCATTATGGGCCCATGTGCCGGTGGTGCGGTTTATTCTCCTGCCATTACTGATTTTGTCATCATGGTTGAGAAAACATCGCAAATGTTTATAACAGGACCGAAAGTCATTGAAACAGTGACAGGAGAACAAATATCAGCTGAAGACCTGGGTGGCGCAGGGGTACATAATTCATTGAGCGGTAATGCTCATCTGAAGACGAATGATGAAGCTTCTGCTCTTGAAGCAGTAAAGGACCTCGTCAGTTATCTGCCCCAAAATAATCAAGAAAGAACACCAGTAGCAGAGATAGAGAAAACGGATGATTTCCGACCAGATATCACGGACAAAATTCCGTTTGACCCGATTCGTCCTTATGATGTCAGAATCATCATTGATGAAGTAGTCGATCCAGATTCATTTTTTGAAATCCATAAAGATTTCGCAAAGAACATCGTCGTCGGCTTTGCCCGTTTGCAAGGCAAAACGGTAGGACTTGTATGTAATCAGCCGAAATATATGGCCGGGGGTCTCGACATCGACTCAAGCGATAAAGCAGCTCGTTTTATCCGTACATGTGATTCATTCAATATTCCTTTGATCACATTTGAAGATGTGACAGGCTTTTTCCCTGGTATTAAACAGGAGCATGGAGGTATTATCCGTCACGGAGCAAAAATACTTTACGCCTACTCGGAAGCTACTGTTCCCAAGCTGACTGTAATTACAAGAAAAGCCTATGGTGGGGCATATGTGGCACTTAATAGTAAGTCGATTGGTGCTGACCTCGTCTATGCATGGCCGAATGCTGAAATCGCTGTGATGGGCCCTGAAGGCGCAGCAAATATCATTTTTGCCAAAGAAATCCGTGAGAGTGATACTCCAGAAGAAACACGGCAGAACAAAATCAATGAATATCGTGAGCGCTTTGCCAACCCATATGTAGCGGCAGGTTTAGGAATGATTGATGATGTGATCGATCCGAGGGAAACGCGTTCGACACTGATAAATGCTCTTTATATGCTGAAGAACAAACGTGAGGATCGTCCTTATAAAAAACATGGGAACATCCCTCTCTGATTGACACCATTCCCGAGTTCCGCTAACGTACTAAGGGGAATGGGTTTACATATGAAGGAGGATAATATTTATGGTAGCGATTAATAAAGAACGCCTGCTTGAAGAGTTTCTTGAATTGGTGCAAATCGATTCAGAAACGAAATATGAATCTGAAATTGCTAAGGTTTTGAAGGAGAAATTTGAAGACCTTGGTCTTGAAGTATTAGAAGATGAAGCCGCATCTGTGACAGGTCACGGAGCCAATAATCTGATTTGTAATTTGAAAGGGTCTAAAGAAGCAGCAGATACCATCTACTTCACTTCCCACATGGATACGGTAGTACCAGGGAACGGCATCAGCCCTGTTGTGGAAGATGGATATATTGTAACGGATGGTACGACAATTCTTGGAGCAGATGATAAAGCGGGAGTCGCGGCAATCTTAGAAGCGATCCGTTCGTTAAAAGAGCAAAACGTTGAACATGGCGATCTCCAGTTCGTTATAACTGTAGGTGAGGAAAGTGGTCTTGTAGGTGCTAAGGCACTTGACAGCTCATTATTGAAAGCGAAATTCGGCTATGCCATCGATAGTGATGGTCAAGTAGGAAACATTATCATTGCAGCCCCGACTCAGGCTAAGATTAATGCAGTAGTGAAGGGGAAGACCGCTCATGCAGGTGTCGCTCCTGAGAAGGGGATTTCTGCGATTACACTGGCATCTCGTGCGATAACTAAAATGCCTTTGGGACGAATCGACGATGAAACAACAGCGAACATCGGTCGATTTGAAGGTGGTCAGAAAACGAATATTGTTTGCGATCATGTGGAGGTTTTAGCCGAAGCACGTTCATTGAATCCAGATAAGATGGAAGCCCAAGTAGAGAAAATGAAAAAAGCATTCACAGAAACTGCGGAAGAGATGGGTGGAGAAGTAGATATTGATATCGAAATCATGTACCCTGGTTATAAACAGCAGGCAGGTGATGAAGTTGTAGAAGTAGCTCGTTCTGCTGCTGCACGAATCGGTCGTGAAAGCCAATTGCTTACAAGCGGTGGCGGCAGTGATGCAAATGTAATTGCTGGACACGGAGTTCCGACTGTCAACCTAAGTGTTGGCTATGAAGAGATTCATACGACAAATGAGCGGATGCCTGTCGGTGAACTTGAAAAAATTGCGGAATTTGTGACAGCGATTATCGAAGAAGTCGCACAATAACAGATGATGGATGCCTCCAGGTAATGGGGGCATTTTTTAAATAACCTAGGAAATGATAAATTCACTAAGTATGTTACAGGAAAACTCGAGGACAATTGCGTTCGATGGGACTCCTATTGGACAGAGGAAAGGAACCTCATGTTATAATAGAACAAATGTTCCAATGGAGGAAGAAGAGTATGGAGTCCAGGTGGTATCCGAAAAAAGGCCGTGTTATTTTCCATGTTGATATGAACAGTTTCTATGCGTCCGTAGAAGCGGCTTTCGACCCGAGTTTGAAAGGGAAACCTCTCGCAATCGCAGGGAACCCCGAAGAACGTCGCGGAATCGTTGTCACAAGCAGCTACGAAGCAAGAAAATACGGAGTGAAAACAACGATGCCTGTCGGTGAAGCAAGACGTTTGTGCCCTGATCTGCTCGTCATGCGTCCGAATTTCGAACGGTATCGGATGGCTTCCAAAGAGATTTTCAAAATTCTTGCAGACGTAACATCTCTCATCCAGCCTGTTTCGATCGATGAGGGTTATATGGACATAACAGCTTGTGAAGACCAGGGTTCTCCCCCGGTCATTGCTGAGCGCATTCAACAGCGGATTGCAGATGAACTGGATTTGCCCTGCAGCATCGGAATTGCTCCAAACAAATTTTTAGCGAAGATGGCCTCTGACATGAAAAAACCGATGGGGATTACAATCTTGAGAAAACGGGACTTACGCCATAAGTTATGGCCTCTTCCCATCGAAGAGATGTATGGTGTCGGATCAAAGACAGCAGAAAAATTGCGGAAAATGGAAATAGAAACGATCGGGCATTTAGCGGATCATCCTGTACTTGACTTGAAACAAGTGCTGGGAATAAACGGGGAACGGTTGCAAAACAGAGCAAATGGAATAGATGACAGGCATGTAGATCCCGATGCTGTCCACGAATTCAAAAGCATCGGTACATCTACGACCCTCCCTGAAGATACCACCGAAGATGCAGAAATCCAGGCGGTTCTGCGTCGTTTATCCAATAAAGTAGAAGCCCGTATGAAAAACAAAAAAGTACTTGCGAGAAATGTGCAGCTGATGATTCGTTACTACGATCGTAAAACTGTCACAAGAAGCCGGCAATTGCAGGAATTTGTCCATACATCCGAGGATCTTTTTCAAACGGCAATGCAGCTCTTTGATGAACATTGGAACCAGCAGCCCGTGAGACTCTTAGGTGTGACAGCAAGTGATTTGGCGGAGAAATCAGAGGTGACACAGCAGCTGGATTTATTCAACTACCAGAAATATGCAAGTAAAGAAAAACTTTATAAAACCATTGATGATCTTACTGAAAAATATGGAAGTAATCCTTTCCGCAAATTAAGTAATCCTAATGAAAACCAAGTGACGACAAGCTTTCAAAAGGATTTTATCGATGATTTCAAAAAATGATTACCAGGCATGACTCCTCCTTTCTTGTTTCATACTAAACAGGAAGGGAGGAGTTTTTTATGGGTAGAGATCGTCAAGAGAAAAAATTGAAACGATCCGGAAAAGTTGAATCTGATCGTGACCAGAAATTGAGCTATAATGGGGCGACTATGTTGGAAGGCCCAGAAGAAGCTCGTAAACGCAGATAAGCTGAAGGAGGCGGATTCTTATGGGTGGACGACGCATGGGACCGAAACAGCAGGAACAACCAAATTTACCTCTTGGGCCGAAGCAATCCTATGGCGAGCCGGCGCAAGGTTCTCATAAAGTGAAGAATGCCAATCATTCGCGTCAAAAACAAAAATCTTCTCACGATATGTAAACAGAAGGCAGCCTGAAAGGGCTGTCTTTTTAGCATTGACGGCTAGTGGAACTATTGTCAGTTAAATTAACTTAGTGTAACCGTATAATTTCTTCATCACTTCACACACTATCACTGAGGAGGTTGAGAATGATGCCAGAACGAATTGTCGCTGTTAGAAAAAATGGCCAAGGAAGCATTGTAGAGATGCAGCTGTCGTCAGGGCAGGTGGTCGACTACAAACGAGCTCATGACATGGCGCGCAGTGGTGACCTGGAACACGTGAATTTAATTCGAGGCAAAGATGGGGAAGACCATCTACGCAGTGAACCAGATGGCATTCAATCCAACAATTTGGACAACCTTCCATCTTTTTAATTATGGGGCCCAGGAAGAGCATCAGCTCATCCTGGGTTTCTTCTTTTGTTTTATTCTTAAGTTTAAAAAACTCTGACCAAATACTATTTTTCATACCCTTTTTTCAACTTAGAAATTCCTTCTACAATAAGTCGGTTTCGAAAATCTCTTATGGCAAGCGACCTTTTATTCCACACAAACATTTTAAAACTGAGTCTTCTGGATATGGGTGCTTTTGTGGGGTAGGGAAGGTTTGAATTAACAGTAGTAAGTTATTTCTTAATAAATAATGAAATATATTAATGTAAATAATTCAAAAATTATTGACTTATCTTTTTCTTGATGTAAACTGAAAATGAAATATATGTTGCAAATGATTTCAAAACTTTCAATGGGGATGATGTTATGATGATCTTCGCAAACAAGGTCAATAAAACGTATGAAAGCGGAGAGATAACGGTTCAAGCACTGAAACAAGCGTCTCTTACAATTCCTGGTCAGAAAATCGTGACTATTCTAGGACCTTCCGGATCGGGAAAATCAACGTTACTTAATGTCATTGGAGGAATCGATCGTTACGATTCAGGCTCTATTACTATAGGTGATCAAGTGTTAGAAAAATTAAAAGATCGCCAACTGACGGAATACAGGAGAAATTTTGTCGGTTTTATATTCCAACAGTATAATTTGATACCAACTCTGACGGTCGAAGAAAATGTTGAGGTGGGGCGGGAACTGAGTAAACAACCACTTGAAATGAAAGACATATTATTAAAGGTCGGGATGTGGGATAAAAAAGACAAATTCCCTTATCAATTAAGTGGGGGTGAACAGCAGCGGGTGGCCATTGCGCGTGCCCTGATCAAAAATCCGCAGATTCTTTTATGTGATGAACCTACAGGGGCATTGGATGAAGAAACAGGTAAAAATATTCTGCGTCTATTGAAATATGTCAACGAAAATTACGGTACGACGGTTTTAATCATTACTCACAACCAGGGTATCGGAGAAATGGCCCACACTGTCATCCGGATGAGCAGTGGAGAGATAGTCGATACGTATCAAAATGAGCAGCCGATTGACCCGGAGAAGGTGACTTGGTCATGATTTTAAAAAAGACGATTCGCCGAACCTTGAAGGATAAGAAGTTTCAATATGCCGGCGTTATTGTTTTACTCATGTTAGCGGTCATGCTATATGTTTCGTTATCTATGGCAATCACAACGCTGGAAGAGAGAAATGAGCAATTTTCTGAGGAATATAAACAGGAGTCCTTTCATTTTGTCACCGGTGAGGAAGTTCCAGAGAGCCACCTTTCTTCATGGGAAGAACAATTTTCATTGACCCTCGAAAAAAGGAGGTACACCGATCTCTCTTTGGGTGAGGAGCGCATTTTAAGACTTTTTTCCATAACAGATGAAGTGAACCTTCCATATATTTCTGAAGGGGATATGCCTGATCAGGAAGGTGAGATAGCCATTTCTAAGGTGTTTGCCGATAAACATGGGTATGAACTCGGAGATGCGATCGACCACGCCGGATATGAGGCAACCATAACGGGATATGTTTTTCTTCCTGACTATATTTATATGGTCCAACAACAGACCGACTTATTGGCAGATGCTGAGAAGTTTGCAGTCGGGATAGCTGCGGAAGCGACTATAGAACAGATAGCAGGGGATGGTCAGACAGAAGTTTTGGGTCTGTCTGAGGGAGGTGTAACGGAAGAGTTCCGATCGACAGTAAGCGAAGAAGCGACAATTCTTCAATTTGTAAATAGCGAAGAAAATGCGAGAATTCAATTTGTAGAGACCGAAATTGAAGGGGCCAAAGGGATGATCACGACCTTGCCTCTCTTCATTCTCGCTTTGTCCTTAGCTATGGTCCTGATGCTCATGAAGCGTCGCATTGATATGCAGCGTAAAGAAATTGGAACATTGATGGCGCTCGGTTATCGTAAAGGGGAGCTGCTCAAAAACTACTTGGGGTATGCGTGGTTTATTGGATTGACAGGAACATTGCTCGGTCTTGCAGCAGGTGCAGGTCTTTCTGTCCCTTTATCAGACGTCTACGCCACCTATTTCAATCTCCCGGCTATTTCCCTGTTTGACTGGGACCCGATGGTACTCGTCATCGGCTTAGTCATTCCAATTACGCTGCTTGTTCTGTTGACAGCACTCGTTGTTTGGCGTTCACTGAACACGGACCCACTGACACTATTAAGACCGAAAGAAATGTCTAGTGGTCAAAAATCCTGGCTGGAAAAATTGCCCGGTATTGACCGTGGAGGATTTGTCCGGCGTTTCCGAATTCGCTTGTTAGTTCGGAGCAAAGCGCGTAGTTTATATGTTTTCTTAGGTGTCATGTTTTCGACTGTCTTACTGTTGTTCGGCTTGATTACGTTCAACAGTATGGATCAGCTTGTTGAGACAACATATCAGGATATACAAACCTATGATTATGCTGTCCATTATAAATCTCTTCAAACCGAAAGAACTGAAGCAGGTGCTAGCCCTTTTACAATGAATGAACTGACAGCTGCAGAACAGGATGTTAAAGTCACGGCATTTGGTATGGAACCGGATACAGATTATATTCATCTGCTTGCTGATGGCGAACCACTTAATTCGGAATTAAAAGACGGTGCTGTCATCAGTGCCCCCTTATCAGTTGTATTGGATGTGAAGAAAGGGGATACCATTACTTTAGAGAATAGACTTAACGATGATACGCTCTCAGTGAATGTGGCAGGGGTTGCAGATGTGTTTATCGGGCATCATCTTTATTTGCCGAGAGAGCAGCTGAACGAATTTCTCGGATTTCCTGAAATGGCCTACACCGCTGTTTGGCAGGAAGAGGAACCAGGCTCTTCTGAGGAGATCTATATGGTTGAAGACAAACAAAAAGCAATCAGCAGCTTCGAGGCTACAACAGGCGCGACACGTGGGTCTGTTCTGGGAATGGCCGTGTTTGCTGTCTTGATCGGAGTCATCATTCTTACATTGCTGACAAACTTGATTGTTGAAGAGAACTCGCCATCTATTTCTCTTTTCAAAGTGATGGGATATCATGATAAAGAAGTATCAAAGCTTGTTTTGAGCGTCTACACTCCGATTGTGTTAATTTCATATTTTGTATCCATACCACTGGCAAGCCTCGGTTTAGAACAAACTATGAATACTCTCGTGCAGGAAACAGGCTTTCTTATGCCGACTGATATAGCCTGGTGGATGATTTTTGTAGGCTTTGTCGTCATTATGGTGACCTATTGGTTTTCTTTGACATTGTCGAAACGTAAATTAAAGCAAATATCCTTGCAGGAAGCATTGAAAAAACAGCAGGATTAAAAAGGACGGGAAGCATCAAACTCAAAAAAGCGAAGGGCATCGGTAGGCCACTGAAAAACCTTTTCAATCAAGAGAGAGGAGCTGTTAACGTTTGTTGTTGCTTCTCACGAATCGCTTGTCGGTGGATGCTTGCCGCGGGCACGGCCTCAGCTAACTTGGTCAAGAAGAGCACTTGACCAAGTGGATCTTCGGCTCGCGCTGTTCCCACAGGCGTCACCACCGAACGCTCCTCGTGGAAGCACCGAGGCGCTTCTAAAAGAATGATTGGCCCGTTGGCGATATTCACTCTCCCTATAAAACGAATATTAATGACTTGGAGGAGTACGAACCCGAATATTTCATCGCAATAAAGAAGCCGAGTTGAACGAGAAAATCGTCCTACTCGGCTTTTTCTTTGCTTGATAATTCAGGATGTTGCAGTTCTTCAGTAGACTCAACGTCGGTCTTGTTTTTTTCGCGAGTGGAGACCACTTCTTTATCCAAATATGCGTTTCATTACTGCTAGCCTAAAAGGGGAACCGGGATAGCGGAAGCTCTGATCGAATTTCGTGGTTTGCTTCGTAATACTTTTCTCATGTGTGAACGTATCAAAGCTTGCTCGACCATGATAGCTGCCCATTCCACTTTCCCCGACACCGCCGAAGGGGAGATGTGGATTGATAATATGGTAAAGAGTATCATTGATACAACCGCCGCCAAAGGAAATCGAATCCATAATTAGCTGTTGATCCTCATCTTTCTCACCAAAGTAATAGAGAGCGAGCGGTTTCGGGCGTTCGTTGATTTGAGTAATGACCTCATCAAGATCAGCATAGGTCAAGACAGGGAGTACAGGGCCGAAGATTTCATCTTGCATGACAGCATCACTCCAGGTGACTTGGTCCAATATAGTCGGTTCAATTTTATGGACTTGATCATCTGTTGTACCACCTGAAACCACTGTGCCGGATTCGAGGTACGAAGTGAGTCGGTTGAAATGGCTATGATTGACGATTTTGGTGTACTCAGGATTTTCAAGTGGTCTGTCGCCGTAAAACTCTCTGATATACTTCTTCAGAGCTTGGATCAAGTCAGCTTTTACTTCATGGTGTACATAAAGGTAATCAGGCGCAATACACGTCTGTCCTGCATTGGTGAATTTCCCCCAGACGATTCTTTTGGCAGCAAGGTCAATGGAGGTGTCCTTATGGATGATAGCAGGGCTCTTCCCACCGAGTTCCAGAGTAATTGGAATCAGTCGTTTACTCGCTTTTTCCATAATGACTTTTCCTACTGGGACGCTTCCTGTGAAAAAGATATAGTCAAGGGGCTGATCGATAAGTTCCTGGGTAACATTTTTATCGCCTTCAACGACAGCGATGTAATGAGCGGGGAAATATTGCTCGATCATTTTTTTCAGGACCCACGAAACCGTCGGTGTGAGTTCAGACGGTTTAATAATAACGGTGTTTCCCGCTGCTACAGCCCCGATAACGGGGGCTAATGCCAGTTGTATCGGATAGTTCCAAGGAGCAATGACGAGCACTGTGCCGTAGGGTTCTTTACGAATGAAATTTTTAGACCCTGTGTGGGTGAGAGGTGCCTTTACTTTTGTCGGCTGCATCCAGGATTTCAATTGCTTAAGGTGATGATCGATCTCGCTTTTTAGAAATGCGATTTCAGATGCATAAGCTTCATATTCAGATTTGTTCAAATCAAACTTCAACGCGTTGATGATAGGCTTTTCGAATGTAGTCAGCATTTTCTTCACCTTTACCAGTTGTTCTTTTCGGAAGTTATAGCTTTTCGTATGGCCTTCTTTGAACCATGATTTTTGCAGTTTGACAGTTGCGTTCATCATGAAACCTCCTTAGCGTTTTCGTTCGATTGGATGCTGATAAAAATCGTGGGCGATGGTCGTGCTTGGGAAAATGGCAGCAGCTTCGTTGCGGAGTTCAGCCACGGCATCTCCTTGATAACGGGAAGAGAGATGGTTGAGAATCAATTCGCCTGCATCTGCCTCTTTTGCTAACATGGCTGCCTGCTTAACAGTCGAATGGAAATATTCATAGGCCATCTCTTCCTCATCACCAGCGAATGTCGCTTCATGGACAAGGACATCGGTGTTTTTCAAAAGGCCGGCGAGCTCAGGTATGTATCGTGTATCACCGAGAATCGCAATTTTTCTACCTTTCTTCGGTGGTCCGATAACATCTTCTCTCCTAATGATGCGACCATCTTCCAGCTCTGTTCGTGATTGGCTTTTGATCTGCTGATAGATGGGTCCTGGTTTTATTCCGAGTGCCTTTAATTTATCAGGTTGCAGCTCACCCAATTTGTCTTTTTCCTTCAAGATATACCCGAAGCTGGCAAGGCCATGCTTCAGCTTGACAGCTTCTACGATGAACTGTTCATCTTCAAAAAGCAGCCCATCTTCCACTTCTTCAACATAGAGGGGATAGCGCAAATGTGTGCCGCTAATACGCAGGCTTATATCGAGGTATTCTTTTAATCCGCGTGGACCGTAAATGGTAACAGGGGTTTCGCCACCTTGGAAGGAGCGGCTGCTCAGCAACCCCGGAAGACCGTAAATGTGATCCCCATGCAAGTGGGTGATGAAAATGACTTCAATTCTGCGCGGTCGTATATTCGTATTTAAAATTTGTTGTTGGGTTCCTTCGCCGCAGTCGAACACCCATGTGGTACCGCGTTCTTCTAAAATGCGGAGGACAAGAGAGGATACGTTACGCTCTTTTGACGGCACCCCTGAACCTGTACCTAGAAAAAAAAGTTCCATAGAAAACACACTCCTATTATTCCCATCATACCACCAGTTGGCATGGAAAACACTTCAAAAGGAATGAAAAAAACTGCTGGTTACGATCCAGCAGTTTTGAAGTATTGGAAACTGAAAGAGTTATCGTGAGGGAGGAGGTAACTGAGAGTTGAATTTTTTAATTACATTTGAGAAATACCGCCAGCAAGTAAACTGATTATGAAACTGATAGTTGTTAAAGCGGCAACAGGTGTAGCAAAAGCCTGCGTTTCTAAATTCATTAATTGCTGCAATACTTCCTACGATGCAAAGTGCCCACCATAAAGGAACAAATATTTGATCGGCAACATTTACAGGTAATAAAGAGTAAGCATTTGCACACTGTAAATGCAAAAAGGAAGCAGCTACAGCGAGGGCAATGAAGAACTGCAACTTTTTGAATTATGCATCAAATCGGCTTCTTTCAATGTACTAGGAAAAAGAGTGATTTTCTTTGATTTAAAAACAAAGAAAATCACTCTTTTTAGGGGGCCTTGTTTCCACGATAAGCGTTCGGTGGTGATGCTTGCGGCAAGCACCCCCCGACAAGCGATTCGTGAGAAGCAACAACAAACTTTAACAACTCCTCTAGATTGAGAAGTGTTTTTTTGTGCCCCCAGCTGCTCCCTTTTTTTATAATGATTACTTTGTTAACTCTTTTCTTGCAAAATAAGAAAATGATTAAACTCTATTGCCAAGCTCTCGTGTACTGCCTCGGTCCTTCAAGTTCGTGACCGAGTTCGTCAGCCGCTTGTTTCGGCCAGTATGGGTTTTTCAGCAGTGCTCGCGCGAGGAAGATGAGATCAGCACGATCATTTTGCAGAATTTCCTCTGCCTGGTTGCCGCTTGTAATCAAACCGACAGCCCCGGTATTAATTTTCGCACCTTCTTTGATTTGTTCTGCGAATTTCACCTGGTATCCTGGATACGGTTCAATGGCAGCAGGAACAACGCCTCCTGAGCTGACATCAATCAGATCCACGCCTTGGTCCTTCATTTCGGAAGAGAAGTAAACGAAATCTTCCATAGTATTTCCGCCTTCGTGGTATTCGGCTCCAGATATGCGTACGAACAAAGGCCCATCCCACTCTTTCTGAACAGCAGTGATCGTGTCCGCTAAGAATCGATAACGATTTTTCCGAGAACCTCCATATTCATCTGTGCGTTTGTTCGTCAACGGGGATAGAAATTGATTGATTAAATAACCATGGGCTCCATGAAGTTCAACAATATCAAAACCTGCTTTTTTTGAACGAGCAGCTCCTTTTTGAAAGGATTTAATGGTACGTTGGATATCTTCTTTTGTCATTTCTGACGGTACTTTCATGGCATCACTGAAAGCTTCCGCACTAGGCGCGAAAATTTCATCACGCAAATTGGCCTTTCTACCTGCATGAGCAAGCTGGATCCCTGCTTTAGCACCATGCCTGTGGATGCCTTCATTTATACTTTTCAACCCTTCGATATGAGAATCATCCCAAATGCCAAGGTCTTCATGTGAAATCCGGCCTTCGGGCAGAATTGAGGTAGCCTCTGTAAAAACCAGGCCGACTTGCCCTGCAGCACGGCTCTCATAGTGGGCGAAATGAAAGGGTTGAGCATGTCCATCTTGATCATAAGCCGAGTACATGCACATAGGAGACATGACGATACGGTTTTTCAACGTTACATTTTTTACAGTATAGGGTTCAAATAGTTTGAGTTTCACTTGTTGTCCTCCTCGGATAGTTGGTAAAATTGTTTTAATTATTGTAGGGAATAATGGTTTCCTAGCAGGTTCAAGCATAAGCCCCCTCCCTAATGGATGGATGGATGGAAAGGAGAGCGAGAACCATTGCTTTTGTATTGCGTAACCCGAGTGGTAAAGCTATATAAGCGCAATAACAAAAGGGGATTATTTGCGCTCATTCATCCTTTGCCCATGGTCTTTAGCCCTTTCTGCGCTTTTTCCAAAGGTCACGGTACTCGATGGCCTGATGCGGAACATCCGTAAAAATGCCATTCACCCCGAGTTGATAGCACTTTTTCATCATCGCAGGGCGGTTGACAGTATAGATCCTCAGTTCTAACTCTTGCTTGTGACATCGTTTCATGAGTTTTTTATCAAGTAAGCGATGCTTCACATGCAATGCATTGCAGTCCAGTGATTTGGCATATTGAGGCAGGCTGCGCATGTTTGTAGAGGTGAGGAACGCGGTCTGGACAGACGGATTGATTGATTTCATACGGACAAGTGAGTCGGAATTGAAACTGGAGATGACTGACCGTTCCAGGACATGATACCGCTTCAAAGATTCATAGACGATGCGTTCGATATTCTTATATTCAATGACATTCGTTTTCAGTTCAATATTCAAAAACATCGGCTGCTCATGGAACCAGCGAAGGAACTCGTCCAGTGTTACAATATAAGTGTCAGAAAATTTAGGAGAAAACCAGCTTCCTGCATCAAGCAGACGAAGCTGAGCATATGTATAATCTTGTACGAACCCTGTTCCATTCGTGGTGCGGCGGAGATTCTCATCGTGGATGAGTACGGGAATCTGATCTTTCGTCAACTGGACATCGGTCTCGATTCCTTCCGCTCCAGCTGCTCGTGCCAGTTCAAACGCAGGCATTGTATTTTCAGGGGCCAGTTTACTAGCTCCTCTGTGAGCATATATCAATGTTTTCACCAAAAGACATTCACCTCTTCCAGATAGGCTTTAAGTTTGATTGTGTTTGATAATTCAGGAAAAGTCAATAAGGAGTGTTTTATATGAGTCTATGGCAAACGAAAGATCAGTTGACAGATTTATTGTGTTCCCTCGTAGAATACCCCAGTATTACAAACAGCAATGAGGAAATCGCAATCATCGAATACTTATATTATATTTTAGAAGATCGTGATTATTATAAAAAACGCCCCGAACAATTGAATTTGCATCCATTGGATGATGGGCGTCAGCTGCTGACAGCTTTGGTGAAAAAAGACGAAGCAAAAGAGACGCTTGTTCTGCTTGCTCATGTAGATGTCGTCGGTGTCGATGACTATGGGTCTTATCAGAATTTAGCATTTTACCCTCGTGAGCTTACACAGGAGCTGCAGAAAAATCTCCAGGACTTACCAAAGGAAGCAGCAAGAGATCTCCAAACGGGGAACTGGTTGTTCGGACGCGGAACGATGGACATGAAAGCGGGGTTGACCGTTCATCTTTCGCTGTTGGAAAAAGCGATGGCGGGGGAGTTCGATGGTAATCTGTTGTTGGTTGCCGTGCCGGATGAAGAAGTCAATTCAGAGGGGATGTTAGCAGCTTTACCTGCCCTTGCAGAAATTAAAGAAAAGCAGAACCTCACCTTCAAGGGCGCACTGAATGGCGAGCCGATGTTCAGTAAATATCCAGGCGATTCTGCTTATTATCTTTATACAGGATCGATCGGCAAAACGCTTCCGGGCTTTTTATGTTATGGAAAGGAAACCCACGCAGGAGAACCATTCGGAGGATTGAACGCGAATTTGATGGTCAGTTACCTGGCTCAAGAGATGGAATTGAACGAGGCTTTCATTGAAAAAGTGGGGGGAGAGCGGACACCGCCGCCTCTCAGTTTAATGCTGCGCGATTTGAAACATGAATATTCCGTCCAGACGCCCCAGGCAGCAGTGGCGATGTACAACGTCCTGTATATGAAACAGACGATTCAAGAACTGAATGAAAAGTTGCTGTTAGCAGCACAGCGGGCCAAGGCGAAAATCATCAACCATTATCACCATCAAGCATCGTTTTATTTAGAGGGAACTCAAACATCAGCCTTTCACCCAGACATAACTATCTTATCGTATGAACAACTATACAAGGAGGCAGTCGATCGGTACGGGAAAAAGGAAGTCGAACGAAGGCAGAACCGGTTAGTGAATTTAAGAGACCAGGGGGACCGTGATTTCTCCACGACCCTCGTCCAGAGTCTTGCTTCATTATGTAAAGATATCAGTCCGATGATCGTTCTGTTCTATAGTCCTCCATTTTATCCATCGGTTTCTTCACACAACGATCCGTTCATCAAGCATGGCGCTAAAGTGGCAATGGATTATGCAAAAGAAAATTTTGATGAAGAACTTGAGGTCGTCGAGTATTTCACGGGGCTTTCGGATTTAAGCTTCATCGGCCCGTCTTCAACGGCATCGTCGCTTTCTGATTTGACTAAACAAATGCCGATCCACGGGAATGGTTTCGAGTGGCCGGCAGAAGTGATGGAATCGATTACGATGCCGATTATCAATATCGGCCCGTTAGGCAGAGACCCCCACCAATGGACTGAACGCTTGGAACTTTCTTATAGTTTTGAGAAACTCCCACAGATATTGACGAGGACGATTCACGAGCTGTTCAAGACAGAGCGCTCTTCTACAGTTTAAAGGCTATTAATGCGGGAAGACTCAGTTTCGATATTTTTGTATGAGGCAATGGTGGATGGAAAAACGAATCGCTTTCCGCGGGGATGGCGGCAAGCCTGCCCATCCATTCCCGCAGGAGTCTCACCGTTTTCCCATCCACCATACTTAAGAACGAGCTCGAAACTACCTTCATGGTTAGGAGCATTTTTTGCTGAAAATGCTATAGTCACGAGACAGAATGATACATGCTCATCAATGCTGCTTATACCTAATGTTTTCGAGAACATTTTATCGCAAGGGTCGGCGGGGAATGGTGAGACTCCTGCGGGAAGAGAGTGCTTGGTGAGATCCCGGAAGGCGAAAGCCTGAGGAAGCTCACGGCGCTCCCGCGGAAAGCGAGCTATTCCCCGGCGATCCGATCCACTCATCAAACATCTCGAAATCAAATCTTTAGGGTGAGGGGGCTTTAGTTGAAATGTGATGAGCGTAACGGGAATACAAAAAAGAGTCGGGACTTCGATGTCCCGACTCTTTTTATGAATGATTAACCATTATAGTAAAACTCTGCTCCTGGGCCGATCGGTAGTCCTGTCAGCATCCAAATTAACAGCATGATGATCCAAACAACGGAAAATGCGATGGAATAAGGAAGCATCGTGGAGATCAATGTTCCGATTCCGACTTTTCTGTCATACTTCTGAGCAAAAGCGATAACGATTGCGAAGTATGGCATCAACGGTGAAATGATGTTCGTCGTTGAATCTGCAATCCGGTAAGCGAGTGTAGTCAGCTCCGGAGAGTAGCCAAGCTGCATCATCAATGGAACAAATACAGGCGCCATGATCGCCCATTTGGCTGAAGAACTCCCGATGAACAAATTGATAAATCCAGCGACGAAAATAAAGGCAATGATCAAACCGATTCCTGTGAACCCTACAGAATCAAGAAATTCAGCTCCGCTGACAGCAATGACTTTTCCTAAATTCGTATGGTTGAAGTAGGCTACGAATTGTCCAGCTGTGAAGGCAAGTACAATGTAAATGCCCATTGAAGCCATCGTATCAGACATTTGATTGGCAACATCTTTATCACTCTTGATTTCATCCGTAATTTTTCCGTACACATACCCTGGAATCAGGAACATGATTAAAATGACCGGGACGAGACTATGGAAAAATGGAGAAGCTAAGAAATCATCCGGATTGCGCAACGGCCCCCAAGTCGGCACTACTAAGAGAGACAGCACACCGACCGTAACGATGAAGGCGATCAGAGCACCGATCATCCCTTTTTTCTCTAGTGGAGTAACGTTCTGAGCTTCCTCTTTAATTCCACCTGTGTATGTGCCAAGACGCGGCTCGACAATTTTATCAGTGACGAGTGTACCGATGATCGTCAGTACGAAGACAGAAACAATCATGAAATAATAGTTCATTGTGTACAAGATCGTATCTGCATAGGCAGGGTCGATGGTCGCGGCTGCCTGTATCGTTAAGTCACCAAGTAATGGGTCAAGCGATGTCAAAAGCAGGTTGGCACTGAAACCTGCAGACACACCGGCGAATGCGGCGGCTAAACCAGCTAGCGGGTGACGTCCGAGTCCGGCGAATAATACAGCACCAAGAGGAGTCAATACGACATAACCTGCGTCAGCGGCCATACTGGACATGATTCCGCCGAATACCAGGGCAGCTGTCATTAATGAACGAGGGACGGATGTGACTAATCCACGAAGCATCGCACTGATTAACCCGGAACGTTCGGCAACTCCTATACCGAGCATCGTGACCAGGACAGTTCCAAGTGGTGCGAAGCCTACGAAATTCTCTACCATACTTTCAAAGATGTATTGAATGCCGTCACTTGATAATAGGTTGACGACTTGCAGGGTTTCGCCTGTAGCCGGGTCTTCTACTTCTACATTCAATGTAGAGAAAACCCAAGAAGCGACGATTACCATAAGAGCAAATATTGCGAACAATGTGACAGGGTGAGGCAATTTGTTCCCGATCCGTTCAATCCAGTCGAGAATGCGCATTGTCAGCCCCTTCTTTTCTTGATGTTCCATGATCTTCCTCCTTATTGACTCTAACACTACCTAAAAATTGCAATAACGCGTTAAAGTATAATGAAAAATAATTTTATTTTGAAGTCTTTTGGAAAAAGTCCCACTAGAAAAATAATTAAGAATAATAAGAGGAATAGCAATTTTTTATGAATTAGGGAAAATAGTTGGGAACCATGCTACAATAGTAATAAATGAATGATCATTCAGTATGGAGGAAGTGTATGAAAACATTGAAGGATACTATTGCTCAAATAACTTTGCCGACCCCATTTGCTGTTGGTGATGTCCATGTATATGTATTGAAGGGAGACCGGTTATCCTTGGTCGATGCCGGTGTGAAAACAAAGGAAGCTTGGGAGGCACTCTGTGCTCAACTGAAAATGATCGGGTACCGGCCGGAAGATATTGAACAAGTGATTCTCACTCATCACCACCCTGATCACATGGGGTTCCTCGAAGAGTTCCCGAATGTTGATACAATCGCCGCCCATCCGAAATTACGGCCATGGCTAGAGCGGGAGGAAGATTTCTTTGTACGTTATGAACAGTTTTATTTGGAAATGTACAAACAATCTGGTGTTCCGGACCGCTTTTACAAGCTTTTAAAAGGATTGCGCAAGCCTTTAAAATGGACGGCTAAAGGCACTATCACACATGAATTAGGGGAAGGAAGCAAACTTCCTGGACACGAGGAATGGTTGACGACCGAAACCCCTGGCCATGCTCAGAGTCACGTGTCATTTTTTCGTGAGGAGGATGGAGCGTTGATCGGTGGCGATCACTTACTTGGCCATATTTCTTCAAATCCTTTGCTTGAACCGCCATTCCTAGAAGGTGGAGAGCGTCCGCGTCCACTACTGCAGTACCGTGATTCAATGGAAAAGTTATTAAAAATGGAAATCGGTGACGTTTACCCTGGACATGGGAAAATATTCGACCACGCCCATGCCCTTGTACATGACAGATTGAAAAAGCAAGAGCAACGAGCAAATAAAGTATATGGGATGTTTAGTGAGGGGACATTGCGTGCATATGATGTATGCGAGCGGTTGTTTCCTAAACATGTGGAAACACAGTTCGGGTTGACGATGTCTGAGACGATTGGACAGCTTGATTACTTAGAACACATAGGAAAACTGGAGACGTTTACGGATCAAAACCAAACATTTTATAAGGTGAAATAGGTGATGAAATGAACAAACAAGTCAAAGGGAAAAAAGTATTAATTACAGGGGCTTCCGGCGGAATCGGCGAATACTTGGCTATCCATGTAGCAAGAGAGGGAGGTATTCCGATTCTTGTTGCACGGTCGGCAGGCAAGCTTGATATTATCGCAGAAAAGATTGAAGCAGCATTCGGTGTGGAGTGCCCGTGGTACAAAGCGGATCTTTCTATGGATGCGGAGTGGAAAGATGTGATCGATCGGATCTGCTATGAACACGGATCTATTGACGGGCTCATTAATAATGCTGGAATAGCAGTGTTCGATCTTGTTGCTGAATCCAACTGGCAGGATATTGATCGGATGCTTTCTGTTAATGTGAAGTCATTATTTCGCACAACCCATCAGTTGCTTCCTCACTTTTTACAAAAAGGGGAAGGTCATATTGTTAACATCGCTTCGCAAGCAGGTAAGATTGCAACACCTAAGTCCGCCGTCTATTCAGCGACCAAGCACGCTGTTATCGGGTTCACAAATGCTTTGAGAATGGAAGTCGAACCTAAGGGCGTTCATGTCACCTCGGTAAATTTAGGCCCTGTCCGGACGAACTTCTTCCAGCAGGCAGACCCGACCGGAAGTTATGAAAAGTCAGTGGACAAAATCATGCTCGACCCGAACCGAGTTGCTCGCACGGTCGTTGGTCATTTATTCACAAAGCAACGGGAAATAAACCTTCCTTCCTGGATGGATTCAGGAAGCAAAGTATATTCCATTGCTCCAGTATCAATGGAGAAGCTTATGCAAAAACAATTCAACAAAAAATAAGTACAAAAAATCCCTCTTTCATTAAAAAGGAAGAGGGGTTTTTATTTGGAAAATATTGTTATACCTGAGGTGGGAATATATGGTTCACTTGAGGTGGGGAAAATTGGAAGTATAGGACGTTTATCGTGTTTTTCTATATGATTTTGGTATGGACGCTATATGATAAACGCTTGGCCCTCTTGAAAGACCTTTTATATAAAGGTTTGACAGATAGTTACAAACTTTTATTTTAGCGCGTAAAAGTGATATTGCTTTAAATAAGGTTCTTGATAGAAAATTTCGATAATTCTAAACTTAAGCTGATACAGTTTTTTACATATTGAGATAGAGGAGGAATGTTTGATGATAGATCCACGACCACAGCTTGACGGAATATCGATGTATTCCCCGGGGAAACCGATTGAAGAAGTGAAACGGGAGAAAGGCCTGACAAAAATATATAAAATGGCTTCCAATGAAAATCCGTTTGGCTGCTCACCATTAGTAGAAGAAGCGATCAAAAATGAAATGATAGAAATGACGCGCTACCCTGAGACTACATCTCCCGCACTAGCAGCAAAATTAGCTCAACGTCTTAGACTGAAAGCCGATCAGCTTATCTTCGGTAATGGCTCTGACGAAATTATTCGTTTGCTGACCCGTTCCTATATAAATCATGGAGATGAGGTGGTCATGGCACGTGTCACTTTCCCACGTTACCAAACAAATGTATTGATTGAAGGTGGTGTGCCTGTTCAGGTTGATATGACAAATGGCTGTCATGATCTTGATGGCATGCTTGCTGCAATCACAAATAAAACGAAAATGGTCTTCGTTTGCAACCCTAATAATCCGACGGGGACCATCGTGGAACGACAAGCTCTTTTGAATTTCATTGAGCAAGTGCCTTCCCACATCCTTCTCGTTATAGACGAAGCCTATTTCGAATATGCAGATAGCGATGAGTATTTAGATACTCGCCCATTGCTGCCTCAATATGAAAACATGGTCATTTTAAGGACTTTCTCTAAGGTTTATGGTCTGGCAGCGCTCAGAATCGGTTACGGTATGATGGATCGTGAAATCGTCCATCAATTACAAAAAGTAAAGGACCCGTTCAATGTGAATCGTTTAGCATCTGCTGCAGCATATGCATCTTTGGATGATGAATCGTTTTTGGAGGAGACGATCGCCAAAAACCGCGAAGGGAGAAACTTTCTTCTCCGAAATTTTGAGGAGATGAACCTCTATTATTTCCAAACCCAAACGAACTTCATCATGGTAGATGTCAATCGACCGGCAAAAGAGGTTTATGAATCTCTGCTGGAGGAAGGAATCATTGTCCGTCCTGGTCACCTGATGGGGTATCCGGAAATGATCCGAGTCACTATCGGTCAACAAGAGGAGAATGCAGCATTCATACAGAAATTACAGGCCATTTTAAATAGGCCTGCTTCAAACCTGCAGAATCATTGAGGAGGATGGATATGAATATGGAAAAACAGTTTCCAATTGTACAATATGTTGATGAAGATGGACAGTTGGTGAAGGACGATGCACGATTAGATAAGGAACAGCTTTACCAATTTTACCGGGCAATGCTTCGGGCAAGGATGATGGATAAAAAGTGTTTGAATTTGCAAAGGCAAGGTAGGATTGGGACATATGTTCAATATGAAGGCCAGGAAGCCGCCCAAGTCGGCAGTGCTTTAGCTGTAGAAGATGGAGACTGGATGTTTCCGACCTACCGTGATCATGCTGCAACAATGACGTTCGGTCACTCTTTAACAAACCTTTTCCTTTATTGGAAAGGGCGTCTGGAAGGAAGCATTCCCCCAGAAGGGAAAAATATTTTTCCACCGGCTGTGCCGATTGCATCTCAGCTCCTCCACGCAACAGGAACCGCGTGGGCGGAGAAGAAAAAGAAGAGTGATCGGGTCTCTATCGCCTATTTCGGAGATGGCGCGACATCTGAAGGAGATTTTCACGAAGGGCTCAATTTTGCAAGCGTTTTCAATATACCTGTCGTCTTCTTTAACCAAAACAATGGGTATGCCATCAGTGTCCCGATGGAGAAACAGATGAAGTCTAAAACGATCGCGCAAAAAGGCCTCGCCTATGACATTCCAAGTATAAGGGTGGATGGGAATGATATTCTGGCGGTTTATTTTGAAACGGAGAAAGCGGTCGAACGTGCACGAAGCGGAGGAGGACCGACATTGATCGAGGCAGTGACGTGGAGGTATGGAGCGCATACGACCGCTGATGATCCATCCAAATATAGAAACCAACAGGAAAGCGATCAGCGCAGACAGACGACGGATCCGATTCTCCGTATTGAAAGACTTTTAAACAACCAGGGATGGTGGAACGAAGCTGCGGTTAAGGAGATGCAAGAAGAAATTACGGATGAAATGAATGACGCTCTTCAAGCATCTGAAAGTGTGGAAAAGCCTGACTTGAATCAGCTGTTCGACAATGTATTTGCTGAACCGACGTGGACGATTGAAGAACAGCGAATGAAGCATAACCGAATCAGTAAGGAGGTTGGCCAATGACGACAGTGGCTGCGCAAGTGAAAAAGTTGACGATGATCCAAGCGATTACTGATGCCATGAAAACAATGATGAAAGAAGATGACTCTGTTCTTATCCTTGGGGAGGATGTAGGAATTAATGGCGGGGTGTTCCGGGCGACAGAAGGGCTCATTGAAGAGTTTGGCGACGAGCGGGTTGTAGACACACCATTAGCCGAGTCCGGTATTGTAGGAACGTCAGTTGGTCTTGCGGTCAATGGCTTTAAGCCGATATGCGAAATGCAATTCTTTGGTTTCATTTACCCGGCATTCAATCAACTCATCACGCATGCAACAAGGATGAGACAGCGTTCTCTTGGCCGTTATACTGTTCCGATGGTGATTCGAGCTCCTTATGGCGCTGGCGTCAAAGCACCGGAGATTCATTCGGATAGTGTTGAAGCGCTTTTCACCCATATCCCAGGCCTTAAGGTCGTAACTCCTTCTAATCCCTACGATGCTAAAGGTCTGCTTATAGCAAGTATTGAAGATCCGGACCCTGTGCTTTTCATCGAACCGATGCGTTGTTACCGAACAGGACGTACACAAGTTCCAGACGAAAAGTATGCTGTCGAATTAGGAAAGGCAGCAACGGTCAAAGAAGGAACAGATGTGACAATTCTCACTTGGGGAGCTATGGTGCAGGATACTGTTAAGGCAGTGGAGAAGTGGGAAGCTGGCAAAGATGCATCCTGTGAAATTATCGACTTGCGGACACTTTATCCATTAGACAAAGAGACGATCAGAAAGTCAGTTGAAAAAACCGGAAGAGCCGTTGTAGTCCACGAAGCTCCAGAAACGGGCGGGGTCAGTGGAGACGTCATTTCACTAATTAACGATGCGGCCTTCTTCTATCTGAAAGCACCTGTTCAAAAAGTGACAGGATTCGATACACCTGTCCCTGTCTATTCTTTAGAACTCGATTATCTGCCAAGTGCTCAGAAAATCATCCATGCGGTTGAACAGACCCTGCAATACTAGAAAAAGGAGGAAATAGGGATGGAAGTGAAATTACACGATATAGGCGAGGGAATGCATGAAGCAGAGATTCTTCATTATTTTGTAGAGCCTGGGCAAAACGTGAAAAACGACGAACCGCTTGTTGAAATTCAAACAGACAAAATGACAGCTGAACTCACGGCTCCTGCTGACGGGGTCGTCGAGGAATTGAGGTTTCATATCGGCGATGTGGTGGAAGTCGGTACGACGATTCTTTCATTACGGACAGATGATTATGAAGAAACCCAGACAATGATCGTCCAGCGTGAACAAAAACAGCCTATGAAAACAGGGGCGTCTTCTACAAGTACAAAACCTTATAATAACGAAAATCCGCACAAGCGTGTGCAAGCTTCCCCTCATACGCGCCGGGTTGCAAGAGAACAAGGGGTCAACATTGAAGAGGTGACAGGCTCGGGCCCTTCCGGAAGAATCACCGATGAGGATATCTATCAATTTTTGAAAGCGCCTTCAAAACCTGTCTCGGAAAAGTCAACAGAGGAGGCTCAGCCAAAAGAACAGGAGGAACGCAAATTCGTCCCATTCCGTGGACGTAGAAAGCAGATAGCGAAGAAAATGGTAAAGTCGCTCCATACTGCACCCCATGTGACACACTTTGATGAAGTCATGATGAGCGATCTCCTAGACTTGAAGCAACAATTAAAGCAAGAGGGTACGTCGATTTCTGTAGCTGCTTTTTTCATTAAGGCGATTCAAATGTCACTTGAGGAGCATGCGATCTTCAATAGCAAGTTGAATGAAGAACAAGAGCGTATAGAGCTTGAGCCTCATTTCAACATCGGATTAGCAACAGATACTGAAGAAGGGCTCATTGTTCCAGTCATCAAGAATGTGGAAGACAAGTCAATCGAACTTATTCATAAAGAAATGAAAGAACTGACCGCAAAAGCCAAAGAGAATCAGTTGTCTGCGAAAGAGTTATCTGGCGGGACGTTTACCATGAGTAATGTAGGACCGTTAGGAAGTACGGGCGCAACGCCGATCTTGAATTACCCAGAGACGGGTCTGATCGCCTTTCATAAAACAAAACGGATGCCAGTAGTCGTAAATGAAGAAATAGTTATCCGTGATGTGATGAATATTTCCTTTATATTCGATCATCGTGTTGCAGATGGGGCAAAAGCTGCCACCTTCGTCAATCGTTTCATTGATTATATACACCATCCATCAAAGATGCTCGTCAAACTCGTATAATTCTTCGTTTGAAAAAATGTGAGGAGGCGTAATGTGGAAAAAAGAACACCATCGTTCGCTATGTCGATAACGATTTTCGCTGCTATCATAGCAATTCTCGGGGTCAGTATCCTGGTATTCGGGGCTGCTCCACATATCCCGATTGTGTTAGTAGCAATCATTGTAGCTGTTTATGGGTTCAAGCTCGGCTACACGTGGAAGGAATTAGAGAAAGCCATCACTAAAGGAGTCTCCCACGGGGTTCCTGCCATACTGATTTTAAGCTTAATCGGGATTCTTGTAGGGGTGTGGGTCTTGAATGGAACAGTTCAGACGATTACCTTTTATGGGCTTCAAGTTCTTTCGCCATCCATTTTTCTCGTCTCAGCCGTTATTATTACGGCGGTCGTCGCTACCATGACAGGAAGTTCGTGGAGTGCGATCAGTACTATAGGCATCGCGCTTATGGGGGTTTCCTATGGGATGGAAATCTCAGCGTCCATGACTGCAGGAGCAATCGTATGCGGAGCCATTTTCGGTGATAAAATGTCTCCCCTATCTGACACCACGAACTTGACAGCAGCTACAGCCAAGGTAGATATTTTCCAGCACATTAAACATATGTTATGGACAACTGTTCCAAGCTTGCTGATCACGTTGCTCATCTTCGGGGTGATCAGTTTTATGACATCAGCTGGTGCAGCCAGCACAGATAATGTCCAAATGATGATATCTACGCTTGAAAATGAGTACAATCTTACGCCGATTTCGCTGATTTCACCTTTATTGATCATCATTCTTGCTTTCCGGAGAGTGAGCTCGATCCCTGCGCTTGTCATCGGGTTGGTGGCAGCTGTTGCGACAACGTTCTATACGGTTCCAGGAGTGACCTTCGGCGAGATCATGAGTACCGCTCATTTCGGCTATACCGCAGAGACGGGTGTGGAAGCAATCGACAGCTTGCTCTCCCTGGGAGGGCTTGATAGTATGCTGTTCGGTGTATCACTTATTTTGATCGCTTTATCATTCGGTGGGATCATTCGGGAGATCGGTATCGCCTATGCCCTCATCGACGGCATGCGTAACTTTCTGAAAAACCGTGGCAACGTGGTGTTATCGACGGTGCTTTCTTGTTTAGGAATTAATGTAGCTGTAGGGGAGCAGTATTTGTCCATCATTTTGCCTGGTCAAATGTTAGAGGACAGTTACAAAGAAGCGAATCTTCATCCGAAGAATTTATCACGGACATTAGAGGATGCAGGCACAATCATCCACCCGCTCATCCCGTGGGGAGTGACAGGAGTATTCATTATGTCGACATTGAATATCGGTATGGGGTACATCCCGTTCGCTTTCATTTGTTTCATCACCCCGGTTATTGCCATTATTTATGGCTACACCGGCTTTGCTATGACACCATTGAATGAAGACCCGATCAAACTGGAGAAAGCCAGGTGGGAAAAAGACGCATAAACGGAGAGGATCAATGATGAACACACACGTACAAGTCGCAAAGGATTCGATCCCATCAAAGGATGGAGATCGCACATTCTATTATACATTGCCAGAATCAGAGGGAGAACCTGTCCCACTCGTGTTTTGTTTTCACGGTGCTGGAAGCAGTGCAAAGTATCACATGAGTATGACGAATTTTCATGAACTCGCAGCAAAAGCAAAGGCTTGTTTCGTCTTCCCTGAAGCGGTGCAGGTCGATCCGGATGATCCGATGTCAAAACAATTCAATGAAGGGAGAAGAAAAAACAAATCTTTTCAAAATGAAATTGACGATGCCGGTTTTGTATTACGATTGATCGATTATTTCCGTTCGCTCTCGCACATTGATGAAACACGGATTTTCCTGTCAGGATTTTCGAATGGATCTGCCTTTGCTATGAAACTCGCTATCGAAAATCCAGACCTTTTTGCTGCTGTTGGAGGTGTGTCCGGGCCTGTAGTGAAAGAGGTAGCTGCTAAGGTTGAATGGTCAAAACCAATGCCTCTCATCTTTTTCATGGGTGAAGACGACCGGGTCGTACCTTATGACGGGGTGGATGCTTCTCATTATATGATTGACCAGCTCTTGTCAGCGAAGGGGACGGCACAGGCATTTGCCTGCTCTCTTCCTGCTCCGATGGAAGAAAAGATCCAAAAGGATGGAAAAGTGACTCAACACATTTATCAGTCAGGAGATGAAGGCGCAGAAGTCATTTTTTATTCTATTGAAGGGAGCGGACACACATGGCCGGGCGGCTCACTGAAACAGGAAAGCCAGCTATTCGGGAAAGTATCCCAGGAACTTGATGCCGCTGGATTGATGTGGAGTTTTTTTGAGAAAATGACAAAGGAAGAACACTGAACATAATCAAATGTTCATCAATCTGAAATATCATGCACTATTTTGCTCTGAAAAGTAGTTCAGTCTGTGAGTCAAGTGGCGGTTTGGTCTCTAAGACTGAACTGCTTTTCATTCATTGGCAGCATTAAACAAACAATGGAGTCTTTCGAATTCAATAACCAAATGTACTTATGGGGGAAGATCTCTAGATTTAATAAAATTATTAAACCAAGCGAGAATTTCCTTTTATATACTTTTTTCATATTCATTTCAAATCTTATCTATATTTTATAGATAGATCATTGAGTGGTAGGTTGGAATTATCGAATACTTCACAAAAAGGAGAGATGATAATGAATTCATATGTACGTGCGCGAGTAAATGGACTTCCCTATGACCAGCACTTGTCAGCTTCCTTCGTTGAAGAAGGAATACAGGTGGATGAACAATCCGTGGATTCTTGGTCTCCTCCAGTCCAAGGGACCGTCTATGGGACACTTTTGAATGATCGAGAGGCACTCAAAGCCATGGAGAATGAGTTGGATAACCCTCCATATAAAAAGCCGCCCGAAGCCCCGGTGTTGTACATAAAACCGATCAACACCTTTTCATCACACAAGGCGGATATCGTCCTTCCAGACGGGGAAGACCAGGTCCAAATCGGAGCGAGTGTCGGCCTTGTGATCGGAAAAAAAGCTACCAATATCCCAATTGAAAATGTCTATGATTATATAGAAGGTTACACGATTGTAAATGATGTCAGTATCCCGCATAAAAGTATCTTTCGTCCAGCAATCAAGGAAAAGTCACGGGACGGCTTTTGTCCGATGGGGCCATGGGTGGTACCAAAAAGAAATATCGCTGATCCGGGTCAACTAGAGTTGAACCTTTATATCAACCAGGAATTCAAACAGCGTTTTTCAACAAGAAACTTAGTCAGGTCGATCCCTGAACTTCTCTCAGACGTGACAGAGTTCATGACGCTGCAAGAAGGGGATTTGCTGATGGTCGGGTGTGGAGCGCGTCTGCCAACAGTTAAAGAAGGTGAAACAATCCGCGTGGAGTGCGCTGAACTTGGAGTGTTGGAAAACACAGTAAGGAGGGTCGGTCTATGAAAACAGCACGCATAGCGTTTGAAGGAGATATTCATTCTGCTGTCTCCACTTCCGAGGGGTTGTTGCTTGCGAACGGAAAAGTGGTTGAGGAAGAGGAAGTGGTATGGCTGCCACCTGTCAAGCCAGTTACATGTTTTGCACTTGGACTCAATTATATCGACCATGCGAGTGAACTGGAATTCCAGGCACCAGAGGAACCGCTCGTTTTTTTAAAAGGGCCGAACACGTTCATCGGTCATAACGGACGTACAAAAAGACCTTGTGACGTTACAAACATGCACTACGAATGTGAACTGGCAGTTGTAATCGGACACCAAGCCAAAAAGGTCCACCAACAAGCTGCTTATGACTATGTGGCTGGCTACACGATTGCAAATGACTATGCCTTCAGAGATTACTTGGAAAACTATTATCGCCCGAATTTACGCGTTAAAAACCGCGATCACTCAACACCGATCGGCCCCTGGTTAGTGGATGCGGCAGATGTCGAAGATCCAATGAATCTGAATTTGCGGACGTTTGTCAATGGGGAGCTCGTCCAGGAAGGTTCTACGAAGGATATGATTTTCGGTGTGCCATACTTGATTGAATATTTGAGCAGCTTTATGACCTTGAATCCCGGAGATGTTATTTTGACAGGGACACCTAAAGGAACGATTGATACAAAAGTTGGGGATGAAGTCGTAACAGAAATCGAAGGGCTGGGCCGCTTGAAGAACACAGTTGAATAAGGAGGAGTCATGATGCCGCACATCGTTGTAGAATACACTGATAATTTGTCTTCACACATAAATATCAAAGGTTTGTTAGAACAAATTAATGACGCTGTCATGGCGGAAAAAGATGTATTCCCGATTGGAGGTATTCGGAGTCGTGCCTACGAACTGATGGATTATCACGTGGCGGATGGAAAGGAAAACGATGCTTTCGTCCATCTCAATTTAAAAATCGGGAAAGGACGATCAGACGAGGAAAAAAAGAGAGTATGCGAGCGGCTTTTTCAAGTTTTGCAGGAATACTTTTCCGAATATGCAAGTGAACACTACCTCGCTTTATCACTTGAACTGAATGAGTTTCAGCATCAGACCTATAAAGCGAATAATATCCACAAACGATTCTCATGAGTATGCTAACGGCATGCTCTTTTTTTAGCGCGTTTCAAACCACATACTTCGACATAATGGCAGGATTGTTGAAGACACGATTTCGAGTCATTTTGTGAGAGAATCGGGTCGCCGGGGAATGCTTTCGCTTTCCGCGGGAGCGCGTTGAGCCTCCTCGGACTGTCCTGTGGGGTCTCAACATGCCCTCTCTTCCCGCAGGAGTCTTCGCATTCCCCGCCGCCCCTTGCTATATGTTTTTCTCGAAATTCGTTCAGAAAAAAACTGTCATATATGAGTGAGAATCAAACATCTTACGCTTAATTACAGGGTGTCCTCCATGAATGCTCCCCTTTAGATGTAGTTTCGAGAATCTTCTTAATCGTATGGTTGGCTGGAAAACAGCGAGACTCCCGCGGGAATGGATTGGCTGGCAAGACCCCACAGAGCTTCATAGCTCGAGGAGGCTTGCCGTCATCCCCGCAGGAAAGCGAGCCGTTTCCCAGCCAACCATAACCTCATACAAAGCCTCGAAACTGAGTCTTACACAATAGGAAGCTTATGGGATAAACTTATCTTTAAAATTACAAAAAGTAACCTATATGAAAATCATTATGTAAAACTACATTATTGATATTTATCAAAGAGAGTGGACAGTGGTACTCTTAAATTGTTTCATAATTCCGACTATAATAATCGAAAATGAAAGCGCTTGCTTATTGATCGATAAACTTTGAATTTCAATACAGGAAGGGGAAAGGCAGCGCGAGAAAGGCATTAAGTAAAAAGGTGGAAAGTGTCGTAAAAGGCCTTTATTTCAAGTTAAAAAAAGGGGTGAGCCAGATGTTGGGTTTTGATGATTTTTGGATCGGTTTAGTATGGTTCGGTACGATTCTTGCGCCTCTTGGGTGCGTCCTTTATGGTGCTCTGATGTGGAATAAGGGAGGGGAGGAAGAATGAATTTAGCGATTTTACTACCACTTGTCCTTGTTTATATCGGGATAATGTCTTTACTCGCATATTATGGATACAAAAAGACAGTGACCCCGGAAGATTACCTTGTCGGAGGGCGTAATACAAACCCGATTATCATGGCTCTCTCCTATGGTGCAACGTTCATCAGCACATTGGCCATGGTAGGATTCGGAGGGGTCGCTTCTGTTTATGGGATGGGCTTATTATGGCTCGCTTTTTTGAATATCGTGTTAGGAATTTTCGTTGCTTTTGCTGTATTCGGGAAACGGATCCGTTCTATGTCCTCAAAGCTGAATGCCTCGACCTTTCCGACATTTCTAGGGAAACATTATGATTCTAAATTCATCACAGTTTTCGCAGGGGTGATGATTTTTATTTTTATGCCTGCCTACACGAGCATTGTTCTAATTGGAGGCGGGCGTTTCTTACAAGAATCGTTATCGATCAACTTTAATGTCGCGCTGCTGGTTCTTGCTTTCATAGTAGCGGTCTATGTCATTACCGGCGGGATAAAGGCTGTCATGTACACAGATGCCTTCGGGGCTGTGATCATGCTTGTGGGTATGGCGATCTTCTTGTTCATGACCTATCAGGCAGTAGGTGGACTGTTTGGTGGACACAGGGCGTTACAATCGTTGTCGAGCATGGTTCCGGACAATTTAAAAGCAGACGGGCATAATGGCTGGATGAGTATGCCGGACCTTGGATCACCGATGTGGTGGACACTTGTCAGTACAATGATTCTCGGTGTCGGGATCGGGGTACTGGCACAGCCGCAGCTTGCAATGAGAAGTATGACTGTTTCCAGTAACAAATCCCTTTATCGCTCGGTTATTGTCGGTGGGGTCTTTATTTTCTTCATGGCAGGGGCTGCGTATATGATCGGGCCGCTCAGCAACGTGTATTTCATGGAAACGAGTGGACAACTTGCCATCCAAGCAGCAGGAGGAAATACAGACCTTGTGATTCCAAAAATGATCAGTACCTTGATGCCAGATTGGTTTGTTTATTTATTCACGCTTACTTTGATTTCAGCTACGTTATCGACTGTCAGTTCTTTGATCCATGTCCAGTCCTCTGCTTTTGGGGAAGATATTTTGCGGACCATCGGTGTTAAGAAAATCTTTGCAGGTAAAATAAGCCCTAATCGACTGGGAGTGATCGTTGGAGTTGTGCTTGCAGTCATTCTTGCTTATGCACTTCCGGGTGGAATCATTGCCCAGGCGACAGCTTTTTGGTTCGGGATATGTGCGGCTGGATTTCTGCCGGCATTGACTGGTGCTCTATTTTGGAAAAGAGCATCAAGACAAGGGGCAGCCGCAAGTATGGTCGTCGGTTTTTCCATGAGTGTGTTCGGGTTTCTTTTTTTGAAAAGCTCCCAATCTTCAGCTTTCGGAGTCTCTCAAGCCCTATTCGGCCGTGATTTCCTGCTGCCATTTCCCTGGACGAACATTGACCCCTTGCTGTACTCCTTGCCACTCTCGACGATTGTATTTATCAGTGTAAGCTTGATGACGAATAAGAAAGAAAAACAGGAATGGAATAAAGAAAAAATAGACGCCGTTCAGTAAAAAAAGCCGTCTCTTCAATTTTGGAGAGACGGCTTTTTGCGATCCAGATTGAACTAGGATTTTGCTCTTAGTTTGTCAAAGTGGAAGGTTTTCAAGTTTCAAAGTTTCCAAGGTGTCTATCATCCGTTGGGATGCTTTTGTCAGGTACCGGTCTTTTTGCCAAATGACGGCGGATTCAGCTAGAATGTCAGCATTTCTCAGGCGATAGCTTTTTAAATTTCGGAAGGGAAAAGCGTCAAGGGTCGACTTAGGAACTATTGTAGCTCCGACACCACGAGCCACGAGAGAAAGGAGCATGGCCGCATCCGGGCATTCACATGTAATACTTGGTTCAAAGCCGTGGGCACGGCATTCTTCGATAATTAACTCGAATTGCCCGCGTCCACTAATCCGATGCAACAACATGAGCGGGATATCGCGAAGTTCTTCCACATCGATCCTTCCCTCTTCATTACTGATTTTCCATACCTCCGGGGCTACGAGAATGTAAGGTTCAGAAGGAAGCGTCAGTATATTGAAGTCCTCGGAATGGAGAGGTAATCTGACAATCGCCAGCTCAATTTCGCGAGTTTTAATACATTCTTCAAGGAAATACGTATCCCCCTCACGTAGTTGATAAGTCATATGGGGGTGTTGGGTTTTGAACGTGTTTAGAGCAGTACTCAAATAAGAAAAACATGACTTGGTGGAACCGATGTGCATTTTTCCGCGCATCCCCTCACTCGTCTCACGTACTTCGATTAGTGCTTCATCAAATTCTTGAAGGAGCAGTCCTGCTTTTTCAAAAAGGATTTCGCCAGCTTTTGTCAGTTCAAGTTTACGTCCCTGACGATCGAACAACTTCAAGTTCAGTTCTGTTTCCATCAGTTTGATTTGCTGACTGAGAGGTGGTTGGGCCATGTGCAGCCTCTTAGCTGCTTTCGTTACCTGCTGTTCCTCTGCGACTGTACGGAAATAGCGTAATTGTTTTAAATCCATCTTCTCGATCCCCTTCCATTCCGTTTATATCTTTTATGTATATAAAGTAAATAATATAGATATTTTCCATATACTTTTCGCTGTGATAACTTTAAGATACAAAGTTTATTGAATATTTGCAAACTTTTTTGGCGGGTTTGCATTTTTAAAGAAAAGTAAAGTAAGCGCTGTCATTTTTTATTCAGAAGGAGGATTTTTTTATGAGTGACATGCATGTAGCAGCAAGTGAAAAACAGAAAGCACTCGCCAATGTGCACAATGTCCAGCTTTATATTGATGGTCGGTTCGTCAATGCTGAATCGAATCAGGAGTTTGATAACATCAATCCATTTACAAATGAAAAAATTAACAGCGTGGCCTCAGGTGGGAAAGAGGACATCCATAAAGCAGCACTTGCTGCTAAACGAGCATTCAAAGGTGAATGGGGAAATATGAAGCAGAAGGAACGCCTTGCTTTCATTTATAAGATTGCGGATCTGATTGATGAACATGTGGAAGAACTTGCGCCACTGGAATCTTATGATACAGGGCTGCCGCTAAGCATTACGAAAAAAATGGTCAGCCGTGCTTCACAGAACTTCCGCTTTTACGCAGAGATGGTTTCAAGCCGGATGGTGGGGGACGCCTATCAAGTCGATGATGAGTTTTTGAACTACACGATTCATAAACCAGTTGGAGTGGCGGGGTTGATTACACCTTGGAATGCTCCTTTCATGTTGGAAACGTGGAAAATCGCACCGGCTCTTGCGACTGGAAACACCGTCATTTTGAAACCGGCAGAATGGTCGCCGCTTACAGCCAACAAACTGGCTGAAATTATCGACAAATCAGGATTGCCTGACGGCGTATTCAATGTTGTTCACGGTTTTGGGGAAACAGCTGGGGCATCACTGGTCGCTCACGAAGATGTCGAGCTCATTTCCTTTACAGGGGAAACGACCACGGGTTCTGAAATAATGAAAAACGGAGCCGATGCTTTGAAACGCTTTTCCATGGAACTAGGTGGAAAATCACCGATCATCGTCTTTGATGATGCGGATCTGACTCGAGCTTTGGATGCCTGCACGTGGGGAATCTTTTCTTTCAATGGCGAACGGTGTACAGCCAATTCAAGACTTTATATCCACGAAGATGTTGCTGATCGATTCATCGCCGCCTTGAAGGAACGGGTCGATAATATCAGGGTTGGTGACCCGTTGGATGAAAGGACCCAGGTCGGACCGCTTATTCATAAGGAACATTTTGAAAATGTGAACAGCTATCTTGAGATTGCTAAAGAAGAAGGCTGTGAGGTTTACCAGGGCCGTGTCCCAGAGGAATATAAACGAGGTAATTACGTACCGCCGACAATTTTACTCAATGCTGACAACTCTATGCGTGTGGTCCAGGAGGAGATTTTCGGTCCTGTGCTGGCGGTCATGACCTTCCGTGATGAAGAGGAAGTGATCGAACTTGCAAACGATGTGCGCTATGGTTTGGCAGGATATGTATGGACGAAGGATATCCAGCGCGGCCATCGAGTTTCACAGGCTGTCAATGCCGGGATGCTTTGGCTTAACTCTCAAAATGTGCGTGATTTACGGACACCGTTCGGTGGGTCCAAACATAGTGGGATAGGGCGCGAAGGTGGCTATTATGCGTTTGAATTTTATACAGAAATGCAAGTTGTACATGTAGCGCTGGGTGACCATAATATCCCACAATTCGGTAAAAAATAAAGGAGGAGAACTATGCCAGCTAAAACAGGTGCACAATATATTGAACGATTGAAGAAAGCGAAAAACAACGTCTATATCGCTGGAGAACGAGTGGAGGATCCGACCACGCATCCGGCATTCAAAAATGTGATCCAATCAATGGCGAAACTTTATGATAAACAATATGAAAAGCCGGATAAAATGCTTTATACCTCCCCAAAAACGGGAGATCAAGTCGGTATGACGTTTTACCAGCCTGAGACGGTTGAGGATTTGATTAAAAGAAGGGAAGCCATCCAGGAATGGGCGCGCCTTTCCGGCGGAATGATGGGACGGTCCCCTGATTATTTGAATGCAGAAGTCATGGCGATGGGAGTGGCCAATGATCTTTTTGCGGAAGACGATCCGATGTTCGCAGAGAACGCGAAAAACTATTACGACTATGCGCGCGAGAATGATATCAGTTTGACGCACACTTTGATCCACCCGCAAGTGAACCGGGAGAAAGCCCAGCATGAACAACAAGATGCGAATGTCGCGCTTCATCTTGTTGAGAAAAGAAGTGACGGAATCGTTGTAGACGGTGCCCGGCTGCTGGCTACTCAAGGTGGAATCACTGATGAGATCCTCGTCTTCCCTTCCACAGTGAAAAAGGCAGGCGAGCTTGATGATCCCTACTCCCTTGCTTTTGTCGTGCCGAATAATACAAAAGGACTCAAGTTCTTTAGCCGTGAATCATTCGATTATGGCAAGAATGAATGGGACCACCCATTAGGCGGGCGCTTTGAAGAGGGCGATGCCATTGTTTATTTTGACAATGTTTTTGTGCCGTGGGAGAAGGTATTTGTTTGTGGGAATTCATCCATATGTAACCGCACATTTGTTGAAACCAATGCCGTTGTGCACATGTCTCACCAGGTTGTAGCCAAAAATATCGTGAAGACAGAATTCGTCCTCGGCGTTATTCTAAGTGTCATGGATTCCATCGGCATCGATAAATTTCAACACGTGATGGATAAGGGAACTGAAGTGATGTTGATCTTGGAAAATATGAAATCACACCTTTATAAAGCAGAGCACAATGCGAAACTTGATAAATGGGGAACGATGACACCAGATTTTGAAGCCTTGAATGCAGCACGCAACTGGTTTCCGCGCGTCTACCCGCGGATGACAGAAATCCTCCGTATTCTCGGTGCTTCAGGGATGATGGGAATCCCTTCTGAAGCTGATTTTCAAAACGAGGAGATTGCTCCGTTACTCGATCGGGCGTTACAGTCGAAGAATCTGCAAGGCTATGATCGTGTGAAACTCTTCCGTTTAGCCTGGGACGTGACAATGAGTGCGTTCGGAAGCAGGCAGACGCATTATGAGTATTACTTCTTCGGGGATCCGGTCAAGATGGGAATGACTTATTTCGATCAGTTCGATAAAGAGCCGTATAAAGCGTTCGTCCAGGATTTTTTAAGTGATGTGAAATCATCTAAACCGACAAAAGTGTGAGGAGTGGAAGTATGAGTTTTGATATTATTCGTTCAGGACGCGCCGTTTTACATGTCACAGACTTAGAAAAATCTCGAAAATTCTATGATGCGCTCGGTTTTATAGTGACGGACTCAGATGAAGAGCAAATTTTCTTAAGAGGATTAGAGGAGCACAATCATCACAGTCTGCTGCTAAAGAAGAAACATGAGCCGGCATTGGAGGTCATCAGCTATAAGGTTCGCTCAGAAGCTGACTTGGACCGATTGGCAGCAAAGCTTGAGCAAGACGGTTATCAAGTGAAGTGGATCGACAAGCAAAAAGCGCTCGGGCGTGCCTTTCGCTATCAAGATATCTCTGGCCTCCCTGTCGAGTTTTATTGCCAAATGGAGACGGTCGAACGCAAGCTGCAGCAATACGACCTTTATAAGGGAGCGAAAGTGCAGCGCATCGATCATTTCAATTGTATGGTCTCGGATGTAGAGTCTGTGCAGGATTATTATATGAAGGAACTCGGTTTTTCCTGTTCTGAGTACACAGCTGGTGAAGAAGATAAAGTCTGGGCTACATGGCTTCATCGTAAACCGAGTGTCCATGATGTCGCCTTTATGAATGGGGATGGGCCGCGCCTTCACCATGTAGGCTTTTGGTTGAAGGATCCAATGAGTCTGATCGACGGTTGTGATTTCCTCGCATCTATCGGCTATGCGCCTAATATCGAACGCGGGCCTGGCCGCCACGGATTATCTAATGCCTTTTTCCTATACCTGCGTGATCCTGATGGGCATCGGATTGAACTATATAACGGTGATTACTTGACAAGTGACCCGGATTTCAAACCGATTCGATGGGAACTGAATGACCCGATGCGTCAAACTTTCTGGGGACACGAAGCTCCTGACTGCTGGTTTGAAGAAGCCACCGAAGTGCTGGACGTGAACAGTCAAAAGAAAGTGAAGACAACAGCCGCCAAGTTGAAAAAACATAAACCGACCTTTGTGATTTAATAAAATGGATGAGGTGATCAAAATGGACGATCGTATGTTTCGGACAGCTATGGGGAAATTTGCTACAGGAGTCACTGTCATCGCTTCAGAAGCAAACGGTGAAGTACATGGAATGACAGCGAATGCTTTCATGTCCGTTTCACTGGATCCCAAACTTATCCTTATCTCTGTCGGGAAAAATGCAAAAATGAACCAGACCATTCAACAAGCCCAGAAATTCACGGTCAATATCCTGTCAGAAAATCAACAGGAAATGTCGATGATTTTTGCCGGCCAAATGGAAGGTCGTGAAGTGGGATTCGATCGCTTTGAAGAAATGCCGATCATCGAAAACTCACTCGTTAGTCTGGCGTGCAACGTATATGACGCACATGAAGCGGGCGACCACATGTTATACGTCGGAGAAGTGGTCAATTTGTGTATCCAGGATGGTGACCCACTGACGTTTTTCGAAGGGAAATATAATTCTCACGTAACTTCATAAGAGGAAGGGGGAGGAAAGGATGAAGCGGATTCATATAGATTTTCCCATCGATGCAAAAATCCAGGAAAATAGTGAAGCATGTGTGATGGCGTTGGGGTTCTTTGACGGAGTTCACCTTGGTCACCAAGAAATCATTAAGCAAGCCAGACAAATCGCGGATAGAAAAAATTTGAAGCTAGCGGTGATGACATTTTTTCCACACCCTTCTTCTGTTATTCCAAAGGGTCCGACTGTAACAAAATACTTGACTCCACTACCGGTCAAGATGAAAATATTCGAGCTGCTGGGTGTCGACCTGATGTATGTTGTTGAATTCAATGCCCAGGTGGCAAAAATTCCGCACGACAAGTTTGTTGACGATTATCTGGCTGGCCTTCACGTTCGCCACGTCATTGCCGGGTTTGATTACAAGTATGGTTTCAAAGGTAAAGGCAGCATGGAGCAAATGGTGATCGACAGTGCTGATCGTTTTGAAGTCACCACTGTTTCCAAGTTCACACGAGAACAGCAAAAAGTAGGGTCGACATTACTTCGGGAATTGTTATCCTCAGGAAAAGTTGAAAAAGTGAGGACTTACCTGGGAAAAGATTATGAAATGAATGGATTGATGAACGGTCAGGGTGGAAAAGTGGAAGTTATGATAGATTCCGATTATTTTCTTCCATGTTCTGGTCTTTATGAAGTGACGGTTCACTATCAAGGCATACGGGCAAAAGGGGTATGTGAAATCAGCTCGCAAATAGCGAATGACCGTCTGCAAGTAAGGTTGTTTCATGAATCCTTAATTGGACACGATCAACCTGTCATAGTAGCTTGGAACAATTTCATCGCTGATTTTGATATGGAGGAATTTCATGCTCAGGCAAATATGCTCGATGTAAGTTTATAAAAACAGAGGAGGATTCGTATGGCTGACGATTATACTGAAATCAAATCGAAATTACGAGGGTCGATCACCCCTGTCATCACCCCGTTTAAGGGAGATGGTTCGATCGATTTTGAAAAGATGAGTGAACTGATTGAATTTCAATTGGCCAATGGCACGCACGGAATATCTGTGACCGGTACATCCGGCGAACCAAGCTCCATGACCCTGGAGGAACGTGAGCAAGTGATGCTGAACGCTCAACAAACGATCAACGGCCGTGTTCCTTTTGTTCCAGGCACTGGCTCAACAAATCATGATGAAACGATGCGTTTGACTAAGAAGGCAGAAGATATCGGGGCTGATGCAGCCATGGTCATCGTCCCTTATTACAATAAACCGAATCAGCAGGCGCTTTATAAGCATTTCAAAACCGTTGCTGATTCGGTTGAGATCCCGATCATCGTTTATAACATCCCTGGACGAACAGCGCAGAACCTTCATGTCGATACACTGGCTCAGCTAAGTCGTGATTGTCCGAACATTATCGGGGTCAAAGAGTCAAACAAAGACTTTGAGCATGTCAATCGTGTGCTTCAACGCTGCGGACGTGATTTCTTATTGTTTTCCGGCATCGAATTGCTTTGTTATCCGATGTTGGCCATCGGTGGGGCAGGGTCAGTAAGTGCGACCGCCAACGTCCTTCCAGGCAAAGTGGCAGAAATGCATGATGCCTGGTTTGATGGGGACGTCGTAAGGGCTCAGAAGCTTCACTATGAGCTAATGGAACTGAACGACGTACTCTTCAAGGATACCAATCCTGCTCCAGTGAAAGCTGCACTTGGTATGATGGGTAAAATTGAACCCCATTTACGTTTGCCGATGGATGTTCCTTCTAAAGAATTGCAAGCGGAAATCCGTGAGACACTGAATAAGTATAATATTACTGTAGAGTATGCTTAAGAAAAATAAGCCTGAGGACGCTCGCCCGCGTTCTTGGGTTTTTTGCTATACTGAGTGAAAAGAGGAGAGGATGAGACATATGGATTTATATCTGAAAGGGAAATCTGTCGTTGTAACCGCCGCAAGTAAAGGACTTGGTAAAGCAACAGCTATGCAGTTCGCCGAAGAGGGCGCCCATGTTCTGATTTCGAGCAGGAGTGAAGACGAATTGGAAAAGGCACGAACTGAAATCATTTCAAAAACGGGGAATGAGAATGTGGACTACCAAGTCTGTGATGTAACGAGTCCTTTGCAAATCACTGCGCTGATTGAAAAAGCGGTGGCGTGGAATGGGACGGTGGATGTACTGATCAATAATGCGGGCGGGCCGCCTGCCGGGTCCTTCGACGATTTTGCTGATGAAGATTGGCAGGAGGCTTTTGAACTGAATCTGTTAAGTTTCACTCGTACCATCCGGGAGGTTCTGCCACATATGAAACAACAACAAAGCGGCCATATCTTGAACATTGCTTCTTCATCGATCAAGCAATCGCTTGATAACTTGATTCTGTCCAACACCTTCAGAGCTGGGATCGTCGGCTTATCCAAAAGTCTATCACAGGAATTGGCTGGCGATAATATTCTTATCAATACGGTCGGTCCTGGACGGATAGCCACAGATCGAGTGGCTGATCTTGACGCTTCCAAAGCCGAAAAGCTCGGTGTCCCTGTTGCGGATGTACAAGAAAAAGCAGCTGGATCAATCCCGATGCAGCGCTATGGGGAACCGGAAGAGTTTGCCCGTGCTGTCGTTTTTCTTGCTTCAGGTGGAAATACATACGTGACAGGCCAGGCCCTCGTGGTCGATGGAGGTCTCGTAAAAGCTCTATAAACAATCTCAATTATGAACCATAGCAAAACCCCATCCTCTCTTCAGTAACTGAAGGGAGGTTTTTATTTGGAAAAAAATGTTTGACCTGAGGTGGTAAAAAAAGGTTCACTTGAGGTGACAGTCATTTCCTTTCATTTATCACAGATAATGCCGATATTTATAAAGGATTTATTAAATTTAATCGATTGTACATAAAGGTCCGTAGAATTAGAGGTGTGAAAGGGGTACATCATGGTTTCCATTTTACTCGTTGAAGATGATAAAGAAATTGCACGAATCGTCCAGGACCATTTGAACCGACAGGGGATGGAGGTGACGTGGTCATCGACTGGGCAAGAGGGGTGGGAAGACTTTCAATATGATTCATATGATCTCGTTCTCGTCGACTTGATGCTTCCTGAGATGGATGGTTTCCAGCTTTGCAAAAATATCCGTCTCAGAAGTGACGTTCCGATTCTCATTATAAGTGCCAAGCAAGAGGATGACTCAAAAATAAAAGGGCTTGATCTAGGGGCAGATGATTATGTGACGAAGCCGTTCAGTCTTGTCGAACTCACAGCTAGAGTACAGTCACATTTACGCAGGTATCAACGCTACAAAGGCGTGGAAAGAACCCCTGAAACTCAATCGTTCACACACGGATTGAGGATCGACTTGGAACGACGGGCCGTTTTTGTCGAAGAAAAGGAAACGCCGCTCACTTCAAAGGAGTTCGCCTTACTACGTTTATTCGTGACCCATCCCCGCCGGACTTTTTCAAAAGGAGAACTGTACGAGCATGTATGGGGAGAGGTCGATGTAGCCGGTAACAATACCATCAATGTCCATATCAAGAGTTTGCGAAAAAAGCTCGGTGAGCAATTAAAGGACCCTATGTGGATTGAAACGGTCTGGGGTACTGGCTATCGCTTTATCGGAGAAGCGATATCATGAAAATCCGTACATGGCTGATGGTCAGTTACTTAATTGTCATGATGCTGCCGCTTGCTGCTGCATATGGTTTCTTCCTGCTCGTTCAAGATTGGGACCAATCTCGTCGCCCGGCGGATACCTTTGAGTTGACCGAACAGCTCCGCTCTATTGAAGATCAGCTTCAATCTCCTGCGCTCTATCAAGTACAGCAACTAGAATCTATAGAAAAGGTCCTGCCAAAATCGATTGATGATGACCGGATTACATTGAAGTTGTATCGTACGGATGGGGTTCGTGTGTATCACTCTGAAGATGAACACCATTCTCTGCAGCAAATGGATCGCTCCCGGTTATTGAAAAACCTCTATCAATATGATTTGACCTATCACACTCTGAAGGTCAAAAAGCCGGTATTTGAGAATCAGCAAATTCAAGGTGTTTATGAAATCAGCATCGATCGCTCCAACTGGGTCGAAGGAGTGGAGACGCGGCGGACGATGATGACGGTCGCATTTCTCGTGTTGTTCATACTTTTATACGCTGCCGTCCTTTGGTTGCTGCAAAAGAAATTGAACAACCCGCTGAAAGAATTGATGACAGGGATGTCAACTTTCGCTGAAAAGCATGAAACCGTCCATTTCACTCAAAAAAAGAACGATGAAATAGGTCGTCTGATGACTCATTTTGAACAGATGCAAAAACAGGTGGAAACCGCTCAGAAAGAAACGGAAAGGGAGCAGGAAGAAAAGCAATTGATGATGGCTTCTTTTTCCCACGACATAAAAACGCCGCTCACCTCTCTTCAAACTTATGCCGAAGCTTTACAAAATGAAAAAGGTCTGACGCAGGAGGAACGTGAGGAATATTTGCAAATCCTCGCAAAAAAATCCTGTCACCTGAAAGGGATGATAGAGGATTTAACGACCTATGCCAAGCTGCAGTCTGCTCATTATGAGATGCCTCTTCTTGAAGTAGATGCGGAAGAATTTTTCGATATGTTGTTTGAAGGTTACGATGAGCTTGCCGCTCAGGAAGGAGTATCTCTGAAAAAAGAACATTCGATCACAGGTCCCCTCCGCGTGAATGACAGACAGATGATACGCTACGTCGATAACTTGATGAGCAATGCCCTCCGTTACACAACTGAAGGGAAGATGATTGGTCTTGCTGCCGTTGGATCAGAAATGCAGCTTCCGGCGTGGGTGTTTGCAGACAAAGTGGCCGAAGTAGATCGCTTCCGTGGCAGCAAGGCGTTATTATTGGTGCAAAATGAAGGTCCTGCTATCGATGAAGAACACCTGGAATCAATATTCATGCCTTTTTACCAGGGAGAAGGAGCACGCACATCCGACGTGACGAAAAATTCAGGTCTTGGGCTTAGTATCGCTCTTATGATCGCCGAAAAGCACGGGGGTGAGATGAAGTTGTGGTCCTTGCCAGGGAAAGGGACATTAATTGCAATGAAATTTGATGACCAACATGTGAAGGAGAGATTAATAATATGAATAAACTATGGAAAAGCTTGACCGTTCTCGGTTTTGCCTTCGTACTAGGAGCCTGTTCAGCTGAAGAGGTCAGCCAGTATTCACCTGACCAAATTGTGGCCAATGCTGTGGAAAAGGAAAGTGATATGAAACGGTATTACATGAAGGCGGAATTCAATGTCCTCAGAGGGGATGAGCAAATTGATGATTCAACGATGGAACAATGGACAGATACAGAAAACAACCGTACTAAGGTCGTTTCGAAAACCGCGGGTGGCGAGGTATCAAAGTCTGTCAATGATGGAGAAAAGGTAATCTTTTATTCCGACTTGCAAGGAGAAGCGTACGAAATGGAAGCACCTGAGCTGGCTAGTTCCGTAACAGGTCAAAATCAGCGTGAACAAATCGAGCAAACATTGGAACAGACGAGGCAAACCCATGACATCGAGCTAGTAGGTGAGGAAAAAGTAAACGGTTTTAATACGTATCACATTAAAGCGGTGCCGAAAGAAGAAGGCGGAATTCGTGGGGAAGAAGAGTACTGGGTGACGACTGAGCATTGGTTTGTCGTTAAATTCGTATCTGAAACCGACGATATTGATATGGAGTACAATGTCAGTGAATTAAAAGTCGACCCGTCTTTTGATGATCAGACATTCACGATCGATCTGCCTGAAGGTGTCGAAGTGCTGCCGTTTGAAGACATGGACCCAAGTGAAGAAATAACAATCGAAGAAGTGGGGAGCGCCTACGGTCAACCGGTATTGACTTTGATGGATGGAGCGTATCAAAGAGTGAAAATCGATCAGATCGAGATGGAGAATTTTGACCGTACGGAAGTGAATCAGGAGTATGAGAAAGATGGATATCAACAATTTACATTGACGGTTTTTGAAGCTCCAGAGGACGAAGAGATGGCGCTCGGATTAGGAGAAGAAGAGGAGCTGGAAGTTCGAGGAACAAAAGCGATTTACACAGAAGATGTAATTACGACTCTTACCTGGGAAGAAGAAGGATTGCGCTACTCTTTACTGGCTCAAAATCCTGATTTGACGAAAGATGAAATCATAGAAATCGTTGAAAAACTGGAATATACAGAATGAAAAAGAGGCCATCAGGTCTCTTTTTATTTGGAAATTTATGGTTCACCTGAGGTGGGAAAAACTGGATGACTTGAGGTGACAGGAAGTGGTAACAGGAATTGCCACTTGCAAATACGAACATATATTCGCATAATGGAGGGTAGAATAGCAATAGGAGGTGGAGACATGAATAATCCGAGCATCGATTATAGCAGCTATCCTGACCGGGGGCTCCTTTGTGTAGATATGAAAAGCTTTTACGCTAGCTGTGCCGCTATTGACCGGGGTCTTGATCCTCTGACCTGTCCACTTGCCGTGGTTGCAGATATGAACCGGAGAGGAAGCGTCGTCCTTGCTGCCACACCGGCTATGAAAAAGAAATACGGAATCCGTACAGGGAGCCGCTTATTTGAAATTCCATCTGCGCCGGAAATTGTCATCGTCTCCGCACAAATGAAAAAATATTTAGAAGTTTCGACTCAAGTAACGAATCTCTTTCATAAATTCGTGCCGAAAGAAAGAATTCATACCTACAGCGTTGATGAAAGCTTCCTGGAAATCGGGCAAAACAAGGGCAAGTTCGGCATCCCGGAAGAAACGGCTCAGATGATTCTCCATGAATTGAAGGAGACCTTCCATCTGGATGCAGCCATCGGCATTGGACCGAACATGCTGCTTTCCAAGCTGTGTCTCGACTTAGAAGCAAAAAAGACCGGCATCGCTCGCTGGACCTATCATGACTTTCACGAGAAACTGTGGCCGGTTGCACCTCTGTCTGAAATGTGGGGAATTGGTCCGCGTATTGAGCACCGTTTGAATCGTATGGGGATCTGGTCTGTCGGTCAATTGGCGAAATTTCCGCTCGAGCGTTTAGAAAAAACATTCGGGGTCATGGGCAACCAGCTGTATTATCATGCGAACGGAATCGACCATTCCGACCCCGGCGCTCCGATCATCCACGGGCAGTTGAGTTATGGGAAAAGCCAAATACTGATGCGCGATTACCACAAATCCGAAGAAGTGAAATACGTCATACTCGAAATGTGTGAAGAAGTCGCTCGCCGCGCCAGGAGAAAAGGTCACGCAGGAAGGACCATTTCTTTGGGAATCGGGTATAGTAAAAGTGAGGGAGGAGGTTTCCACCGGTCGGTCACCATTGAACATCCAACGAGCATTACGATGGATATCTATCATGCTTGTCTCACTTTATTCGGACGCTTTTACAATGGTGGGGTCGTCAGAAAGATTTCCATCGCCCTCGGCAATATTACAGAAGATGCGAATGTTCAACTCAACCTCTTTGATGATGGGCGTGATAAAAAAAGAGACCTCGGCTACGTCATGGATGAAATCCGCGAACGTTACGGTCAAGATATGCTGCTGCGTGCTGTTTCCTGGACCGAGGCCGGGACCGCCCTTCACCGCAGCCGTCTCGTCGGGGGTCACTATGCTGAATAAACATAAAGATTGCCCCTGGCTCGAGGATTTTTTACAATAGAAGGAACAGGAGGGGATGGATGTATGAAACTGCGTATAACAGAAGAAGCGAAAGACCAGCTGGAACAAATCAGAGACCAAGAACGTCCGCTTATCCGCCTTTTTTATGATACCGAAGGCTGTGGCTGCGGTGTGAACGGTCTGCCGACAATTCGCCTGGAGAAGAAGGAGTACGAGACGGATGAGAAAGTAGACAATGGGGATTATGCCGTCATCATCGATCAGCAGCAAGCCATCTTTTTCAAAAAAGACATGAAGCTTGACTGCGTTAAAGGATCTTTCCGGCTCTCCAGTCCAGACGGTATCCTAAATCCGATTATATCCATTAAAGATGTGAAAGAGGGAGCGACCGTATGAGTAAGAAAAAACAAGAATCCGGTTCACTCGGAGATCAATTGAACGCCGATGTCCTCTCGAAACTGAAATCCAAAAAAACTGAACTCAAACAGCAGGCCGACGAACGTGAAGAACAAGAGAAACAGCGCCGTACCGAAGAGCGCAAGCGTCGTGAGGCCAACAAAAGTTTTGAAGAACTGCTTGAGGAAAGTGAATTGGATTGGAAATCATTCAAGAAGTAAGCACTCTGCATAGAGGGTGCTTATTTTTTTATCTGAAAAATTCTGATAAGCAAAATCTCTCTTACGCCGATATAAATGCTGTTGTGCAGATGAAATTATTAACAAAGCGGATCGACAAATGATGAAACGTAAAAGCGCATTCATCCGTATGTAAGATTAGGGAGTGATCGGGATGCTCGATTTTTTAATATTATTCGGGGTTGGATTGACTGGTATCATTGTTGCTGTCATCGGCTGTGTCATGATTGTAGGGAGGAAATGGCAGCAGCCTGACCAGCAACAGGAAAGTCGGATCCGGAGGCTGGAACAAGAAGTTACAGCTTTGAAAAAAGAGGAACGAGAGGATGGGCGTAGTGATCTGTAAGAAATGTGGAGACGCTTGGACCTTCAGGCAGGCGTTTGTCAGTGGTTTGATGTTGCAAAGGAAAAAAATATGCCCTCAATGCAGAGCGAGACAGTACCCAACAAGAAAATCCCGCCATCGTTCAAGTATGCTTTCCTTTGCAGCTTTTCTTGTATTCCTTATTATTGTTGAAACATTTCAGATGCGGCTAGCCTATTCGCTCGTATTCGCAGGCTTTGTACTCTTAGTGACGGCGGTCGTCAACCCGCTGGTCATTCAACTTTCTAATGAAGAGGAATCGCATTGGTGAAAGGCGGAGCAGGCATAACGATAAAAGAAAGCTCCATAAAGGAGGATGAGATGGATTTTCAATATAGTAACAAAGAAGTATGGAAGAAAAGAGTGAGAAATTCCATCTTTAATGCCATTTCAGGGTTGTTTGTAGTGGGAGTCTCGCTTTATTTATATGGTCGAGTCGAGGGAGTGTTTATTTATACAAGCTCATTACTATTTGGAATTGGACTTTTTCAAACGATCTATTATTTAAGGATGCCGGAAAAGGATTATATCCGCTTCAAAAAGAACTATATGAGTATAAGGCGTGGATTCGCCGTTTCCCCACTGAAAATCGGTTATGACGAAATCGAACGTGTACAACAAATCGATGACATCATTTCTATCCGGACAATAGAAAAAGACGAAGATAACCTTTATTTAGAGTACTTGACAGAGGGGGACGTCCGTAAATTACTCATTGAATTGGAGCGTCGCCTGGGTTCACGTATGAATGAATTTGCCGGGGAGGAGAGTGGTTGATGTTCAAAATCCTGATTTTGATTCTCTTGTTATTGGCGGTTCATCGATTAGTCAGAAAGGAAAGAAAACCTCTCAAATTAGCAGCACTTATTTACTTTACTCTTCTCTCCATTATTTTCATGGCCGGAAGCTTCTACATACGGAAAGAGTACCAACTCAGCTATAATCCGGTCGACGGTGGTTTTTCCAAACACATGGACTGGGTCGCCCCTTTTGCGAATATTTATGTAATCTCACTATTCATATTGATTGCATTTAAATTATTCACTTTGGACAATTGGAACTTTCGCCATATGTGGAGCCGTGTTGTAACATTCGGTTTGCTTGGATTGGCGCTCACGGGAGCTGCATATATCTCTATTTTTGCATTTATTCTGATATTTTACGGGTTCGCCCCATAACGATAAGGAGGAAGATTCATATGAGTCAAACAACCGATCACAATAGTAAAGCATGGGATAAAAAAGTAGAGGCTGGTGTACGGTATACAACCACTGTCAGTCCAGAAACAATTAAAGAAGCAAGAAAGGGAAATTGGACGATCGGAGTTACAGCGGATCGTCAAGTTCCACGAGAGTGGTTCCCAGCTTCCCTGGAAGGGTGTAAAGTATTATGCCTTGCCTCTGGTGGAGGACAACAAGGTCCTGTCCTGGCAGCTGCAGGAGCGGATGTGACCGTATTCGACCTTTCAGCTAAACAGTTGGAGCAGGATGAGCAGGTGGCAGAACGTGAGAACTTATCTTTAAAGACAGTCCAAGGTGATATGACCGAATTGTCTGCTTTTGCCGATGAATCCTTTGATATGATCGTCCATCCTGTAGCAAACGTATTTATTGAAGACGTCCGTCCCGTTTGGTCGGAAGCAGCCCGTGTGCTGAAAGAGCGAGGTGTCTTAATCTCTGGATTCATGAATCCTGTGCTGTATTTGTTTGATGACGAAAAAGAAGAACAAGGGGTATTGGATGTGGCGCATACGATTCCCTATTCCTCTTTGGATGAAGAAGAAGTCATAGAAGGGCAAGCGTTGGAATTCGGTCATACATTAGAAGATCAGCTTCGCGGCCAAACAGCTGCGGGCTTTGCCATTGTTGATATGTATGAAGATGACTTCGGTGGTACAAGAATCATCGATCAACATATTAAAACAATGATGGCAACGAAAGCTGTGAAAATTCGCTTATAACAAAAGGGGGTTTTTTCAATTCGACCCTCTTCCTTCCTTTTTCATGGTCAGGGCGGGAAAAAACGCCTGGTATCGTCAGGAAGTATAGATGAAAGGTTAAAAAGGTCTGCGCTGATGAATGCGCAGACCTTTTTGGGTAAAAAATTTTCATAACAGCATCACCCTTCCTATTAAAAATTCACCGTAATGTGGGCAGGAGATTTCCCGGGGTGAATGGAAGTGAAAGGAGAAAATGAAAAGGAGGTGTTTCGATGCAGACCACTGTCGTCCGTGTCGGGACGATTTATATTCCCGTTCAAGATGTACAAAGGGCTGTAGATTGGTATGAAAATCATTTAGGAGCATCCACCAACTATCAAGATCACGACAAAGCGATCATCGATGTTGCGAATCTGAGTCTTTTTCTAGTGAAAGCTGAACAAAAGCAATCGGCTAACTTTATAGATTGCTACGGGCGTGAACGTTTTTCTTTGACATTCGAGGTAGATGGAGAGGAAGATTTGAGGTCTCTCCACAGCGAGCTGCGGGATAAAGGAGTCCAAACCAGTGAAGTCGAAGACCGGGGGCACCCGGGCGTGAACTTCGTGTTCCAGGATGCTGACGGCAACCTGTTTGATGTTTGGAGTGAGCTGAGCCCAGCCTATTGATCAATTTCGATCCGCCTCATGAAAAAATGACAAAAAGGGTATCCCTCCTGTACATTGGAGATAGTCGACATGTCAGGAGGGAAAAGATGATAAGTGCATTTTTCATATTTTTATTTGCAGGAATTGCAGAGATCGGCGGCGGGTATTTGATCTGGCTTGCGATAAGAGAAGGGAAACCTTTTTATTGGGGCATTCTTGGCGGGTTGTGCCTCGCTTTATATGGAGTGATAGCGACCTTCCAAAGTTTCCCGTCATTCGGGCGGGTGTATGCCGCGTATGGCGGGGTGTTTATTGTCCTCTCCGTCCTTTGGGGGTGGGGGATCGATAAGAAAACACCGGATTTCTATGATTGGATAGGAGCCCTCATCTGTATCGTTGGTGTTTGTGTAATGTTATTTGCACCACGTCATTAAAACAGAGGGAAATGATACATACAATAGTTCGAGGAGTTCCGAGCATACTAGGATATCCGCTCGGGTTTGGAATTTTATGATGGACCACTTGAAAAGAGTTGAACCGTCGGGGGACTGGTTCAGAAGAACTCGGCAATCGTCACCTCTACATTGAAGTTGATCCAATTATCAGTCCAGTCCAAGCACAAACTCAATTTTTAGTGCCCTTTAATCCGGGGCGCTTTTTTCATGGCGGGAGAAAGTATGCTTCGCAGTCGTCGCCATTTCCACCTCTTCAATCGTCTTACAGTAGATAGGTTCGATGTCACCAGATAGCTGGTTCACTTTCCTTTTCATTAAATGGAGGACTCCGACATGCTTGAACCAGTCACCGGGCTCGGCTTCTTTGTGGGACCAGTCTTCCCACGCCAGTGTAAGTGGAGGACTGTAAACCTTCGGACCTTTATGCTGACGCTTACAAGGGCTTTCGGCCATTTCATGAACTCGGCCCGGTGCGGTTTCATCGATGTCATTGAAAAGCTGCGGCCAGAAGTCTTTGCGGGATCCACTATGAGGATGTTCCGAAGCCCATTGGATGATCTCCTCTAATCGGCTATTCACAGAAAAAAGCAGCTCATAAAGCGATCGTCCGAGAAAAACCCGTTCATCAACGGCTGAGAAGTGATGTACCGTGCCCCCGATTATCTTTGTTTTCTGTTGCGCAGACGTATTATAAGGAAAAAGGATGTGATTAAAGTTTAAAGAATCTTGAAATTTGAACAGGATTTTGTCCATGACAGTCTCCATATATTGATGATTGTGGACGACCCTCCTTTCAATATAATGCTGTTCGTTGATGATGAGTGCTTCTGTCAATTCTTCACTCTCACCGTTTACCCAAAAGCGTTCCCAAAATGGCCTCATGAACTTTGATATATTCAAAGCATCAAGCAATTGAAAAAGCGGACGCCCGCACTGCCTGCTTTTTTCATAGAGAAGTAATTGGGGGTAAGCATCTTGGAAAATGAGCCAGTTCCCTCTTTCTAAGAAAATAAAGAAGTCAGTTTGCTCTTTACTTGTCAATAGTTTCGGCAAATACTCCCCTTTTAGATCCGTCATGTTCCATCCCGCGTTGCGCGATACCAGATGAGCAAGTAACGCCCAGTGGATTTCCGGATTTTTTTTGAAAAAAGCGAAATAAGCCTGTGTGCGTGTAACATTATTCAGGTTCGCTTGACTGGTGGCCATCCGTATATCTGCCACCATTCTCCGTTCATTCTCTGATAAATCGGCAAGCTTAGAAGCTGATTTCATCGCTCCCTTCAATTCTTTTTTCAATAGTCTCCATTTGGCTGAGAACATGCCCATGCACTTCCTTGTAACAAATTTATGATTCGGTGCCATCTTCACCTTTGTATTAGTATCTGTTCCATGCTTTTTCCTATGTAAAAAAAGGAAGGATTTTCTATGCTGGCAGCGAATTTTAAGAGAAGGAGGGACATTTAATGAAGATTCCTTTGACGAATGGGGAAAAAGCCAAACTGCGTAAAAGAAAAATGAGAATCGCTCACATACCAGAATTATCAATAGCTGATCTAGCGGAGATCTTGGAAGTTCCGGAAAAACGCGCTCAAGAACTTAAAGGGATAGCTATATTTCAACAGATCCCGTCCATCGGCCATCATCTGGCTGCAAAAATGGTACACAATCTTGGAATCTGTTCATTAGAGGAATTGAAAGGAGCAGATGGGGCGGTGTTGTGCGACAGGCTTGAATTGGAGATGGGGGTGTGGACGGATCCCTGCGTAGAAGATCAGATCCGCTGTCTCGTCCATCATTCGGAGCACCAGGACAGTAAGATGCAGTGGCATCATTTCACCAGCGAGCGAAAGAAATACCGTAGTCATTATGGATATCCTGAAACAAGGCCGAAATTGGCTTGGTATGAATTGAGGGAAGAGCATGCTCACGTACCGGACGATTGACTTGGAGAAGGATCAAGGTGAGATTGTAGAGTTTCGGAAAGATTCATTTATGACCAGTTTCGGTGACATATCAGGGTTCCACAAAAGTAATTACCTTACCTATGTAGAGAAAATGAAAGAGGCTTTCGGAGATGGATTCGTAATGGCTGAGGAGGATGGAAGAACGGTCGGTCAGCTGGAGTTATCGGTGAAAAGGTACGAAGGAAGAGTAATCGGTTATATTCACCTTTTCTATTTAGTGGCTGAAAAAAGAGGCAAAGGATATAGCGGTGCTTTGCAATCTTACGCAATGGATTTCTTTCGAAAGTATCGGGTCGGGGAGTATCACTTGCGAGTAGCACCAGCAAACAGAAGGGCCCGTCAGTTTTATAAGAAAAATGGTATGGTTGATATCGGACCAGAGCTTGACGGAAAAGTGATTCGTATGAAAGGTACCATCTGAAAATTGGATAGGAGGATGTATTATGGAGCATCGTGTCATTTGGGATCACCTTGAAGCAGCTGGAGCGGAACATGTGAAATTGAAAAGGTCAGAGACTCATATGGAAGTGAATGGGACAGTCTTGCTCGTCCACAACCAAATGCCCCACCGACTGGAATATGAAGTGAAATTGGATCTGGATTGGAAGACGAAAACAGTGAAGGTGTATCACGATGGGAGCCCCAAGCCTTTTGTAGTTCATGCTGAAAAACAAGACAAATGGTGGGTCAATGGCGAATATGATGAAAATCTCGATGGAGCGACAAATGTGGATCTGACGTTTACACCTTTTTCGAATATGCTGCCCATCAACCGTGTTTCCTGGAAAATCGGGGAGCGGCGTACATTCAAAATGGTCTATGTTGATGTGATGCTCCGGGAAGTGCAACCATTGCTGCAAGTCTATACCTATCTTGGAGACACAGAGGGGAAGCGGATTTTCCAGTATAAATGCAGAGATTACGAAACAGCGCTCGTCGTTGATCAGGACGGTTGGGTTGTGGAGTACCCAGGTGCCTTCATTCGTAAAGGATTCACTAAAACCGGAGGGATGCTGAAGCAACAGGAAGACCACTCTTTTACAGGGGAGAATAGCACAACCAAAAGTGCTTTTTATTGAACCAATACCATTCGTAAGTGACGACGACGGAATCGATGATGGTTTCGTCTCTTTTTATTGATTATCTTAGGATTTTATAGGATGGAAGACTTGATATCAGATTCATTAAATATCCTGTTCTAATGAAAAACTCGTTTTTATTTAAAAGAGGTGATTTAAATGGAATTTAAAATAATGCCACAATATGGATTCACTCCACAAATCGGTCACTTGGTTGCACAGATGAACTATGCCAGGAAAACAACATTAGATGCTGTAGAGGGCTTGACCACAGCAGAATTGGATTTTTTACCATGTACGGATGGGAATACAATCGGAGCACTCTTATTACATATGGCTGCTGTAGAGAAAGGGTTTCAAATAGAAATTTTTGATGGCCGAACTCCAAACGAAGAGGAAATCCGGGTGTGGGGTTCCTCCTATGATCTTGGTGAAAAAGGTAGAAAGAATATTAGAGGCCACCCATTAGAATTTTATAGATCAAAGCTTGAAGAAGTCAGAGAGAGAACCCTTCATGAATTTTCTGAGTTGACCGATGATTGGTTATACGAAAATAGAGAGTGGGACAATCATTCATCTAATCATTATTTTATCTGGTTCCATGTATTTGAAGATGAAATCAATCACAGGGGACAGATTAGAGTCATAAAAAAATTATTGGCGCAAGAAAGGTCTATCCCCTTATTTGAATAGACGATGAAAGCTTTAGAGGGTGACGTTTGTTTGGGCTTGAATGAAAATTCACCCCTCTGCTGACTGTGATTGTTATGATTTACAATGTTAAAAAAACTGACTTTTCAAGGAGAGAAGAAATGAAAAAAGCACTTTTAGTGATCGATGTCCAAAATGGAATGTTCCAAGAGGGAAATGCCGTATATAAAGGGGATGAGTTTCTCCAAAACTTGAAAGGATTAATTCTCAGGGCACGTTCTTCTGACACACCAGTTATATATGTACAACATAACGAACCAGCGGGGGGATCTTTAGAGTATGGTACTAGCGATTGGGAGATTCATCCACAGATATCGCCACAAAAACATGATGTTATTATTCATAAAACAACCCCCGATTCATTTTTTAATACTTCTTTGAATCAGGAATTGGAAAAATTAGGAGTGGAACATTTGATATTGGCAGGCATTCAAACAGAAGTTTGTGTGGATACAACTTGTAGAAGGGCTTTTAGTATGGATTATAAGATTACTTTAGCTTCAGATACCCATAGGACCTGGGACAGTGAGGAGCTGACAGCTCAGCAAATCATTCAACACCACAATGGCGTATTACGTTGGTTCGCAGATGTTACCCCTTGTAATGATATTGGATTTGGAGTTTGAGTATTGTGTGAAGGGAATCGAATTATGCACAATGAAATGATTCGAAACTCGTTTTTCACGATAAGTCTTTAGAAAAAGGAGCCATGGAGTTGAAAGTACAACAGATTAAACCTGAACAAACGTACAATCTACGACATATTATTTTGCGCCCGCATCAATCTTTTAAAGCCTGTCAGTACGAAACAGATCATGACGACAATGCTTTTCATATCGGGGCGTTTCACAATGATGAGCTGGTCAGTGTCGGCTCCATTTATTTAGAATCACACCCTGAGTTCAATAAATGCAAACAATATCGGTTAAGGGCCATGGCTACGGTTGAGGCATTCCGGAATAAGGGGGCAGGGAGGGCAGTCGTTGATTTCGCTGAGAAGATAATCAAGCATCACGATGGAGAACTTTTATGGTGTAAAGGTAGAACGACTGTTGAAGAATACTATAAAAAGCTTGGCTTCAAACCATTTGGAGAAGTTTTTGATTATCCACCGATCGGTCCTCACCTCATAATGTATAAAAAAATTCAGAAGTAGAAATGAGCAGAAGAAATGCTGCAAAGTGGTCAAGGCAGTATGTTCTGCACTTGCCCCCAGTACAGGAAAAAATCATAAAGAAAAGAATCCTCCCTCATCATTTGGACTAAAAAACAAGCCAAAGGCGGGGGGGTTTTATATTTTATAAAAATGACAGGTTGGGTATATCCAATGCTATATGTACTACATTCATTTTTGAATTGAATGCTGCGATCATAGCCGCACTTCATATGGTTGTTTGCTATGGGAAGATACTACATCAATGGTTATCCCGATCTTGCAGCGATGTCTTCCTTCGTTCTTACGGTGATAAATGTCCCCGTGTCCAGGTGAGTCAAATGAATGTTTCTGTGATATTTTTCAAAAATCATACCCTTCCTCAAAAACCTTTTCTTAATAAGGGTTTTAGAATGCGAATTTTTAAATGTAAGAGAATAACCGCTTATCGCGGACTTTGCTAAAGCATTCACCCTAAAAAGTGGTAATCAGGCCCATTGAGTACGTCTTTAGCTGATATTTTCTAATAAAGCAGCTTTGACAGAAGAGCACAGTTTTATTATCGTCTAATTGAACACTTGACAGAACTTTCAGAAAAAAACGGGGAGGTGATTTTATTCCAACGACTAAAGAAGAAGTAAAAAACTATGTATTTTCTGAACCAGAGAAGTCCGATGGTGCAGCGGTTTATGAAATGATCGAAGCTATCCCGATCCTCGATTTAAATTCATCCTACAGCTATTTGTTATGGTGTGAGTTTTTCAGTGAAACCTCTGTAATTGTGAACGAAGGAAAGGAGACGGTCGGGTTTATTTCAGGCTTCATCAACCCGACCTCGCCCGATACGTTGTTCATCTGGCAAGTCGCAGTAGCGGAAACTGAACGGGGACAAGGCCTTGCGACAAAAATGATTGATAGCATTTTAAATCGCCAGGTTTGCCAAAGTGTGGAATATGTTGAGGCCACGGTTTCACCCTCAAATCAACCCTCGCAAAAACTTTTCAAAGGGTTTGCCGAAAAGAAAAACGTTTCTTGTGACATTAGTGTCTGCTTTGAAGAAGACGATTTTCCAGGGGAGGAACACGAACAAGAAAACACATTCAGAATTGGACCACTAAAAAACTAGGAGGATCTAATATCTATGAATTATTCTAACCAGCACACAGACATGAGCGTTTTTGAAAATCTTGAATCATCCGTACGCAGTTATAGCAGAAGTTTTCCGACGATTTTTGAAAGAGCCAAAGGGCATGAATTGTGGGATGTGAATGGAAATTCCTATATCGACTTTTTTGCAGGTGCCGGAGCTCTGAATTATGGTCATAATCATTCGGATATGCAGGAAAGGTTGATTGAATACATTCAGAGTGATGGGCTTTTACACAGCCTCGATATGGCGACAGGGCCACGTGCCGAGTTTCTGCAAACCTTCCATGATGTAATTTTAGAACCGAGGGGGATGGACTATAAAGTCATGTTCCCGGGCCCGACCGGTACGAACACCGTCGAAAGTGCTCTTAAAATAGCAAGAAAAGTTACCGGACGCGAAAAAGTGGTAACATTTACAAACGCTTTTCACGGCATGACCATCGGTGCACTTTCTGTGACAGGGAACGCATTCAAGCGTCACGGTGCCGGGATCCCACTTACTTACAGTATGGCTATGCCATACGATGACTATATGGACGGTTTCGACTCGTTGAATTATTTGGAAAAAATGATTGAGGATGATGGCAGTGGGATCGATCTGCCTGCCGCTGTCATTTTGGAAACCGTCCAGGGTGAAGGAGGAATCAACGCGGCCAGTTTCGAATGGCTGAAAAAAGTGGAAGAACTGTGCCAACGCCATGGCATCTTCTTGATCATCGATGATGTCCAGGCGGGATGTGGTCGTACCGGAACATTTTTCAGTTTTGAAAAGGCAGGAATCAGTCCGGATGTCATTTGCCTCTCCAAATCAATCAGTGGCAGCGGGCTGCCGATGGCTATTACATTGATTAAACCTGATTATGATCAGTGGGGGCCAGGTGAACATAACGGTACCTTCCGTGGCAATAACTTAGCTTTTGTTACTGCATCAGAAGCATTGAAATACTGGAAATCTGAAGAATTCAGTACATCCATACAGAAGAAAAGCGAAATCTTCCAAAAACGTCTGCATGAATTTGTGGAGTCATATCCTGAATTAGAAGGAGAAGTACGCGGGCGCGGGTTGATGCTGGGAATCGCCAGTGAAAAACCAGGACTTTCTGGTCAGATAGCTGAAAGGGCTTTTGCAGGAGGACTGATTGTCGAAACTTCTGGACCAGACGACGAAGTCCTGAAATTTCTCCCACCGCTGATTATTGATGAAGAAGCCATTACAAAAGGACTCGACATTATAGAAGATAGTATTAAAGCTGTATTAGGCAAGGAGGAAGCAAAAGTATGAAGGTGACCAAACTAGAAGATTTATTAGGTACAGATCGAGAAGTAAAGGATGATAATTGGGCAAGTCGAAGATTCCTTTTGCAAGGAGACAAGGTAGGATTCAGTCTTCATGATACGGTGCTTTATGCTGGGACTGAAACGTATATTTGGTATAAGAACCATATCGAAGCAGTTTATTGTATTGAAGGCGAAGCAGAAATTGAAACAGTGGATGATGGTAAGAAATATCAAATCAAGCCAGGGACTATGTACTGCCTGGATGGTCATGAAAAGCATTACCTGCGGGCAATAACCGACTTCCGTGTCGTTTGTGTCTTTAATCCGGCCCTAGTCGGAGATGAAATACACGATGAAGATGGTGTATATAAGCTGCCGGAAGAAAGTAAATAAGCAAAGCAAAGAGGACTTCCGATAAACAGGAAGTCCTCTTTTTTTTTCAGGCAGACTTGAAGGTTACAGTTTCCCCGGTGGTAAGTATGTATGCAAACGCTTTTTGTTGCTGCGGCTATAAATACTCATTTACGCCGATAAAATCCGCAATCACAACGAACCTCCCTTTACATATGCAAAATTGAATAAATCCAATCGAATGCATTCCTGAAACTTATCGAATTCCAATTTATTGAAACTTTTCATGATGTTTTCCGTATGGATAGTAAAAGAAAGGGAGTGGCACAAGTGTGGACATATTTATGGGTGGTTGTAATAATCGCCGGGCTTTTTTTCTTATTCAATTGGTTGATGGGCTACAGAAAAGGTCATATGCAAATAGATTTTGATGAGCGGTTTAGGAATCATAAAGAGTATGTGTTAGCGATTCAGAAAGAACTTGAAAATAAAGGGCACAAAGTCAGTTACGAGGGCAATTATAAATTTTACATAGATGGCAGGTCTTATGTGTTTATCGAAAGAAATGTGAACATGGGAGGGGTTCCTTTGCAACGGACAATCTTGAAACCTGTGAAATGGTGATATGGATGGGTACTCCCGTTTCGAAAGCTAACAATCCTAAGGGGATGGTCAAGAAATGAGAGAGTGGTGGGAAAGTAAAAGACAAGTATTGAGAGATAAGAGAGAAGGGGAAGGGAGATATAGATTTTCTGATTTCATAACAGAAGTTTTGTGTTGGGTCCCTGAACTGCTTATTTTCCCTTTCCGGCTTCTCTATTGGTTTGTGAAAGGAATTGGAAGGTTGATTGGATTCATCCTTGACCTCACTTGAAGTGGGGAGGGAAGCCTGTAAAAGAAGCTATCCTTTTCATGGCTTCCATCCTTCGAAAATTTTAACTGTATAACGTTATACATGAATCTTAAAGCTTCCGATGTCTCAAAAGGCTCAATATGAATATGGATGGTAATAATAATTATATGATGGGTTCCTGTAAGGCATAGCTGGTTGAGGATAGGGATATGGATAGTTGGTTTGTTTTTGATTGGCTTGTGCCTGGTTATTTGAACAGGACGGTCCAATATAAGTACTTGGCTGTACAGGGGCTGTCGTTTTGATCCAATCCTTTTCATCCATACAATAGGTATGAGCCATTACCTGAGACGGGGTGAACTTCAAGATATCGGATCCTAATATTACTTCTGGTGTAGGGGCATCAAAGATAGCTAGTAAATGAGTGTTGTCTTCGGTCGCTTCTTCATAATGCCACCAGCCTTGAGGAACATTGGCTACTTGCCCCGGGGTAATGGTGAAGTTGAGGATTTCTTTTGTGAAGGGGTTCAACATAGACACTACAGCTGAGCCTGATATGCAATAGACGAGCTCGGCAGCATTTTGGTGATAATGGGGTTCAACGACATTATGCTTGCTAAGGTAGATATCAAGAAGGGAGGAATTCTCAAGAGTATTCAACTGGCTTACGCCAAGGATGTTGATTAAGTTTTGGTCATCTTTTTTGAACAGGGTGCTTCCATTGAGGTCAAAAGCAAACTGAGCTTGAGGGGAAGTGTAGTCCATATATTTTGTCATCCTTCTCACCGTCACTTTCATATTTGATACGTATTCACTATTTTACATATATATGGATAACTGGATGAATTGTGATTATAAAAGTGCTTGAAGGAATATGGGAGTGCCTGGGACACATTTTATTCATCTTCCTGCTGTCGGAGTTATTCGGATTCTATATTAAGCATAAGGAGATGGTTCAATGGATCAAGTCCTTTTGTTCGGCGTGCTGTTGACTTTATTTTCATTATTGACCATCAAAAAATTGAAAGAAGAGACGAATGTCCAAAAATTCTTTCACATCTCATCCCTCATCATTGGTCTTGTGTTATTGATTCTCTTTTCCATTCAATTCTCTACATTTCTAGAATAGTCATTTTTTCAACGGAGTGGGTTGAATCCTGCATAATCGTGCAGGAAATATCGGATGCGCCTCAGGATTCCCTGCTATTCTTTTGTAGAAGGGAGGTTTTGCAGATGGATTCGCTTAAAAGAATGAACGAATCTTTAAATTATATTGAGCAGAATTTGACGGAGGAAATTGATTATAAAAAAGTAGCCTTGATCGCTCAGTGTTCAGAATATCACTTCAAGCGTATGTTCTCTTTCCTTGCAGGGGTTTCTCTTTCGGAATATATCCGGCGCAGACGATTGACTTGTGCAGCCCTGGAATTAAGGAAAAGCAGGGAACGGATCATTGATATTGCACTTGAATATGGGTATCAATCAGCAGATGCTTTCACGAGAGCTTTTCAAGGTTTACATGGAATTACTCCGTCAGCAGCTCGGAAGAATAGTCACTCGTTAAAAGCTTTTCCACGCATGACCTTCCACTTGACCATTGAAGGAGGAAGTGAAATGAATTATCGCATGGAAGAGAAAGAACCGTTTCGGATTATCGGAATCAAGAAAAGAGTACCGATCATATTTGATGGGGTGAACCCGGATATTGCCGACATGTGGAAATCATTAAGTGAGGATAAAATCGAGCGCTTGAAAGCTCTTTCGAACATAGAACCAGAGGGGTTAATCAGTGCGTCCACGAACTTTTCAGAAGGACGCATGGAGGAAAAAGGAGAGCTGGATCATTATATTGGGGCAGCAACCATAAAAGATTGTCCCGACGATTTCACCATGCTGGAGGTGCCTGCATCGACCTGGGCGGTATTCGAAGCCATCGGACCATTCCCGGATGCGCTTCAGGAAGTATGGGGGAAGGTTTACTCGGAATGGTTTCCGACTTCAGATTATGAGCAGGTTGCAGGTCCTGAAATTCTTTGGAATGAAAATAATGAAGTGCATTCAGAAAAGTTCAAAAGTGAAATTTGGATTCCGGTCCGGAAAAAATAATACACTATCCAAAGCCATGTAAAAGGAGGCGCTTATTTTTAAGCGCCTCCTTTCATCACTTATTCATAATGTCTGCAACAATTTCATAAGAACGTAAACGAGCGTCATGATCGTAAATCTGGGAAATGACCATCATTTCGTCTGCTTGTGTATCCATTTGGAATTTCTCGAGCTTTTCACGGACGGTGTCAGCGCTCCCGATAATGGAGGCTCCTAATTGCTGCTGAAGTGCCGCTTCCTCCTGTGTTGTCCAGATCTCATCCATATCATCGACAGGCGGCTGCAGTAATTTGTTCGTATTCCGGACAAGGTTAAGGAATTGCTGTTGGAGCGAGGTGGCTAAACGTTGCGCTTCCTCGTCAGTATCCGCTGCAATCACGTTTACACCAACCATCACATAAGGCTCGTCCAAAGTTTCAGAAGGCTGGAAGCTCTGCCGGTATAACCGAAGAGCACCATGAGTATTGTTCGGTGAAAAGTGGCTGGCAAAGGAGAATGGTAAACCGAGCTGTCCAGCGAGTTGAGCGCTGAAACCGCTTGATCCTAACAACCATATCGGAACATTCAATCCTTCTCCTGGAATTGCTCTGATCCGGCTGTCTCCAGTAAAATATCCGCGCAGCTCATCAAGCTGTTCTGGAAAATCATCCGGATTGCTGTTTCCATTTCGTCTCAGTGCCTGCGCGGTCAGCTGGTCTGTCCCTGGGGCGCGTCCGAGTCCGAGATCGACCCGGTCGGGGAAAAGTGTTTCTAATGTGCCGAATTGTTCCGCAACTATCAGTGGTGCATGGTTTGGGAGCATCACTCCGCCTGAACCGACGCGAATAGTTGATGTATGATGTAACACGTGACTGATGGCAATCGATGTGGCGGAGCTTGCGATAAATGGCATGTTGTGATGTTCAGCCATCCAGTAGCGCGTAAAACCCCATTCCTCCACATGCTTTGCCAAGTCTATCGTATTACGAAAAGAATCCCCAGGCGTGCCTCCTTCAATGACCGGGGCAAGGTCCAAAACGGAAAACTTCGTATTCTTCAAAGGTATATCTGTCATGATTTCATCCTCATTTCTTTGCAAAATTCATATTTTGTCTATCTTATCAATTTTGTTTCGTGTCTCAAAATATTTTGTTCGTAATGATAGTTTGAAACTTCAGAGGTCTATTTACGTCTAATTTGGTGAGAGGAGCATATCTATGCGACAACTTTTTTCAGTCCTTGTATCTCTTGTATTCTTTTTATCTGCCTTTCTTCTATGGCCGAATGTCACACTGGCTACTTCCTGGGAGTATCCGTTCGTCGTCTGGGATGGGTATATTTATGTGATCACAGATGAGTATGTAGAAGAAGTAAATGAACCAGTCGGCAAAGTAACGCGATATTCAGATATGCACCAAGACACGGGAAACTTTTCAAATTTCTATAAAAAAGGAACCACCTATTTTTCTATCGTAAAAACGGACACGGATGAAGCCATTGCTATTGAAGAGGCAGAGGACCTTTATCGGAAGGCAGTTAGAGAAAAGCCTTATACATATGAAGGGGGAGGAGGGGATAACTCGAATTGGAATAACTTCCTGGGGGACACTCATGAGGAAACCAAGGAAGAAAGGCATCTAATTGGCGGGTCGATCCTGCTAGGCGTTCTTTTAGCAATTATGGGACTTGTTGGATACTACCTGTTCAGCAAAAGAAGGGGAAATTCAGCAAAGTAATCGAAGTGCAGATGCTTACCATGATAAATTGAAAAGAATCATCAAGATGAAAGGAGGAAACGGCCGATTTGTTGGATAAACTGAAATCTCTTTTTTCGAAAAGACAATGCACCATCTGCAGCCAACAAGCAAAAGCTCCTCAACCTTATTATAACGACAAAGGTGAACGGGTATTTGTATGTAAGAAATGTGTACCATATGCGGAGCGACGGGCGATGAGGAAAGAAAAAACATGAAAGGATAGCTTGTGTGAAATCTTCATCCTCATTATTCCATAAGTCAATGATATAATAATAGTATAGTTTCCTACTAAAGCTGTCGCTTATCACAGTCTTTATCATGCCAAAGAAAACCTTCTCTTAAAATCCATCCCGTTCCTTCAAAAATCCTTTGCTCTTGTGCAAACCATCCATTTTTCAGTAGAGGGCTGTTACAGGAAGTCTGGTTACTTATACTTTTCATTTCGAAGGAGGCATGCGATGGACAACATTAAAGAAACGGTCTTAGAGGTGATTTTGTCGATCCTGCCCATAACTGTTGTGATTACGATTTTGCAATTCACCCTGGTCTGGCTCCCTCTCGAGATGTTTCTCCAATTTTTAATTGGAGTACTGATGGTGGGAATCGGTCTGATTCTTTTTTTGTTAGGTGTGAACATCGGTTTACTCCCAGTTGGTGAGATGATCGGTTCGGCTTTATCCAAAACGAAAATGGTCTGGCTGATTGTATTCTTCGGATTTTTATTGGGTCTTGTGGTAACGATAGCAGAGCCGGATGTTAGAGTCCTCGCCTCGCAGGTAGACCAAGTTTCCGGTGGAGCGATCCCCCGTGATATTTTAATTATAGCTGTTGCTTTAGGGGTGGGGATTTTTGTAGCGATCGCTATGCTCAGAATCATTTTCAACATAAATATCATCTATATATTGGCTGTCGGTTACAGCCTTGTGTTTTTACTTGCTGCGTTCACACCTTCCCATTTTGTGCCGATCTCATTTGATTCAGGTGGGGTGACGACAGGTCCGTTGACCGTTCCTTTCATCTTATCTTTAGGAGTAGGGGTAGTCACAGTCATGAAGGGAAAAACCTCAACAAGCGATGGATTCGGTCTTGTCGCCCTTGCCTCCATCGGCCCGATTTTATCTGTGCTCATCTTAGGGGTGATTTACGGGTGAAGATTACAACATTTGAAGGTTTTGGACATGTGTTTCTGGATGTCGCCACCGCTTTGATTCCACTGCTATTTCTATTTCTCATTTTTCAGATCATCTTTCTTAAACTCCCGCTAAAAAAGCTGCAAGACATCGGAGTCGGTTTCCTTTTGACATTCCTTGGTCTTGCTTTTTTCTTACAAGGAGTACACATCGGCTTTCTTCCTATAGGGGAAATGATGGGGCAGAAGCTTGGAGCCATCGATCATATTTGGTTGTTAGTTCCTATTGGTTTCGTGCTCGGATTCGTAGCCATCTACGCAGAACCAGCAGTCAGCGTTTTGACCCATCAGGTTGAAAAAGTGTCCGGGGGTTACATTCCTCAAAAAGTGCTGCTTTACACACTGAGTATAGGAGTGGGGCTATCCATCGCTTTATCAATGGTACGGATCATTCTCGGAATCCCTATTTGGTATTTTGTGGTCCCAGGCTACATTATTGCACTGATTATAGTAAAATATTCTACGAAAACGTTTACTTCTATCGCCTTCGATTCGGGAGGGGTGGCCACAGGGCCGATGACCGCGACTTTCATATTAGCCTTGTTTGTAGGCATTGCATCAGTTACAGATGGACGTGATCCTCTTCTTGATGGCTTCGGTATGGTAGCTCTTGTCGCTTTGTCCCCCATTTTATCAGTCCTCACCTTAGGGATAATTTATAGACGGAAGGAGCAGGAGCAATATGAAAAAGACCAAATCCGGACAAAAGCTCATAGTAACGATCGTTAAAAAAGAAAAAGCGAAAAAAGTTGTTCATGCCTCTACATTAGCTGGCGCGCAAGGCGGAACCACTTTTTTTGGTAAAGGATTTCGCATCAATGAGAAGAAAAGGTTCTTGGGTATTCCAGTTGAACGGGAGAGGGAAGTCATATTGACTCTTGTCTCTGATTCCATCTACCACAAGGTGATGAATGCCATCATTGAATCTGTGAAGCTGAATAAACCACAGCATGGGATCGGGTTTGTCATAGATACGAAAAGAATCAGTGGTATATCTCATATGCTCGGCTTGGGGATTGAAAACGAAGAATATAGTAATGAGAGTGAGATGAAGCAAATGGACATCCAAAAGTTTTCCTATGATTTGATTGTAACGATTGTGAATAAAGGAGATTCTGATAAAGTTGTCGATGCTTCTAAGAGTGCAGGAGCGGAAGGTGGAACGATTATTTCGGGACGGGGGACAGGTATCCACGAGAAAGCTAAGCTGTTCAACATCCTCATTGAACCTGAAAAAGAGGTAATATTGACGCTGATTATAAAAGAAAAAACGGAAGCGGTTTTAAAAGCTATCGAAAGCGGAGCCGGGCTGGATCAACCTGGTAAAGGGATTGCGTTCGTGCTGGATGTCGACCAGACGGTGGGAATCAATCACCTGTTAAATTCACAAGTCAGTGACGAAATGAAATGACCGGAAAAGGGGAAGTTTGGAGTCAATGAAGATGAGGATACAAATCAGACGAGAAAGAATAAACGACTGCCATCAGACAGAATCAGTCATCAAGAGAGCTTTTGCAAATGCTGAAATGACCGATCATAAGGAACATGAGTTGGTGGCAAGGTTAAGATGTTCGGAAGCTTTTGTTCCCGAGCTTTCGTTAGTTGCTGAAAACAATGGTGATGAATTGATCGGACATGTCCTATTGACGAAAGTGACTATTGGCATAGGACATAAAACGGAATCTCTAGCCCTTGCGCCTGTTTCTGTTCTTCCTCAATACCAGAAGCAGGGAATCGGTAAGATCCTTATCGACAAAGCGATAGAAAAGGCGGGGGAGCTCGGCTATACTTCTGTCATCGTGCTTGGACACCCTGAATATTATCATAAGTTCGGTTTCAAGCAAGCTTCTAGTTTCGAAATACAGCCCCCATTTGAAGCACCACCAGAAGCTTTTATGGCCCTAGAGATTTATGAAGGTTCCCTGCATAATGTTTCGGGAATAGTCAAGTACCCACCCGAATTCATGTAGGTGGCGCACCCCGCTTATACTTAAGGTCTCTTCAGAAAAATCAAAAACAGTCACACCATTAGCAATAAAGAAAGATGGAAGTTTGTGAGCTACTTCCATCTTTTTTATGTTCTATAGATTTTTTGTGTGTTTCGGGTCTGCTGATTTAGTACCTGCACCTTCAGAATCATACATCTCCTTCAGAGCGGCCGGGTCTTCTTTCTCTATCTCACCATTTGATTTCCTTCTTCTCTTGCGTTCAAAGAAGATGGAAAGGACGATCAAGCCAGCTGCAATCAAAAGCAATAGCCATATCATGAGGAAGCCCTCCCTAAGATTTATTGGCTTACATTTATACTATTCCCGAAACTCTACCTTTTATCTCTATATGTCAAAAAAAAGACCTTTTGGACCACTTCGTGTAAAAATTGTCATGTCCCTGTTATGCTTGGTCGCTACAAAATAAGCGCCCATACACTCTTTTGGCAGTACACATACCCTATGAGGAATGCATTGAAAGGGGCGACCGATTTTGGATCGAGTTTATCATCACGGTCACGGTACTTACATTCCGGGCTACGGGTATCACCACGGTCACGGTACTTATGTTCCTGGCTATGGATACCATCATGGACAAGGGACATATTCCCCAGGCTACGGGGGATACCATCATGGTCAAAGTGGTTATTATCCAGGATATGGGGGATATCACCAGGGGCACAGTGGTTACTCTCCTGTGTATGGCGGTTTTCACCATGGACATGGGGGGTATTACGGTTAAGATTAACCGAAAAGGGAACTTCTATAATCGGGAGTTCTCTTTTCTGTTGACGCTACTTTCTCTGGAAAAGGCCTGAATATGTTACGATTATGATATCGAATCATACTAAAATAATTGCAATTTTAGAGTATGGGTCTAATAATAGATATAGATGGTACATAATAAAACAGAATTTTGATGAAACAAATAACTAATCAGTACAGGAGAGATACATATGGCTTCCCAATCAGAAATGAAACTTTTTACATTAAACTCCCATGAACCCCTTGCCCAGGAAATCTCTGATATTTTAGATGTTCCTCTAGGGGAAAGTTCTGTAGTCCGATTCAGTGATGGTGAAATACAAATCAATATTGAGGAAAGTGTGAGAGGTGATGACATTTACGTTGTTCAATCGACTTCCCAGCCTGTGAATGAACACGTGATGGAGTTGTTGATCATGGTGGATGCACTGAAAAGAGCATCTCCTAAAACCATCAATGTCGTCATTCCATATTATGGATACGCACGTCAAGATCGTAAAGCTCGTTCGCGAGAGCCAATCACTGCCAAATTGATCGCTAACTTACTTGAAAAGGCGGGGGCTGCCAGGGTGATCACTTTGGATTTACATGCACCGCAAATACAGGGCTTCTTTGACATTCCTGTCGATCAGTTGATGGGGATTCCTATTCTAGGTCAACATTATAAAGAGAAAAACATGGAAAACCTGGTCGTCGTAGCCCCTGATACCAGTGGTCTTACCCGTGTAAGGAAAATGGCCAACATTTTAAATGTTCCGATCGCGTTTATCGACAAACGCAGACCTGAACCGAATGTGCCTGAGGTTAAAAATGTAGTAGGGTCAGTTAAAGGTAAAAACGTCATAATCGTTGATGACATGATCGATACAGCAGAAACCGTAACCCAGGCAGCTGATATCCTTAAGGAAAACGGTGTGAATGATATCTATGCTTGCGGCACGCATGCAGTTTTATCCGACCCTGCTATCAACAAAATCGATCGTTCTCCTATTAAAGAGTTAGTGATAACAAACTCAATTTTCCAACCTGAAAATAAACAGCTGGATAAAATTACAACGCTTTCAGTTGCGCCTCTGCTGGCGGATGCTTTAGTTAGAGTTCAAAATGAGCATTCCGTAAGTGAATTGTTTGATTAAAATCCTCAGTTAATCATTCCGAAATTGATTAGCATGGGATGAAATATTGAAAAACCCATAGAAACAAACGTTTCTTACAGGGATAAGTAAGCATCTCTTTCTTAAGGGGTGCTTTTTTATTGTTAATAAAACTTTTGTCCAGTGGTCCCTTTGCTGTGACAAAAAGATGATCTGTTCAGTATTGGACGCCAAAATTGTTTAATTGGATACTTGTAGTGTTTTTAAAAAACGGCTATAGGGAAAAGGGTGGTAATAATGTTTTAAATGGAGGGAAAGACAATGAACAAAGAACCAAAGGTTAATTATCACATTACTGACTTTAAAGATTTTAATCGAGTTTGTTTGGAAAACAAGGGCCTTGCCTTTCCAGAGCTGGAGAAAGTCATGGAGGATTATATATTAAGTCAGCCAAGGGAAACGATGGAATTCAAGGAGTGCTGGATAGAGGATGAACAGGTGGAAGAAGGTGAGATAAGAAAAGTTCAAGTGAACTTCTTTGATCATAATATGGGAAGTTACATACGCCTCTGGGGATCCAAAAATAATGATAATGATCAAGTTTTAAATATGAAAGTGGATGCAATTGATTTAGAAACCAAGGAAATTGTATATGAACGTCAATTAACCTGACGTTTCAAAAGAGGAACCTCCCGATATGGGAGGTTCTTTTTTGGGGGATAACCTGACAGGGAATAGCAAACGAAGACAGGTTTTTATGGTAAAGTGTTGGTACAATGATAGGCAAGGGAGTGAACGAGATGAATTGGGTACAGACGATGCAGCAAGCGGTCGATTATATGGAAAATCATTTATTAGATGAGATTACTATTGATGAAATTGCTGCTTCAGGTTGTACTTCTCCTTTTCATTTCCAAAGGATATTCAGCCTTCTTACTGATACGACAGTTGCAGAATATCTCAGAAGAAGAAGACTGACACTTGCCGCCTCGGAGCTGAATACGACGAAATGTAAAATCATCGATCTTGCGTGCAAGTATGGATACGAGACTCCCGAGTCTTTTTCACGAGCGTTCAGGAACCAGCACGGAATTTCACCACGAGAAGCAAGAAACAACCAGGGAAAAGTGACAGCTTATAACAGACTGGTCATTCAGGTGAACTTGAAAGGAGCGGAACCGATGCAATATGAAATTATCGAGAGAGAAGCATTTGAAACGGTCGGAATAAAGAAAGAACTTTCATGTGTAAATGGAGAAAATTTAACAGCCATCCCTCAAATGTGGAAAGAAGTGAATACTGATGGTACAGATCAGGTTCTGATTGAACAAAACAATGGGCAGGTAAATGGCATCTTAGGTATTTGTATCGATAAAAGTCATCTTAAGCCCAATTACATTGATTATTGGATTGCAGTCGCCCACGAAGGAAAGTACCCGGTACAGCTGGAAAAATTAGAAATCCCTGCAGCAAAATGGGCGGTTTTTGCTGTCAATGGGGCAATGCCCGATGCCATTCAAAAGGTTTGGAAAGAAATCTATTCGGAATGGTTTCCATCCAGTGGCTATGAAAATGCAGGAGGGCCAGAGTTGGAAGTCTATAAGGAGGGTGATCCCGAAAGTGACGACTATTATTGTGAAATCTGGATCCCCGTTAAGTAAAGAGAATGATAGGTATGGCGTTTTTTTAGACAGAGGGGAAGCACAATTCAAAAAGGGTTGTGCTTTCCTTCTGAGTATTAACAATTTTCACGACATAAGTAAGATAATAGTAATCAATAAATGCTATTACGTATAAGTCTCCTATTTCATTTACAACAGTTCCCCAAGGGATTAGGCTTATCATGTAAACCTTAGACAGGGCAGACGGATAGCGCAAAGGACACTTTAAAAACTATTACAAGTCTATAAAGAAGAGAGTATTATCGATTATTTGCGGGGTAGTGGCAATGTACCAACAGACATTATGTTTTATAAAAAGAAATAATGAAATACTCATGCTGAATAGGAATTCCTCCCCTTTAAAAGGTCTTTGGAACGGAATAGGGGGTAAAGTGGAAAGGGATGAAACTCCGATACAATGTGTTCAGCGAGAAGTGAAAGAAGAAACAACTCTTGATATTCCAGCAGGGCAATTTCAGTATAAAGGAATAATATATTGGAAGGTCGATGATCTGTACGAAGGGGGATTACATGCATTTTTAGTTGATTTTCCAGAAGGCATTTCGTTTCCTACACCGAGGAGGGCAGAAGAAGGTATTCTAGAGTGGAAGAGAATTGAATGGTTGTTCGAAAAGGATAACCTGGGGGTAGGAGAGATGATTCCTTATTATTTGCCTGAACTATTATGGCAGGAAGAGCCATTAGTACATAAATGTTATATCCGTAACAAGGTACTTTTCAATTATACCTATTCCCTATTGAAAGGAGTGGAAGAATGAACAGGTGGTGTGGTGCTTCCGGTGTTTGTTTCAATGACCGAAATGAACTGTTGATGGTCCTTCAAGGGAAACCAAAAGAAGAAAAAAAGTGGACAATTCCTTCTGGTGGAATGGAGGGATTTGAATCCTTTGAAGAATGTTGTAAGCGTGAAGTTTCAGAAGAGACAGGGTATATCGTCGAAGTCATTGAGAAAATAAAAGTGAAAGAAGGTACATATGTAGAAGCAGGTATCGAATACGAGGTTCACTATTTTTCTGTGCGTGCAATAGGAGGGGAGATGAGAATCCAGGACCCTGATGAACTGATTCATGAAATTAAATGGGTTTCAAAAGATGAGTTAGAAGAGTTGAATTTATCTTTCCCTGAGGATCTGGATTTTTTGGCTTTACTGATGAGGGACAGGTTATCTGATTCGAAGGTTTTACAGAAGGAATAGAAATAAGGATTGACAGAACAATCTGATAGCAGTAATATATTCTTAATTTAATAAAAAGGCATGGATAGAAGCGAGTAGTGTGGATTTCCCTGTTTCAGAGAGTCGGTGGATGCTGTGAACCGATACAAAAATCCAGATGAATTACTTTCTTGAGCTTCTTCTGCGAAAACGGTCAGTGATTAGCAGAAGACGGTAAATCCGTTATCTTTTTGAGTGGAGAGTGAGCCTTGCTTACTTTTAACTTGGGTGGTAACGCGTGAGAAAGACACGTCCCAACGATGGGATGTGTCTTTTTTATTTGTTCAAAAGAAAACAGGAAAGTAATCAGGGGGTAGAAAAATGGTGGATTGGAATCAATTGAGCAAACAAGAGCAGACAGAAGTGGAACGTCAGTACAAAGTGTTATCATATGGAGTCGATACAATTCTTCCACAAGATGAATTCAAGAAAAAGCTTGCCACATCCATAAAGGAAAAACGCCCGTTGAAAGTGAAGCTTGGTCTTGACCCGACAGCACCGGATGTCCATATAGGTCATACGGTTGTTTTGAATAAATTAAAACAGTTCCAGGAGTTTGGGCACACCATCCAATTGATCATTGGAAACTTTACAGGAAAGATCGGGGATCCGACTGGAAAAGATGCAGCTAGAAAAGCATTGACAGATGAAGAAGTGAAGCATAATGCCCAAACCTACTTCGAGCAGTTCGGAAAAATCATCGACATGGATGCGGTTGAACTTCATTATAATGCTGAATGGCTCTCAAAAATCGATTTTGCAGAAGTCCTCCGACTTGCAAGTCATGTAACAGTTGCACGCATGCTTGAAAGGAATGATTTTCACAATCGATACACAGATAACAAACCAATCTACTTGCATGAGTTTTTTTACCCTGTCATGCAGGGATACGATTCTTACGCACTTGAGTCAGATATCGAGCTTGGGGGAACAGATCAAGAATTCAATGTGTTATTCGGCCGCCAAATACAAGAACAATTCGGGAAAGAGAAGCAGGTCGTGCTGCTTCTTCCATTGATTGAGGGGCTTGATGGAGTAGAGAAAATGTCCAAATCCAAAGGGAACTATATCGGTATTGATGAAAGTCCTGGTGATATCTTTGGAAAAACGATGTCTATCCCTGATGAGCTTATCGTCAAATATTTCCGTCTTGCCTCTAACTTGAAAATCGAAGAAGTGGCAAAGATTCAAGCAGACTTAGAAGAAGGGGGACTTCATCCGAAAGATGCCAAGATGCGTCTTGCTTATTCTTTTGTGGAGATGCTATACGACCAAGAGACAGCGGATTTAAGCAAGGAGAACTTTTTGAATGTTTTCCAGAAAAATAAGATGCCTGGTGAACTTCCTGAAGTATGGTGGGAGAAGCAAAAAGAAGTGCTAGTCATAGATTTGGTAAAAGATCTTGGCTTACTGCCATCCAAAGGTGAGGTCAGGAGGATGATCAAAAACGGAGGTATTCGTATCGATCAAGAGAAGATCGATGATCCTTCCCTTATAGTTTCGGTCGTGGATGGACTGGTCATTCAAGTAGGAAAAAGAAAGTTTGTGAAGCTGAGAATTCAATGAAATCAGCTGTTCACTTCCTCTTGAACTTAAATCTGTAAACTCAATAGGAGGAAATTGGACATCATCTATTTTCACATCCCTTATTCTCTTTCTCTTCTTCTAACCATTCAAACTTAAGAGGAGGAAATCAATGAAAAAAAGAGAAAAAAGTATGTGGAAGGGGGAGGATTTCAATGGAAGGTCCAATTTTGAATCAAGTCGGCGCTATTTTCATCCCAGTAAGCAATATTGAAAAAGCGCGGGATTGGTATGAGGAATTGCTCGGGGTATCGGTTAAAGGCGAAATCCAGTTCGGACATTTGTACGCTCTGCCTATGGAAGGGACGGGCGTTGTATTGGACAGCAAAATATATTCGGATGAAAAGGTTTTTCAAACACCAGCTTTTCATTTCAATACAGAAGACATTAGGGAAGCTCATCAATTTATGAAAGAAAAAGGGGTGGAACTGGTGTCAGAAATTCAACACAATCACTTTTTCAATTTCAAGGACCCTGATGGAAATCTGTTGATGATTTGTCAGTGTTAATAGATAGGTTGTGCTTTTTTAAGCAAGGAATTAAATATTAAAAAAAGATGAAGGGGCAAAACTATAATGGCCACAGGAAAAGACAAACAATAGTGTAGAATAAATCAAATGTTGTCGGAGCGGCCTAGCCTTTAATTTTTTTCATGAAGAAAACCCGAACATATATCGTTCGGGTTTTCTAGTGGGGAAATTCTTTTATCCAGCCTCTTCAACATTTAAAATACTTTCGTTGTCCAGTCCTCACAGTTCCAAACATCCGTAACAATCCCTTCGTAGAACTCAGGTTCGTGGGAAATGAGGAGGACGCTGCCTTTATATTCTTTCAATGCGCGTTTCAGCTCTGCTTTTGCATCAACATCCAAGTGGTTTGTCGGTTCATCCAATACGAGTAAGTTGGTTTCCCTGTTGATCAGCTTACATAGGCGTACCTTTGCTTTTTCTCCACCGCTCAGCACTTGTACTTTACTCTCGATGTGTTTACGGGTCAAACCACAGCGAGCAAGAGCTGCACGCACTTCATACTGAGTGAAATGCCGGAACTCTTCCCACACTTCCTCAATACAGGTGTGATTGCTGATTTCTTTCAATTCCTGCTCGAAATAACCGATATGAAGGTGATCACCTAGTTCGACGGAACCTGAAACAGGCTGGATTTCACCAAGGATACTCTTCAGTAATGTCGTTTTTCCGATTCCATTGGCACCTGATAAAGCAATCTTCTGTCCCCGTTCCATCGACAAATTGAGGGGTCTGGATAATGGTTCGTCATAACCGATGACTAAGTCCTTCGTCTCAAACAAATACTTCCCTGGGGTACGCGCCTGTTTGAAGTTGAATTGAGGTTTAGGTTTTTCAGCATCAAGCTCGATGACATCCATTTTGTCGAGTTTTTTCTGACGGCTCATCGCCATTTTGCTTGTTGCTGCGTTCGCTTTGTTACGGGCAACAAAATCTTTCAAATTAGCGATTTCTTTTTGCTGTTTTTTATAAGCGGCTTCCAGTTGTTGTTTCTTCATATCATAAACGCGCAGGAACTCGTCATAATCACCAGGGTAACGAGTCAGTTCCTGATTTTCCATATGATAAATCAAATTGACGACACTATTCAGGAACGGTATGTCGTGGGAGATGAGAATAAAAGCATTTTCATAATCAAGAAGGTAGGCTCTCAACCATTCAATATGCTCTACGTCAAGATAGTTAGTCGGCTCATCCAAAAGCAGAATATCCGGCTTTTCTAAGAGCAGTTTAGCAAGCAGTACTTTTGTACGCTGCCCGCCGCTTAAATCATGGACGTCGCGATCGAGACCGATTTCATCCAGTCCCAGGCCATTTGCGACTTCTTCGACTTTTGCATCTATGGTATAGAAGTCATTGTTTGTAAGAGCATCCTGCAGAACTCCTGTTTCTTCAAGCAATCTTTCCAACTCATCTGGCTCAACGCTTCCCATTGCAGCAAAAAGATCGTTCATTTCCTGCTCCATATCAAACAAATATTGAAAAGCGGTACGTAAAACATCGCGGATCGTCATGCCTTGTTTCAAATCTGCATGTTGATCCAAATATCCGATCCGGACACGTTTAGACCAAGTGAGACTGCCGGCATCGGGCTCCAATTTTCCTGTGATGATATTCATGAACGTCGACTTACCCTCGCCATTAGCTCCGATAAGTCCGATGTGTTCACCCTTTAACAAACGAAAAGACACGTCATCGAAAATCGCGCGATCTCCGAAACCGTGGCTCAAGTTCTTTACTGTAAGTAAGCTCATTTATTTAACACCTTTTCTTTCTGTATATTCATCTTCATTCATTATATAGGTCTTAAGCGTTAAGTGATAGGGATATACATAAAAAAGATGTGGCTTGTCCGGGGGAAGATATTTCATAGCACAATTCTCCCTGTGTTCATACCAGGTACCAGGTCATTTTCACAAAAGCAGGAGAAATGAGGGGTAAAACACCACAGAACAGGAGAAGGTAAGAGAAAAGGGGCGGTGGGAATGACCATAGACTGTATCATTATCGGAGGCGGAATAGCTGGAATACAAGCCAGCATCCAGTTAGCGCGTTACCATCGGGAAGTTTTGGTGATCGATGCAGGAGAAGGCAGATCCTCGTTATGTCGCCAGTATAACAATATACTCGGTTTTCCTGAGGGAGTAAGTGGTGAAGAATTGCGTAAGAAAGGTTTCCAGCATGCAGAGAAGTTCGGTGTGAACAGAATTACTCAAACAGTAATGCGGGTCCATAAAAGTAGAGATGTGTTCGTCGTAGAAACGGATCACGGGCAAATATATAAAAGCCTGACTCTCCTGGTAGCTACTGGGGTGAAGGATCATCTCCCTGATATTCCTGGTATTAAACCGTGTCTCGGCCTCTCGCTGTATATTTGTCCTGATTGCGATGGATACGAAATTACTAATAAAAAAACCTTCGTGCTCGGCTCAGGGGATGCAGGTGCTCATATGGCGATCACCTTACTTTATTGGAGTGAAGATTTGACTTTTATCAATCATGGCAGAGGGGAAATATCACTTGAAATGCAAGGACAATTGCAGGAAAACCACATATCTGTGCAACAAATTGACGTCCAAGAAGTGCTTCATAATGATGGGGTTTTTCAAGGCATCAAAACAGATAGTGGTCAGGTCCTCCAGGCTGAAAAAGGGTTCTTGGCCTTTGGCGGGAATCACGTACGGTCAGAGCTGGCTGATTCCTTAGGGGCCGAAACAAATGATAAAAACCATTTATTGACCGATTCTCGGAGCAAGATGACCAATATTGATGGGTTGTGGGCGGCCGGGGATGCCGCAGTGCATTCTGAACTGGTAACCGCTGCCATGGGAGAGGGAGCACAAGCGGCGATTTGGATTCATAAGTGGCTGATGAGAAAAGTACAAAAGTGACACACCCTAACAGAGGTGCCAGCGAAGACGTCTGCTTTGATTTTATAGTTTTTTTACTATAATCTTAATGGTAGTAGTAATTTTCCTTCATCTTCCTCGTAAGGACTTATACAGAACTTTAAGGAGCATCCATATATCCATGTTTTCTGACGCTTTTGGTACAGATTCATTCTTATTACTTACAGCTTTGTTATTATTCAGTGGCGTTTTTGTAGCCAAATTCTCAAGTCGCTGGGGCATCCCGGCGTTGATTCTATTTATTTTGGTTGGAATGCTTTTTGGTAGTGACGGGTTAGGGATCGTTTATTTCAGTGATGCCGGAACAGCTCAAACGATCGGGATATTCGCCCTTGTCATCATCTTATTTGAAGGTGGTTTACATACCAAATGGGATACCGTGCGTGCAGTAGCTGTCCCTTCCCTTTCATTAGCTACCTTTGGCGTTTTACTCACATCCCTGATGGTAGGTTTAGCTTCCTACCTTTTATTTGATTTCACCCTTTTAGAAAGTCTTCTCTTTGGTGCAATCGTAGGTTCTACAGATGCAGCAGCAGTTTTTGCTGCATTGAAAGAGAGGAACATCAAAGCAAAAATGGGAGCGACTTTAGAGGCAGAGTCCGGAACCAATGATCCAATGGCTGTCTTTTTGACATTATCATTGATCGAACTGATCACTACAGAGGGTACTTCTGTCTGGTTTCTCATCCCCACTTTTTTCCTGCAAATGGGATTGGGAATCATAATAGGAATTATTTTAGGTAAAATCGCTTCCTTCTCAATTAACCGCATCAAGTTGGATTCAAGTGCTCTTTATCCTCTCTTATCTGTGGCCTTTGCTCTTGCAACCTATGGAGTCACGGCTTTTGTAGGAGGTAGTGGTTTCCTTGGTGTGTATGTCGCCGCCCTTGTGATTGGAAATAGTGAATTGACTTATCGCTATTCCATTTTCCAATTTAATGAAGGTTTTGCCTGGATGGCGCAAATCCTCATGTTCGTCATTCTAGGTTTACTTGTTTTCCCTGGGGAGTTATTTTCCGCTCCTATCATGCTCAATGGTTTGCTCTTATCGATTGTTCTCATCGTTATTGCAAGGCCGATAGCCGTTTTCCTGTCGTTGATCAAAATGAATTACTCTGTGAAAGAAAAGTTATTCATATCCTGGGCTGGACTCCGGGGGGCTGTGCCGATCGTGTTAGCAACGTTTCCCATCGTTGAAGGTTTGGAAAACAGTCAGGCATTGTTCAACCTTGTATTCTTTGTCGTGCTGACATCCGCTTTAGTACAAGGTTCTACAATATCCTTAGTAGCTAAGAAAATGAAACTTGTGGGTCCGAAAAAAGACGTCCCGCACCATTCGATTGAATTGATATCAATGGGAAATGCCAAGGCAGAAATGATTCAGTATCAAACCAACCAGGAATCAGCTGTCGTCGGGCAAAAATTACGTGATGTAAGCTTCCCGAACCGAGCTAACATCAGCGCTATCATCCGGGATAATGAAGTCATCACTCCGTATGGTGAAACTGAAATCCATGCAGGAGACTTCTTGTACATTCTTGTAGAAGATAAACATAAAGAAGATTTGAAAAAGACATTAGAAAAACGTGTAAAACGCAGTAAAGCAAAAAATAAGGAAAAAGGCGCTTATTTCTAAGAGGCTACTGAAGAACTTCAACATTAGAGTTATGTATCAAATAAAGAAGCCGAATGGACGATTTTATCGTCCTTTTCGGCTTCTTTTATCATTTTGATGAAACATTCGGGCCTTACTCCTCCATGAGCTTCTCTGGGAACTTCTCTTTCATGCCTCCCTGTACTGTGTAAACAGTCTTGCTTGAGAGTTTGCGCAATACTTCTTCCACGAATCGCTTGTCGGTGGGTGCTTGCCGCGGGCACGGCCTCAGCTAACTTGGTCAAGAAGATCACTTGACCAAGTGGATCTTCGGCTCGCGCTGTTTCCGCAGGCGTCACCACCGAACGCTCATCGTGGAATCAACAGTGGCCCATCTGAAAATAGTGATTTTCTTTGACTTATAAAAGAAAATCACTATAATCTGTCTTCTCTTAAAGTACAAACGTGCCCTGACGCACTACGGAAAAGAATTGAAGTAGGTTAGGACATATGTCCTTTCGTGGCCGGCGCTTATCCTTTTTAATAAGAGAAGGAGAATAGGAGGATAAGAGATGAAAGGTGCTTTATTTTCACTGCTTGGAGGACTGTGTATCACGATGCAGGGAATCTTCAATGCCAGAATGAGTGATGAAATCGGAGGCTGGCATACGACATCAATCGTCCACTTGGTCGCTTTTTCGATCTCATTTCTTATTTATATGAAAGTCAGAGACAAGAAAGGGAAAAGCTTTAAAACAGTACCTTTTCTTTATTTAATCGGGGGCACATTCGGAGTAGTCGTTGTATTCTCTGAATTGACAGCCATTCACATGATCGGGCCTGCCTCGGCAATAGCAGTATTACTGGTTGCTCAAATCGGAACGGCTTTCGTAATTGAATCCAAAGGATTATTCGGCGAAAAGAAAGTACCGGTGACTTTTCAGCAAGGACTTGGTATTACAATGATGCTTCTTGGAGTCATTCTTTTCCAATTGTAACGAAGGAGTAAGTAAAAATGAAAGAAATACGGCAATACTTGCAAGAATATGAACTGGAATATCTATTTCCGCCCAAATTCAAAGACCGGTTGAAGATGTATCGGTTTAGCAAAGGGGAGACTATTTGTACAATCGGGGATCAACTGGATGAGATGTTCTTTCTTGTTGAAGGTAAAATTAAAATTTATACGACATCTCCTGAAGGGAAGTCATTGATCAATCGCTTCAAACGTCCCCTCGCAGTAATCGGTGATGTCGAGTATGTGAAAGGGAGTGCCGTGCTCAACTCTGTTGAAGCCGTCGCGGATGGGGTGATGCTTGCAATTTCTTTTGAAGAATTGCAAGAGATTGAAAAAATACATCCCCCGTACATCCGTTTTTTGCTTGAAACAGTAGCTCAGAAGTTTTATGCCGAATCCCATATCACGAGCATGCATATGCTTTATCCAGTGGAAGTCCGTTTAGCAAGCTATCTTCTCTCGATCTCCTCTGACGGGAAAGGGACCGTTTTTCATGAAGAGATGCGGACAGAGAATTTAACAGAACTTGCCGAATGGATCGGAACAAGCTATCGGCATTTGAATCGAGTACTGAAGAAAATGGCTGCAGATGGAATCATAGTCAGAGCGAATGGTTCAATAAAAATCAAACATTTAGGAGATTTGCGTGTATTGGCTAATGGAAACATTTATGAATGAGGAGGTAGCTACATGACCGGTGCTTTATTTTCTATCGTGGCAGGGATTTTAATCAGTCTGCAAAACGTTTTTAACGCGAGGGTAAGTGAAAAGACAGGCGCATGGGCGACGACAACTCTTGTGCTGGGTCTCGGACTGATTTGTTCTTTGCCCATTTTTTATTCAGTTGAACAAACAAGCTTGTTTCAGTTCGGAGATGTAAACAAGATCTTTTTATTCAGCGGGGTGTTCGGTGTCGGCATCGTATTCTGCTTAATGCGGGGAGTAACTTTGATAGGCCCGGCTTATGCCATATCCATTGCTCTCATTTCTCAAATAGTGATCGCCTTCGTTATTAATACAATCGGGTTGTTCGGCTTTGAGTCTGCTCCTCTTTCTCTGAGCAAACTCCTCGGGATTGCCCTCTTGATTGCCGGGGTACTCGTGTATAAATTAGAAAAATACCCGTCCGAAGAAAAGAAGAATGAACTTGCCAAAGAAGCGTGACCTCAATAAGGAGGTCACGCTTCTTTTGATGAATGGAGTAATGAAGAAGAGGAGAAACCGCGTGCACGATAGCTTTTCCTCCAATTAATGAGAACTCTGCCATAATCATCTTTGAACCATACTATCTTTGATCAGGAAACGCCCAGATGATCTGATCAGTCCGTACAAAAAAAGGAGTGCCCGTCACTTCGACTACTATATGGTCCGGCATCACCGTTTTTAATAATCCTCTCACAGAACCTTGTGTCGTTTGCACGACAGCAGAGCTTCCGTGGATCGAGATGAGTGTTTGGTACACATACGGATCGATAGCTGAGTTCTTCCAAGTGTTATGAGAGTTCATTCGTTCAGCTCCTCCACTGGTAATCTACTAAATATATATGTATATAATTCGAAATAATGATGATTCGATTCTATTAATTAAAGAAAAGGCTCTGTTAAATTTCAGAGTTGATTTTTGATATAGCTCCCTTATCTGGAAGACTCAGTTCCGAGCTATCTGGGAGTGCGAATGGGGTTTTGGAAGCTACTCGCTTTCCGCGGGGAAGATGGCGAGCATCCTCGGGCTAACGCCGAAGCTACTGAAAAACCCTTTTCACTCTAGAGGAGCTGTTAATGTTTGCTGTTGCTTCTCACGAATCGCTTGTCGGTGGATGCTTGCCGCGGGCACGGCCTCAGCTAACTTGGTCAAGAAGATCACTTGACCAAGTGGATCTTCGGCTCGCGCTGTTCCCGCAGGCGTCACCACCGAACGCTCATCGTGGAATCAACGAGGCATATCTAAAAAGAGTGATTTTCTTTGATTTATTAAAGAATATCGCTATAATCATTCTTCTCCTGAAGAAGTGTTTCGCTACCGATCTAAATCTGTACGCAAGATGATTCACACAGTAAATGAAGGCATTCAAGGAATAAGAGCACAAATGTCTCATCGAAATAATAAAAGAAGCCAAGTTGAACGGTAAAAACGTCTAACTCGGCTTTTTTATTTGTTGCATAACTCAAAAAGTTGCAGTTCTTCAGTGGCCTCCTTGCGCCCTGTGGGGTCTCGCCAGTCTATCCTTTCCCGCAGGAGTCTCGCAGCTTCCCATCCCCCATTACTTCAATGAGTATGTGAAATTGCCGGACGAACAGCACAGGGATCTATAATGAAAAGGCTCTACAGAAGGTTTTCTCACCTCTTCTTTCATTAAACAGTCGGATAGCGTACAATTCGATTTCGAGATGCTTAATACGGCTAAGGGGCGGAGGGAAACGGTGAGACTCCTATGGGATGTGCCGGGACAGCTGAGACCCCACAGGACGAAGTCCGAGGAGGCTCAGCGCCCGCCCCATGGAACGCGAACCTTTTCCCGCAGCCCCTAGAATCTCACAAACATCTCGAAATCGTGTATTCAAGAATCCTGCCATATAATTGAATAACTAATATGAAAAATCAACAACAACCTTTAACAAACCCAAAAAAAAGAGCGAGTTTCCAATGAAGGAAACCCGCTGGGCAGCTATTTCAGGTTCTTTTTGATATATTGTATGATTTTGCGTATTTCATTTGGATGAGGACGACCGAACGGGCTTGTCTGCCTTTGTTGATAAAGAAGTTTTCCTTTCTCATCTGTCAAAAAGTAAGCAGGTTCCGCATGTGTGCCGTGGTCCTCATAAGGCGCTTGCTGATCATGGTAATGGACACCATAGCTGGAGGCGAATTCAAGCTGATCATCCAGCAGTACAGGAAAGGTGAAATCATGCTTCTCCACCATTTTTTCTAAATCTTCTTTGTTCTCATGTGTCACGGTGATCAAGCGAACGTTTTGTTTCTCAAAATAACTCATACTTTCATTGAATTCATCCAGTTCGCTCATACAAGCGGGACACCAGGAGCCTCGGAAGTAAACGATCAAATTCCATTCATCCCCGCCTTCTTCCAGGATGTCACTAAAGCTGAATATCTCATCAGCTACAGTCGGCAGTTTGAAATCTGGAGCATCTTGATTCAATTTGAATGTCGTCATAAATCAACACTTCCTTTTTTTGTTTATGACATCCCATACCCTCTTTCTCGACAAATTAAATATTTTTCTAAGCAGACTTCCTTTTAAGTGAGATTGAAAGCAAGAGAAAATGGGAATTGTTTTCATCAAAGGAGGTACAAACATGTCAGCAGTGAAAGCATTAGTTTTGAACGCATCCCTGAAGAATTCCGGGGAAACATCCAATACAGAAGGACTTGCAGAAAAAGTTGTGGAGATTTTGCAAAAAGAGGGTGCTGAAACGGAAATCATCCGTCTCTCCGATTATCATATCCCATATGGAATTAGTGCAGACCTTGGAGAAGGGGATGAATGGCCGGGGATCTTTGAAAAGGTGAAAGCAGCGGATATTGTGCTTATTGGTACTCCTCTCTGGTTAGGAGAAAAGAGTAGTCTCTCATCGATCGCAATTGAACGGTTATACGGAAGCAGCAGTGAAACAAATGAGAAAGGGCAGTCGATTTTTTATAATAAAGTAGGCGGCGTCATTATCACAGGAAATGAAGATGGGGCGAAACATGCCGCAGCCTCTGTCCTGTACGGCATGTCCAATATTGGTTTCGTCATTCCGCCAAACGCAGATGCCTACTGGGTTGGAGAGGCTGGCCCCGGCCCTTCCTATTTGGAGCAAGAAGGAGAAGAAAATGAATTTACTCAGAAGCATATCAAAATGCTTGCCTATAATACTTTGCATTTAGCCAGGTTTTTCAAAGAGAATCCTATTCCGGCAGTCGGAAATACGATAAATGAATAAAAATTTTAAAAAGCGGGTCAATGTTGGCCCGCTTTTTAAATTTCTTCTGGCAAAATCAGCCTGGAGAACAATAGACGAGTTACAGTTCATGCGTAATAAAAATTGTCTTCTTTTTGGAAGATTACCAGAATGATCAACCAAATTTTGGTATAGTGGTAGGAAGAAGTAAGCAATCCATCAAAAGGAAAGCATGGGATTGGAGGATGTCTGGAGTCAAGATTTTTTGCTATAGATATCACTCACCCAGTATGGCAGAAGAAGTTGGTCGAACATACATATATACGGCGGAAATTTTATTCCATTCAAGCCTTAAACGTGAAATTGGAGCGGGTGATGAAGGAAGGGCAGAGGGACTTATCGAATTTATGTAAAGAAGCAGAAAGTTTTTAACAAATTGCTTTGGTAAGAGTGGTTGCTATCATTAATAATCAAATGAAAGAAAGCAGGGAAGATATGGACGTCAATCAAGCAAGACAGGAATTAGCAGAGCATAATAGAAAAGGGACTCCGGTTTTATGCAGTGCCACCATCTATTGGAGTGTCATGTTCGGATTAAGTTTCTTCATAGAAAGTGCAAGCTTACTTGCTCTTATTTATTTGTACGGAACAGGTCTTTTACTGCCTCTAGGTCTGCTCATTGCTAAAGTCATGAAAATTGAAATGTACAGAAAAATCAATCCTTTGTCTGGACTCTCAGGGCTCATCGCATCTACACCTGCTTTCATGGCTCCTTTGACCGCCTATATCTACCTGACAGATCCAGCTGCCATGCCTTTTGCGATGGCTATTATTACAGGTGCACACTTCTTTCCTTTTGCCTGGTTATACCAATCGAAATCCTTTGTGTTTTCACCCCTAATCATGATGGCTGCTAGTCTCGTCAGTATTTTTACTTTTCCTGACATGCAGTTTTTAATTATACCGATTTTGATGATTGTGTCGCTTGTTGGGATGGTCGTGTGGGCGTTGTCAGAGCAAAAGGAGCGATCAGAATTGAAACGAATGGCTTAGGAGAAATTCTATGAAGAAGTTCAGCTTACTTTGGCTGCTTATTTTTCTGGTTGCATGTCAAAACGCCCCCCTGAATCAAGAGGATAAGGGAACAGTAGATGGAACTTTTAAGGCAGGTTCTTACAAGATGCTTGGAGACAAAGGGCGAATCGGGTTTATAGAATCCACCTTCTACGCAGGAGAGGACCAAAAATATATGTGGCATTTTTGGGGCGAATCAAGTGAACTGGATGGTTCGTTATTGGTGAAAGCCACCCACGAAAAAACAGGGCAGGAAAAAAAGGTTCTTCAGGTCGATGCATTAAGCGGTCCGAACAATACAGCGGATGCTCACATACCATCATTAATGAGTCTGCCTGAGAGTGGCATCTGGCTGTTGGATGCCTACATTGGCGGCGATTACTTTGGGACAGTGACTGTGAAAGTGTACGAGTGAATAGGAGGAATCATATGAATCCATTGATTATCCTTATCATCATCCTTATCAGTGTAACCCTTGATTACCTTTGGTTCGATGTCGACCGGAAGCGTTGGGGTTGGATGAAGAAATGGCCCCGCTTTCAGAAGGGGCTGTTCCTGGCTAGCTTCGTTATCGCAGCAGTGGTGATTTATATTGGTCTCGCTCTTTAATGTTTTTATAGAGGAAAGCTGTGATTCAACTCGAAATGCACTTAACTTATTTGTCCGATTGAATGGCTGAAAAAAATGTATGAGGAAGCGGGTGAAGTAAATGAAGATGGAAGTGAAAGAATTAACCACAGAAGAAGATGTTCGTTCTGCGTTTCCAATTATGAATGAATTGCGGACGCATTTGACGGAAGAGGATTATGAATGTCTGGTGCTGGAAGCCATGACTAAAGATCGCTATCAAATGTTCGCCCTGTTTGTAGAGGACGAAATTGTAGCAGTTACAGGTTTTAAACCGATGATCACCTTATATTACGGACGTTACGTTTGGATTTGTGACCTTGTCACAAGTTCTGATCAGCGTTCGAAAGGTTATGGAGAAAAGTTGATCAGTCATGTAGAAAGGTGGGCGGCGGACCAGGGCTATGGAAGTGTAGCACTTTCTTCAGGGTTGTCCCGTACGGAGGCCCATCGTTTCTATGAAGAAAAAATGGATTATGACAAAGTAAGTTATGTATTCCGAAAGACTTGGGGCAGCACATGATACAATATTGGAGTGATAGAAAAGAAGGAAAAGAGGGGGCGCGCCTCCCCTCCCTCAAGGTCTTGGTCCCGGTACGGTAGGGCAGTTCGTCGTTGCAATCGGTTGCTTGTCCCTTTTCTTTAAAAGTTACGGTGAGTGGGGTCTTAAGCTTGCAGGGGTGAACAAGATGTTTGCGCTTTTATGCTTTAACCATTGCAGACCATCACGATATTACCATCCGGATCTTTGATATTGAAAAAAGCGATGTCGTCATATTTTTCCATATCTCTTACAATCTCGTAACCGAGGTCATGCACGTAACGGTAAGCTTCATCGATGTCTTCAGCATGAAAGTTGAATAGTGGATTCGGTGATGGTATGACATATTCAAGGCCGCTATCAAGGAGTACACCGGTATGTTGATTCATAGGCAGGTTGTAGATGGGTGGGGTGACTTTCTCCAAATCATACTCTTTTCCTAACAACTTTGAATACCATTTTACAGCTCTTTTTAAATCACTCACTGGTACGAATGTCGTGTTCAACTCATTCAGGATCGGGCTATGCAACAGAATTCACTCCTTTGTAATGTTCCCTGTATCTACCATACCATGGAAAAGTGGTCATTGTGTGAAAATTCATGCTTTTACGACGGGAAGTATATAAAATGCATGGTTATGTGTATAGATGGCGAGATTACATAAGCCAAATACGAAAAGTATGTCAGGGGTAACCAGAGAGCTGAGGATTGTACGAATAAAGATATATGTTTACGTTGGACTTCCGGAGCCCATTTCTTTTTATCCTAAATTATGAGGGGCCGACTGAAAGCGAATGTTCTGCTTTTAAGAGCAATATCCAGGTTGACTCTGTGGTGCACCCAAAGGTTTATTATAGAACTGGGAGGAAGGGCCATGTACAAAATCAGCGAATTTGCAGAACTGACCGGGTTGAGTAAAGAAACTCTGCGTTACTATGCGGAAGTAGGATTACTGGAGCCGGCCTATATTAATCCGGATAATCATTACCGCTATTATGATGATGGGAGCTTCTTCCTGGCACTTTTGTTAGGGAAACTGCGGGAATTCGGTTTCACAATCCAAGAGATGATCTCGGTAATGGAAGACGAATCCTTCGAACATTTGGAAGATCTGCTGCTTGAAAAAAAGAAAAAGATTCAAGAAGAAATTGATAGTCTTAATTTACGAATGGGAGAAATTGATGAGTTTTTGAAATCAGGGAAGGAGGACGCAGAATGATTCATTGGGAAGAGGAAAAAATCATAGAAACGAATATTGAACAGGTTTGGGAACTTTTTGCAGACCGGAACATTCAACGGATCATGCCGAAAGTTGAGGAACATGTACTGGTTGAAAAGAGTGAGACCGAAGTCGGTGCATTACACAGACAAACGTACCGGGAGGGAAAACGGCTTGAAACGTATACAGTGGAAACACTTGCCTATGAAGACTCACCCGAAAAGAAACAAAAAACAATCGCCTTCATCATTGGGAAATCTTTCCAAGTCACAGCTTCATTCACTTTAGAAAAAGTAGATGAAAACCGCACGAAGTTGATTTATTCCGGTCAAAACAAAGGTGTGAATTTTGTAGGGAAAGCGATGATGAAGCTTGCGAATAAAAAAGGCAATGAAAAAGTGGTCCAGGAATTTCTGGATCGTGTCGATCAGGAAGCTAAAATATAAAAAGCATCTGACTACAAGTTTTTATGAAACGTTGCTTGTCTAAACTTAATGACTTGCCGTACTATTTCTTATCAGGTTACTTATTGGGAAAAGTCTGATCTTACAACGGGGGCTCCAATGAAAAAATGGTTATGGCTTATAGCCTTCATGTTTTTGTGTGCGTGCGCGAGCAGTAAAGATGACGTGGCGAAATATTATCCAGAGCTTATACCAGAGGAAACGGGGCATTATACGCTCGTATCCATAGGCGATAATGTGGTGTGAGAGGATTTGGAAGAAAAGGGAGCTCGCAATGTTAATCCAATCATTAATAGGGATTCAGTGGAAGGTTTCAATAAATCCTACCCACAAATAGAAGTGAAATCGGCCCCTGCTTATTTACTGTTCAATCAAGATGGGCTTGCTCTTAAAACAACCTCTTTTGAGGAGGTCGTCAAGTTACTGAATAATGAAGAAAGGTGAAGGCACTCAAGCTTCACCTTATACTCACTTCTATAAAGAACCAGCTCTTTCACAGACCGTGCTGCATATGAAGTGGATCAGGATAATACTTCAAATATATTCTTCTTTACCTGATACAAAAAAGGGAGCCACCCGGTTATTACGAGGTCGGCTCCTTTTTTTCAATAAAACAAGGCGTTTGCGTGGTTGTTCATTAGTAAACTTTGTCCCCATTGAATATGGAATTCTTTACGACTACATAGTCTACGTGACGAATGGCATCAAGCTCAGCGCCGCCTGCATAACTGATAGCTGACTGCAAATCTTGCTCCATTTCGCTCAAGGTATCTTTCAAGGAGCCTTTGTGTTCGACATACATTTTCTTACCTTCTACATTCTTCTTTTCACCTTTTTGAAATTCAGAAGCAGAGCCGAAATATTCTTTAACTAACTTACCTTCTTTTTCAACGGTTTCCCCTGGGGATTCTTCGTGACCGGCAAAGAGGGATCCAATCATAACCATTGATGCGCCGAAACGAATCGATTTCGCTACATCACCATGGGTTCGGATGCCACCATCGGCAATTATCGGCTTGGTTGCTGCCTTCGCACACCAGCGTAGAGCGGCTAGCTGCCAGCCCCCCGTCCCGAAACCTGTTTTGATTTTCGTGATGCATACTTTACCTGGACCGATTCCTACTTTCGTAGCGTCTGCTCCGGCATTTTCCAATTCACGTACAGCTTCAGGTGTGCCGACATTTCCAGCGATAACGAATGTTTCCGGCAGGGATTTTTTGATATGCTGGACCATTTCAATTACCGCCTGCGAGTGTCCGTGAGCAATATCTATTGTGATGAATTCAGGCTTTAAATCTTTCTCGGCAAGCTGATGAATGAAATCGTATTCTTCCGTTTTGACCCCGACACTGATCGAGGATATTAATTGACGTGCTTTCATTTTCTCAATAAATTGCTGGCGTGTTTCCGGGTGAAAACGATGCATTACATAGAAATAACCGTTTTCGGCAAGGTCTATGGCAATTGACTCATCAATAATGGTTTGCATATTAGCTGGAACAACTGGAAGTTTAAATGTGTGCCCACCTAAAGTGACAGACGGATCACACTGAGACCGGCTGCTAACGACACATTTTGCAGGAATTAACTGTATATCTTCGTAATCAAATACATTTTCCATATGATACACCCCTAAATACGAATGATTTATTTATGTTTTGTTTTAAATGTTCGTACATTAGTAATCTACACTAAATTTACCCAAGTGTCAAAATAAGATGGTAAAATGAAAGGTGAATAGAAGGGGGAGGTACGATGTTTCTACATAAAATTGATGAGGATTTGTCTTTGAAGCTGCCAGAAGAAAAAGATGCTGCAACTCTTTTTACATTGACAGACAACTCACGATTAACCTTAAGGGAATGGCTGCCATGGGTGGATGGTACGAAAACTCTGGAGGATACAAAGTCTTTCATTAATTTTGGCAGGAAGGGATTTTCCGAAAACAAAAGTTTGACTGCATTGATTCTTTTTAAGGAAGAAATAGCAGGGACCGCAGGCTTTAACGAACTTGATCATACGAACAATGTTGCTAAAATCGGCTATTGGCTGGGGGCGGAATTTCAAGGGAAAGGGATTATGACACGTACAGTTACAGCGTTAGTGGAGTATGCTATTTCAGAGATGGAGATGAACCGTGTGGAAATACGAGCTGCAGAGGAGAACGAAAAAAGTCGTGCTATTCCAGAACGTCTCGGTTTCACAGAGGAAGGGCGGATTAGACAAGGTGAATGGTTGTACGATCATTATGTCGATCATATCGTGTACGGAATGTTAGCTTCTGAATGGAAAGAACAAAAGTGAAGCGTTGCTTTTATATAATCAATTAAAAAACCATCCGCTCTGGTAAGCGGATGGTTTAATTTATCCCTGCATGTGCTGGACGAATTTTTTAAGGTTGTTTTTTGACTTCAGGTTCTGATTACACTTATTGCTGTCATGGCATATATAGTTACCTCGAGAGATAGTTCCTTCGTTTAAGCTGCCACCAATGGTAGAAGTGAACAAACCGACTTTTTCGTAATCATGACAAATCGTGCAAATGCTTTTCTGCCGCGATGGGTGATAGTGACCGATGATACCTTCAAGTTTACCATCGATATAAGTCACAATGTATTTACGATTGGCACCAGGGTCATTCCAGCTGATGTAAGAGGTTTCAGACCAAGCTATGTCAACAAGGGAAGGGACGTTGAGTTTTTTTATTTTGGGGAAAAGTTCTTTTATATGGTCTTCAGTTAATTCAGGAAATGGAACTACATATTGTTTTAATCGTGAAAAATAGAGGATAGCGTCTGTTTCATCATGCACTTGTTGAACCTGGGAGATGAGCTGATCTTGTTCATTAGTAAGCTCTGTGAAAAGGGCGAGAACTTTTTCGTAGGTAATCGACTTCAAAGCTTGCGTCACGGAAGAGTCGTTTGACGTCATGTGTCCATTCAACAGGTTATGAGCTTGATCTTTTATAAAATGATATTGATCCACACGGATGAATGCATTCATTTGTATACCTCCGTTCTTGTAGTTTGTAATTCTATTATTCCAGAGCTTCTGATACCTATCAACTCTTTAGAATCCAACCTCAGTCACTACTGCTTTTTCACATGGACCATCAGCTTTAGGATTATCTTCAACCAATTTTGGAAGCATATAAATAAACCATAGTTACAGAAGAATTGGAATGAGCGAAACGGGTATATTCCGTTATCATTATGGAGGCTTGATGAAACGTTTGGATGAACTCAGACGTAAAGAAGTCATGGAAAATCCTGATTCGCTTTATTATGACTGGTTAGATGCAAAGGAAGGAGTAGGTTGGATGGCGTGGACACAGCAGTTTATTCATACAGAACGTGGGAAATTTGAAGTGTTCGTCAAAGGGCAGGGGCCGCCTCTCGCAGCCACTCATCTTTATTCAGAGTTTAACGAGACAGGTGATTATTTCGCTGATAGTTTTACAAGTACATACAAGGTTTATTTAATCAACTTGAGAGAATGTGGCGAATCTGAACCAGCGCATTCCCCCCATCAATTAAGCCTTCTTGAAACAGTTTTAGACCTTGAGGCGATCCGTCAAACGACCGGTTTAGAGCGGTGGAGTTTTGCTGGCCATTCGACTGGTGGAATATTGGGAGTGGTTTACTCGATTTACTTCTCGGAAAGCATAGATGCTCAGTTCATCGTCAGTGCTGCAGGAAGGGAATATATGACTTTCTCACCGCAATGTATATATAATGAAAATCACCCCGATTTCAAAACCATGCAGGATTTAATAGAAAAATTGAAAAAATCGGATTTATCACATGAAAAAAGGAAAGCACTGACTATAGAAAGGACGAAGCTTTCTTTATATAGACCTGATCTCTACAAAGAAATATTCAACAAAAATATTGAAAAACTATGTCAGCCACTCGCATGAGTTTCTTTGCGCGTGAATTGCATTTATTCGATGTAACGAGGAAGCTGCAGTTGATTGATGTTCCGACAAGAATTGTATGTGGACAGCATGATGTCCAATGTCCACTTCCATACTCGATAGAAATGGCAGAATATATTCCACATGCTGAGTTGATCGTATTCGAGCACAGCAATCATTATCCTCACTTGGAAGAGCCTGCTCATTTCAAAGCCATAATATCCCGTGCTTTTGACTAGTATTATATGGAAGTGGTAAAGTAACGTTGATATGCAAGCGTTTTATTTTGAAAGGGGTCAAAGACATGCATCAAGATTCAAAGCAGCCAGGACCAAAGAGTAATTTCTCGAAATTCAAGGAACTGTGGTTCCTCCTTTTTATGCTTTTATTTACAGTGATCCATAATGTAATGGACCATTTGTTGGGAGATAGTTGGAATTACCTGGGTTATGGGGTTGTTTTTCTCGTCACATACATCCTGTTCCGTTATATGAGGTTATCGCTTCCTATTTTGAGAAAACAACTTTCATGGGGTTCCTTGGTAGGATTTTATGTAGCGGGTGTTTTTTTACTTGGCTTCATCATGCTTCCTTGATTGAGGAGGGAGGAGGCATGGGCAAGCTTGAATGTTTTCTCTTCTTAAAGAGCAAAATCAGTTTTCATGGCAAGAGATCGCTTTTCATCGATAGGCGAAGGTGAACATGACACAAAGAGAATGAGAGAAGGCTAAACATGGATTATGTTAGTGAATTAAGAAGGCTCGTTGGCCACCGTCCTTTAATATTGCCTGGCGCTGTCGTTATCATAGTCAATGAAAACGGTGAAATTCTATTGCAACATCGTACTGATGGCGGGTGGGGACTGCCGGGTGGTCTTATGGAGCTTGGTGAGAGTCTGGAACAAACGGCAAGAAGAGAAGTATCAGAAGAAACAGGTCTCAGGATAGGTTCTTTGCAGCTGCTTGATATATTTTCGGGCGAAGATTACCACTTAAAAGTGGATAATGGTGATGAATTATACTCTGTTACAGCGGTATATATGACAAAAGAAATTGACGGGGAGCTTTCCCCAGACCCCAAAGAATCTATTGGACTATCATTTTTCCCTGCTGACCGGCTCCCTTCCAATTTGAAGAAGGAGTATCAAGATTACATAGCCCCTTACCTTGACCTTCAGAGGTCGGAACAATGAAGATGGCTAGATGTGTAAATCAGCTTTCGCTTTACGGATGTCTGCTCCTAAACGTCAGTTTGTATATGAAAAGTGATAATTGGATATCGATCATATTTTTTCAAAAGGTGGGAGGGCATTGCTTGAAGTGTTAATGATTATCACAACTGTTGCTCTAGTTGGAGGTTATTTTTATATTCTGATGAAGAGAAGGAAGCATCAGGATAATCCCCATGGATGGAAAGGTTATGTGACACCAACCGTATTTTTGCTTGCGCCTGTTTTGGCGTTAGCTTCATATTTATTTGAGTTCGGGGGCATGGTCACCTGGTTCATCCTGGGCTTCGCATTTTTGTCAGGTGCTTACTTTACAAAATATTTACCTCAACCAGAAGAAAGCCATTCATGAGCTTTCTTCTTTTTTGTGGTGCCAGAAATTCTTATGAATATTCTGCATGAACAAGACTCTAATGGATAATCCCACATGTCAGGCAAAAGATAAGTTCACCTGACTTTAGTGGAGGAGAATCCTATGAGTTACTTAGAAGTTTTAAGCCGAGGCTTAGTTTTATTCAGTACGTTATATTTTTTGGCGCGAGTATTAAATAAGAAATTGATTTCCCAAATGACGTTTTTTGATTTTGTGGCTGGAATCACTCTTGGTTCGATGACGGCTACCCTGACATTTTCAGTGAATGTATCTCTGGGAAAAGGAGTTTTCGGGCTTATTCTTTTTGCCCTTCTTGTGCTCATCATAGATGTTTTGTGTTTGAAAAATTTTCATCTGAGAAAGGTCTTCAATAGTGAGCCGACCGTTTTAATGGACAATGGAAAAGTTTTAGAAAACGGCATGAAAAAAGTGCGGTTTACTGTCGATGAATTGCTGATTCAATTGAGGAAGAAAAATGTCTTTCATTTTTCTGATGTGGAGAGTGCAGTGTTGGAGACGGATGGTTCGGTGAGTGTCCTGAAGAAGGCGGGCCGACAGACTATCACTCAACAGGACTTGAATATAATCAAAAAAACCGCGGGTCTACCTCAAATTGTGATGATAGAAGGGAACGTTCTCCCGTATAGTCTCAAGTCTATGGGAAAAGATGAGTCATGGCTGAAGAATCAATTGAAGCAGCGCGGGATAAGTGATTTGACAGACGTCATTGTAGCACAATTGTCTGCGACTGATGAATTATACATCGATACCAAAAAGGATAGGATTGATTTTTCGTCTGACGAATAAAGTGTTAAATAATTTTCTTTCATTTGGTCACAATAATTCATGTGCTTAAAAATGATGAAAAGGGAGGTTATAACACTGTTCTTCCATGTAAAAGAACTTCAGTACAATGCGAAGCCTTCAAAACCCGATCCTGTGTATGCAAAGAAACTACAAGAAATCCTCGGGGGACAGTATGGGGAAATGTCAGTTATGATGCAGTACCTTTTTCAGGGCTGGAACTGTCGTGGAAATGAAAAATATCGCGATATGCTGTTGGACATTGGGACCGAAGAGATTGCCCATGTTGAAATGATTGCGACAATGATTGCGCAATTATTAGATGGTGCCCCTGTAAATGATCAGGAAGATGCGGCCATGGACCCTGCAATCGGTGCTGTTCTAGGGGGGATGAACCCACAGCATGCCATTGTTAATGGACTGGGTGCGCAGCCTAATGATAGTGCTGGCTACCCGTGGAATGCCCGTTACACAATTGCGAGTGGCAACTTACTTGCTGATTTCCGAGCGAATTTGAATGCAGAAACTCAAGGCAGGCTCCAGGTTGTCCGTCTATATGAAATGACCACAGATCCCGGCGTGAGAGATATGCTTTCTTTTCTTATTGCAAGAGATAAGATGCATCAGAATCAATGGATGGCAGCAATCGAGGAACTTGAAGAGAGTCAAGGTGCAGTTGTCCCTTCAAGCTTTAGTCCTGAACATGAAATTTCAGATGTAGCCTACTCGTTTATGAATTTCTCTCAGGGAGAAGAAAGCAAGACAGGTAGATGGGCACGTGGATCTTCTATGGATGGGAAAGCGCATTTCAATTATGTCCAGCAGCCTGAAGCTAACGGGCAGAAACCACAGCTGAATCCATCACCACCATATATGCATGGCACGCCGCCCATCAGTGACGGTGGACCTGCTGAAATGAATCACTAAAAACAGGAGATGATAAAAATGGGTATTATGTCTGGAAGTCAACAAAAAGAACCATTACACTACGGTGAAGTCTTTAGCTTATGGAGTTATTTAAGTGTTTCCAAAGGCGCACATGCACGTTACCAAACGTTTTATAATCATGCTGGGGATCAGGAGTTGAAACGTCTCCTTGAAGAATTAGCTCGTGGGATTGAACAGGAAACAAAAGAAGTAGCAGAAATCCTAAAAGCTAATGGTGTGGTATTACCGCCTTCTCCTCCAGAGCGTTCTGTAGCTGATGTAGAGGATATTCCTGTAGGAGCTCGTTTGAATGATCCGGAGATCAGTGCCATTATTTCCAGTGATATAGCTCAAGGCTTAGTCGCCTGCAGCCAGGCAATGGGCGGAGCGCTCCGTGAAGATATCGCTATCCTATTCGGGCAGTTCCATATGAACAAAGCTCAAGCAGGGGCCAAAGTTTTGCGTCTGAATAAGGAAAAAGGCTGGGTTGTTTTACCTCCAATGCACAAATCCAAAAAAGATTGAATACTGGCCAAAAATAGGAATAAAAACAGGGTCCATGCATTTTTTAAAAGCAGGACCCTGGATTATTATTTATTGGTTTCGTCTGTCAATTTAACCAGAACATGAGCAATGTGCTTGCGCTCTTCTTCATTAGCAACGTTCCACAGTTCATTGAGAACTTTTTCCTCACGGTTTCGAGGTTCCTCATGATCGGCCAGATAGTCGCCGACTCGCTTGGCGCCTTTAGTTAAACCTTCTTCTCCTAAACCGAGTTTTTCCCCTTTATGGACTTTGTCACCCAGATAATCTTTGAATGATGAAAAACTGTTAAGAATATCGTCTTTTTTATCTTCGCTCAATTGAGCGGCAAAGTTCTTTGGATCGTGAGTACTCATTATTTTCCTCCTATATCTTTATTGATGATGATTGCCATATAATACATGTATCACTTGATGTAAGTTATCAAACGTTTTCAATACATGTTTTTGAATGATTGGTCTTATTTCACTAAAATCCCCTCTACATGTCCTGCTCTATTTCGAATGAAAAATAGATGTGATATGCTTGTAATGTAAAAATTTCCAAAAAAGTTCGGGAAGTACCCTTTCAATGGAAATAAAAAAAGGAGCATTTGTGTGGATTCAATGCCAAAGCCGCAAGTAATGATTGTAGGGACATTTCATATGAGGCACACCACGGATTTAGTAGCTCCGGATGCAGGAAGTGTATTTTCGGCTGCAAAACAAAGAGAAATCAAAAAGGTCATCGATTCGCTCGAACAATTCAAACCGAATCGTATCGCTGTTGAAGTCATCAAAGAAGATAATCAAATACTGAATGAAGAATATCAAAAGTACATACATGAGGATCTGGAAGCTGAAGTTAATGAAGTGCATCAGATCGGTTTTCCATTGGCTAAGCTGCTTGGGCACTCTGAAGTTTATGCTGTGGATTGGATGGGCACAGTAGGAAATAGAGGAATAGGAAATGTACTTAAATGGGCTGAATTCAATCAACCGGATTTATATGAATACATAGAAGAAGCCTATCTATCAAAGGAGAAAACTGAACTAAAGGATAAGAGAATCGATCGTCACGTATATGATTGTAATAGAGAGGAGAGTGTGAAAAAGGAACATGAGTTGAATTTGGCTATCGCCAGAATCGGTAAGGACAAAGAATATATAGGGATCGACTGGGTAAGATGGTGGTATCAAAGGAATTTAATCATATATTCGAATATAGCAGAGATAACAAAACAACCAACAGATCGTACATTGATGATTGTCGGCCATGCGCATGTTCATATATTATCGCAACTTTTGAAGGAAAGCGGATGCTTTGATGTTTTCCCAGCTACCGATTATTTACAAAAAACATAAATCCAGCTTCGAGATGTTAGTACATAACTCTCGGCGTATCGCCAACACTAAGAAAAAATGTACGAGGGGATGAGAACATGACGTTGTTTCGGCTTGGGTATGTAGCAATGAGTGTCAACCTGCAAAACGCTTCCCCATCTCAAACATTGACGTATAAGAAATTCGAACAAATTCAGGATCGAGAGGCAGCCCTTAGAAAGCTGGAAAGAATCGCTAAATCCAATATTCAGAACTGTGTGCGTTTACTGAAGCATAATAAAGCTTATGATATCAATTTTTTTCGATTGAGTTCGCGTTTAATTCCCCTTGCTACCCACGAAGAGCTGGAGGACTGGAACTATCTTGCTGCTATTAAAGAGGATTTGCGGGAATTAGGTACCTTTGCAAGGGAAAATGAGATGCGACTTGATTTTCACCCTGATCATTTTGTCGTCCTCAATTCTCCAAATAAAAATATATTCAAAACATCAATGGCTGTATTGAAATACCATTACCTTCTGCTCCATCATATGGGAATCGACCCGACCCATCGCTGTGTGTTTCATTTGGGGGGCGCTATCAAAATACAGAGAAATCACTCGAACGATTCATAGATAATTGGTCGCTCGTCCCTCAAGGCATTCAAAAAATGGTGATGATTGAAAATGATGATACCTCTTACACTTTGGGAAATGGTCTGTACGTATGTGAAAAACTGAATATTCCGCTCGTATTCGATCTTCATCACCATCTAGCGAACGATGGCGGGGAAAACTGGACCACTTCCTGGAGTCGCGTCGTCTCTACATGGTCACACTCACCTTTGCCGCTGAAAATGCACATATCAAGTCCGAAGAATGAAAGTGAATTTAAAAGCCATGCAGACTATATTGACCTTGAAATGTTTTTGGATTTTGTAAGAAATGCCAATGGATCGACAGAGCAAATCGATTGTATGATTGAAGCGAAGAAAAAGGATGGAGCCTTATTTCAGTTAGTCGGAAAGCTGCGAGAGCACCCAAACATAGAAATGCGCTCTGACAGCTCATTTATCTGGAAGGATTAATTTAGAGATGTTGGATGAGTGGACCGGGTCGTCGGAGAATGAGTGTGGCCACTGAAAAACCCTTCTCAATCCAGCGGAGCTGTTGATGTTTGTTGTTGCTTCTCACGAATCGCTTGTCGGTGGATGCTTGCCGCGCGCACGGCCACAGCTAACCCAGTCAAGAAGATCCCTTGACCACGTGGATCTTCGGCTCGTGCTGTTCCCGCTGGCGTCACCACCGAACGCTCATCGTGGAATCAAAAGTGGTCCATTAAAAAAAGCCGAGTTGGACGATAAAAGCGTCCAACTCGGCTTCTTTATTTGATGCCTAACCCAAAAAGATGCAGTTCTTCAGTGGCCTCGGAAGGAGACGCTTTCCGCGGAAACTCACTACGCTCCCGCGAAAAGCGAGTTATTCCCTGCAGCCCCGGTTCTCTTTTAAGACTCGAAACTAAGTCTCCCTCAATTAAGGGCTCGATTTCCATGCAGGAAGCATCCGGTCCAAGGGCTTATCTTTTCTGTAACCAAGCACATATTCCGCTTGCATGATCGTATGGATTTCTCTTGTACCTTCATAGATGACAGGGGCTTTCGAATTTCGTAAATAACGCTCGACGGGATATTCATTCGAATAACCATAGGCTCCATGAATTTGGACAGCATCGTCGGCAGCCTGGTTTGCGAAGTCACAGGCCTGCCATTTTGCGAGTGAAGTTTCCCTGGTGTTGCGTATGCCTTTATTTTTTAAATCCCCAGCACGATAAACGAGGAGCCGACTCATCTGTAAACCTGCTTCCATTTTTGCAATCATCTGCTGGACAAGCTGATGTCTGCCTATTTCTTTGCCGAAGGTTTTTCGCTCATGGCAATACTCGATGCTTGCTTCCAAACAAGCCATAATTTGTCCGCATGCGCCGGCGGCCACGGTGAAGCGGCCGTTATCCAGAGCAGCCATGGCAATTTTGAATCCATCTCCTTCATTCCCCAGCAGGTTCTCTTTAGGCACTCTCACATGGTCGAAGAACAATTCTCCGGTATTTCCCGCGCGGATACCGAGTTTCCCCTTAGTCGCTTTTGAAGAAAAGCCTTCCCACGTCCGTTCAACAATGAATGCGGAGATACCATGGTGTTTCTTGCTTTTATCGGTATAGGCGAAGACCAGAAAATGATCAGCAGTGTCACATAAGGAAATCCACGTTTTCTGCCCGTTCAATATATAATGATTCCCGTCAGGTTTTGCGGTCGACTGTAAGGCAGCTACGTCAGAACCTGCTCCTGGTTCGGTCAGCCCGAATGCTCCGGTTTTTTCTCCTTTGGCCTGGGGAACAAGGTATTTTTGCTTTTGTGCCTCTGTGCCCCATTGAAGTATGCTCATACTGTTCAGACCTGTGTGGACAGAAACTGCGGTGCGAAAGGCTGTATCTCCGCGCTCGAGTTCTTCACAAACAATCGCTAATGAATTGTAATCCATTCCGCTCCCGCCGTATCTTTCCGGTATACAAACCCCCATTAATCCTAACTGTGCAAGCTTTTGTAAGGTCGCTTTATCAAAATGGCCGTTGGCATCCCAGCTACCGATATTTGGCATCACTTCTTTGTCCACAAAATCCCGAACTGTCTTTCTAAGCATGTTTTGTTCATCGCTCAACTCGAAATTCATCGTATCACTCCTCAAATCGTGTTCGCTTTCCTTAAACGATCAATCTCTGTTCGTGAATAACCTAAAGCCAGCAAAATTTCATCTGTATGTTCACTCGGCTCAGGAGGATGAGTTTTCATTTGTACTGGGGTTCGGGATAATTTTAACGGGCTCCCGATCATGCCTATTTCGCCTGCTTTCGGATGGTGGGCAGTGACAAACATGTCTCGTGCCTGTAACTGTTCGTCCGATCTTAATTCATCTAAATGCTGAATCGGTCCGAAGGGTATGCTCCTCTTCTGGCATTTCTTCTTCCACATCGCCGTTGTCTCTTTAGTGAAAGCTTCTTGCAAAAGAGAAGAAAGTTCCTTGCGGTTCGCCACTCGTCCTGAATTTGATTGAAATCGGGGCTCATGGGCTAACTCAGGCTGGCCTATGATCTCACACAGAGAAGCAAACTGTTTGTCATTGCCGACTGCGATGACCATCTCGCCATCTTTTGTGTGGAATGTTTGATAGGGAACGATGTTGGCGTGATGGTTTCCGAGACGTTCTGGCACTTTACCTGTCATCAAATAATTGCTGCCGATATTGATCAGTGAACTCACAGCTGAGTCATACAGAGACAAATCGATTTTCTGTCCGGTTCCGGAAAAGGATCTCTCAAGCAATGCCGCTTGAACTCCTATGCAGGCATATAATCCAGTTAACACGTCCGTAATCGCGATTCCTGATTTCTGCGGACCTGATTTTTCATCACCGGTTATGCTCATCAAACCGCTCATTGCCTGGATGATGAAGTCATAACCCGGAAGGTGGCGGTAAGGGCCTGTCTCACCAAAGCCGGTAATGGAACAATAGACGATACCGGGATTGATCTTTTTCAGTTCAGGATAAGCTAATCCGAGTCGTTCCATAGTGCCGGTTTTAAAGTTGTGAAGGACAACATCACTCTGTCTGATTAGTTTTTTAATGATTTCTTTGCCTGCTTCGGATTTCAAATTCACGGTAAGGCTTTTTTTATTGCGGTTAGCGCACAAGTAATAGGCGCTCACTTTTTCTTGAAATGGTGGCCCCCAGTTCCTCGTTTCGTCACTTCCGCCAGGAGCTTCCACTTTAATTACTTCAGCACCAAGATCCCCCAAGATCATCGAACAATAAGGACCGGCAAGTACACGGGTCAAATCTAGCACACGGATTCCTTTTAATGCGACCGTCAACATCGCTCACATCCTTCCTCTATATAAAAAGCCAGAAGAACCCATACGATGTATGAATCCGACTGGCTTGGGAACAACGATCATAATCAGGTGCAGGAGAGGGATGTCCTCTTTGGGCTACATCACATCTTATGCGGCATCAGGAGGAGATATGATCCTGAAAATCCTCTATCATAGATTCATTTTTCCAGGAATAGGATAGATCAGTGGGACAATCTAGCGAGTAAGCGATCATGTTATGGCTGGGGGTTTGTAGAATGTCTAAAGGTTCGAAGCAGGTCAGTAGTTTACCCGCCTATCTGTTTTCGATTTTTCATAAAAAGAAAGTTGCATTAGAAGCGCAAGGAGTAGATGTCATAGATTTAGGAATCGGTGCCCCGGACTTGCCAACACCATCTTTCATCATCGATCGGTTGGCAAAGGAAGCTAGGGATCCTGAAAATCATAGATATTCGCCATATGGAGGTTGCCGGGAATTCAAACTGGCTGTCGTTGATTTTTATCAAAAGCATTATCGAGTGGAGTTGGATGCAGATTCCGAGGTTCTCGCTCTGATTGGATCTAAAGAGGGGATCGCCCATTTGATCAGTGCTGTTATAGACCCTGGTGATGGTGTTCTCACTCCGGACCCGGGATATCCTGTCTATCAATCAGCAATCCATCTCGCTCATGGTACAGGCGTGAAGTTTCCTTTAGATGAGGCGAATGGGTACACCCCTCGGTTAGAAAAGATTTCGGAAAGAGACATAAGACGATCGAAACTGATGTTATTGAATTACCCGAACAATCCGACAGGGGCCACTGTAGATCTGGATACCTTTGAAAAGGCGGTCTTATTTTCGAAGACTCACCACCTTTCTCTTGTCCACGACGCCGCCTACGACCTTGTGACATTCAGAGATTATCAAGCTCCGAGTCTATTGCAAGTACAGGGAGCGAAAGATGTGGCCGTCGAGTTCGGGTCTTTATCCAAAAGTTTCAACATGACCGGCTGGCGCATTGGATATGTTGTCGGTAATAGAGACTTGATCAAAGCGTTATCGATTGTGAAAAGCAATATGGACACAAGTCAGTTTCTACCAATTCAAAAAGCAGCTGCAACAGCTTTGAACAGCGATTTCGTGGCTGTGAAAGAAAACAACCGTGTCTACGAAGATCGGTTGGATATGATGATGAAGGCTCTACAGGAAATGAATATTGAAGCGGACAAGCCGCGAGGTACATTCTTCATCTGGGCGAAGGTCCCGGGTGGCCATACATCACAAGCATTCGCTGAAAAGATGCTTAGCGAAGCTGGTGTGATCATCACTCCCGGCAATGCATTTGGATCGAAGGGAGAAGGGTATTTCAGAATCAGTTTATCTGTACCGAAAGAGCGATTACATGAAGCAGTGAGTCGTATGAAAAAAGTGATGAAGGGAGGGACAATGTAATGGAAGGAAAAATGATGACAAGTGCACAGGCGATTGTGGAGTGCATAAGGCGGGAGGGGATTCCGAACGTATTCTGTGTGCCGGGCGAAAGCTATTTGCCGGTGATGGATGCAATTTCAGATGAACCGACAATCGAATTGATCTCTGCTCGTCATGAAGGCGGTGCAGCATTTATGGCTGAGGGGTATGCAAAAGCGAGTGGAAAAACTGGGGTAGTCATGGGCACACGAGGCGTAGGAGCATCGAATTTAACGATTGGTGTACACACAGCTTATCAAGATTCCACCCCTCTCGTTGTTTTGCTGGGACAAGTCCATTCGAGCTTCAGTGGACGCGAAGGATTCCAAGAGGTGGACCTTGAAGCATTTTTCCGTCCGATTGCTAAATGGGTAGCTGAGATTCGCGAGCCACCGCGCGTCCCGGAAATCCTCCAACGGGCATTCCGTATTGCGCAAACTGGACGTCCGGGCCCTGTGGTCCTTTCCTTACCAGAGGATTTATTGAAAAAACAAGCCCCTATGACGTTCGGACCTGCCTTCACCAAGCCAGCTCCCCGGCCTAATCTCAGGGAATTGGAAGGTTTGGAAAAGTTTCTTCAACATTCGGACCGGCCCTTAATCATTGCCGGTGGAGGTGTGAAGGGGGCAGGTGCGGAAGAAGCGCTTCAAGTTTTTGCGGAGAAATTCGAAATCCCGGTAATGTGCGCGTTCCGCCGTCACGATGTGTTTCCTAATGATGATGCACGTTATGTCGGCCATCTAGGCCTCGGAGTGCATCCGAACATTATAGAAACAGTAAGAGAAGCAGATACAATTCTTGCGATTGGAACACGCCTGTCCGAAGTGACCACACAGGACTACACCCTTTTGCAAGCCAATCAGAATTTGATTCATATCGATGTCGATTACGGAACACTCGGGAAAGTGTATGCCCCGAATATCGGAATCATCGCTGATGCAAATGAAACTCTGCGGTCCATGATGGATTTTGAGATGCCTTTGAGATGGAAAGAGTGGGGAGCAACTCGAAGACGAGCGTATGAAGCAACTCTTCAAGTTCCTGGGAAAGCGACGGTGAACGGAAGGATCATAAGTATGATGCAGAAGCACTTGCCCTCAGATACGGTCTTCACGAATGATGCCGGGAATTTTGCAGGGTGGCTTCATTCATTTTTTCAATTCAGACAAAAGCATACCTATGTCGGTCCAACATCCGGTGCCATGGGCTACGGTATGCCGGCAGCATTGGGTGTGAAACTGGCTCACCCTGATAAAACGGTAGTTTCATTGTCTGGTGACGGTGGTTTCATGATGACTATGCAAGAATTCGAAACGGCGGTCCGTTATCAAATCCCGGTCATCAGCATCGTTTTTAACAACCGGATGTATGGAACGATCCGTATGCATCAGGAAATCCATTATCCTTACAAAAAGATCGGAACGGACTTAGGAGAGGTTCCTTTTTCCAAATTAGCTGAAGATTTAGGGGCGGCTGGTTTTCATGTGAAGACCCCCGAGCAATTTGAAGAAGCACTTACTGCTGCTCTAAAAGAAAAAAAACCTGTCTTGATCGAAGTGGAAAGTGAAAGGGATCAGATATCCGTCTCTTCCACGATTCAACAAATGAGACAACGTACCAAATGAAGGAGGAATACTAGGTGAGTTTAATTCAGGAAAAAGCACTGCGGAATTTCATAAATGGGGAATGGGTGGAGCCAACGACAGGGAAGACGACAGCGGTCGTCAATCCAGCCACCTCTGAGACGATTGTACAGGTACCTTTATCAGGCAGTGAAGACGTGGTGGAAGCGACAGAAGCAGCAAAAGTGGCGCAAAAAAGCTGGGCGCTTGTACCAGCTCCGCAGCGGGCGGAAGTGCTTTATAGTGTCGGGATGATCATGAAGGAAAGAAAAGAAAAGCTTTCCCAGCTGCTGACAATGGAAAATGGGAAAGTGATCGAAGAAGCGCGCGGAGAGGTGCAAGAAGGTATTGATATGGCTTTTTACATGGCTGGAGAAGGAAGGCGGCTTTTCGGTCAGACGACACCTTCAGAGCTGAAAGATAAATTCGCGATGAGCGTCCGCGCCCCCGTTGGAGTTGTCGGGATTATCACGCCCTGGAATTTTCCGATCGCCATCGCAACGTGGAAGTCATTTCCTGCAATCGTAGCCGGCAATGCGGTGGTATGGAAACCGGCGACAGAAACTCCGATCATGGCGTATGAACTAGCGAAAATATTTGAAGAAGCAGGTCTCCCACGAGGGGTCATCAATGTAGTGTTCGGATCTGGTTCGACGGTCGGTGAAGCGATGATCGATCAAGATGACATCCGTGTCATTTCATTTACAGGTTCCAATGAAGTTGGCCGTAGGATCGCGGGTAAGTGTGGCCAAAGGTTGAAAAAAGTTTCGCTTGAGATGGGCGGAAAGAATGCCGTAATCGTGATGGACGATGCGGATCTTTCCTTAGCCGTCGAAGGGATCTTATGGAGTGCATATGGAACGAGCGGTCAACGCTGTACGGCATGCAGCCGTGTAATGGTCCATGAAAGTGTCAAAGATGAACTCGAAGAACGCCTGCAAAAAGAAATCGCAAAGCTGTCGATCGGAAATGGATTGGATGAGTCAATCAAAGTCGGCCCGATTATTAATCGAGCTGGTTTAGAGAAAGTCAAAAGCTATATGAGCGTTGGAAAAGACGAAGGAGCAAGACTTTTGACCGGTGGATACGTTATGGAAAACGGAGAGCACAAGAAGGGGAATTACTTTGCCCCGACGTTGTTCACAGATGTGAAACCGGATATGCGAATTGCACAAGAAGAAATCTTCGGCCCTGTGGTGTCCCTCATCCCTGTGAAAAGTTTTGAGGAAGCCATCGAGATTAACAACAGTGTTGAATTCGGCTTGTCGAGTTCCATTTTCACTAGAGATGTAAACAAAGTTTTCGCTGCCCAGCGTGATTTGGACACCGGGATCGTCTATGTGAATGCAGGTACGACGGGTGCAGAAATCCACTTGCCATTCGGTGGTACAAAAGGGACAGGGAACGGCCATCGTGATTCGGGTGTCGCTGCTCTTGACGTATTCACCGAATGGAAAGCCGTGTATGTTGATTTCAGTGGCAAACTGCAACGTGCTCAAATAGATGTGGAGTAGGTGGGGGAAGAATGATGAAAGATAAATAGAGAAAAAGGGAGTGCAGACGATGAAAGTAGCTGTATTAGGGTCTGGACTAATGGGGAAAGAAGCGGCACGAGATTTAGTGCAAAGCGGCGGAGTTGAGAAGGTCGGTCTCGCAGACATCGATGTGAAACGAGCAGCTGAGGTTTGTGATTCACTGGGTTCATCGAAAATCGAAGCTTTCAAGATCGATGCTGGAAACACTGAAGAGCTTGCGAATTTCTTGAAAAATTATGATGTCATTATCAATGCCTTGTTCTATTCGTTTAATGAGATTGTAGCCAGGACAGCCATCGAAGTCGGTGTCCACTCTGTCGATTTAGGTGGTCACATCGGTCATATCACCGATAAAGTATTGGAGCTTGATGACAAAGCGAAAAATTCAGGTGTGACGGTGATTCCGGATTTAGGGGTCGCTCCAGGTATGATCAATATATTAGCGGGCTTCGGCGCGAGTAAACTGGACCAGCTTGAATCGATTCGTCTCTTTGTAGGAGGCATCCCTGTCCAGCCGGAACCCCCGCTTGAATACAACCATGTTTTTTCCATGGAAGGATTGTTGGATCACTACTCAGATCCATCTACAATCATTCGTGGAGGGAAACTGCAGGAAGTAGAATCCCTGACAGAACTGGAGAAAATCTACTTTGAACGGTTCGGGCCGTTAGAGGCCTTCCACACCTCTGGCGGAACGTCGACGTTGTTAAAATCCTTTCCGACGATTGAGACGTTAGAATATAAAACCATCCGCTATCCAGGGCACGCAGAAAAAATGAAACTGCTTGTAGACTTGAACTTGACCGGCAGCAGTCATGTCGTCGATGTGGGCGGGGTCAAAGTGAAAACGCGTGATGTTTTATTAAAATCGATCGATCCGATTTTGGATCTGAAAGATAAAGACGATGCTGTGTTACTGCGAGTGATGGTCGGCGGCAGGAAAGCAGAAAAAGAGAAGCACTACCAATACGAGATGGTCACATATAAAGATCGGACGAGTAAGGTAACAGCAATGGCGCGCGCGACAGCCAATACGATATCGGTCGTCGCGCAAATGATCGGTAATGATAAAATCAGCAAGCGCGGAGTTTGTCCTCCAGAGACGATCGTACCAGGCGATTTATACATTAAAGAAATGTCTGAACGAGGCGTTGTGATTCAGGAGAAAACCGAAGGCTGAGATAAAATATTTTAAAAGTTTTATCCGGAAACCCCCTTGCTCCATGGGCAAGGGGGTTTTCCACTTCGTTCAGATTTGGCTGATCCGTGGAGATATTATACAATTTATATAAACTTTACATATTCAAGCATTGCACATCAAAGAAACTATGTATGTTAGTGGGAGGGCATGGCAGTTTTTCATGAGGGTATGAAATGAGAGCCCAGGTTTGATTCACCGTAAGGAAAGGTACCTATAGGTATTTAATAGAAATGAAGTGAGGAGTGCATAATTTGTATTTGAAAGAAGTGAACAATCTCCAATTCCATAGTCAGCTATCTTTGAAGCAAGTAGAAGATCGCCTTCTCATTACGGCGGAGTTCCCTGACGAATTTTTAAAAGAAGTCGAAATGAAAGACCCATTCCTTTATGTCACTTTGTTAGTGAGAGGTGGAGCAAGAATAAAGATCATTGATGAAGACAGTGCAAAGCTCCACATTCCTGCCAAAAAAGATTTTGAACAGAAAACCTACCACAAGATCATTGAATTTGCGAAAGAGCATGCAAAACAGTTCTGATAAGCGGAAGCTTACTTTAGCGTTAGGACACTTATGGGTAGATTCTTGATTTTAACAGACAAAACCGCAAAATGATTTGTCTATATATTTTTATCAAACGCATGCATAACGATTTTGAGCTACATGATTGGCAGAGGGGCGGGCTCAGTGCACCCCCCACGGAAAGCGATCCGTTTGAGACCAATGGAAGAACTGCATCTTTTTGAGTTATGTATCAAATAAAGAAGCCGAGTGGGACGATTTTATCGTTCCACTCGGCTTCTTTCAGTGGACAGGAAAATCACTCTTTTAGATAGGTCACACTGTTGATTCCACGATAAGCTGAGGCTGTTCCCCGCGGCAAGCATCCACCGACAAGCGATTCGTTAGAAGCAACAACTAACATTAACAGCTCCTCCAGATTGAGAAGGGTTTTTCAGGGGCAACATCCGTTTCCTGTAGCCCCTAACTTTCACGAACATCTCGGAATCGTGTCTTCAAGATTAAGCATTTCTTTTAAAGATATGTTCTTTTTTACACCTAATATAATATCTTTAACAATAATAATTTATTGATAAACGATAAATTATGTGTTAGATTAAATTTACATAAACTAAAGTGAGGTGCTTTTTGTGAAAGATGGAACAACATTATTTTTGAAATTGGCTGTCATTCTTATCGGGACGCCCGTTCTTGCTTTGTGTATATTTTTTGTACCTGGCATTGCGGATTATGCAGGAGAAGTCTTCCCTGATATTGCATTTATGAAATATCTTGTTTTCGTATATTTATATGTGACAGCGATCCCTTTTTATTTTGCTCTTTATCAAGCTTTCAAACTATTGAACTATATCGATAACAATAAAGCTTTCTCGGATTTATCAGTAAAAGCTTTGAAGGTCATCAAACACTGTGCGATTACGATAAGTGTTTTATACGTCATCTTTATGCCGCTCTTATATATTATAGCGGAGGCCGATGATGCCCCGGGTCTCATAGTAATTGGTATGGTCATCATCTTTGCTTCAACGGTGATTTCAGTCTTTGCGGCCGTCCTCCAAAGACTTTTGCAAGATGCGATTCATATAAAATCAGAAAATGATTTAACGGTCTGAGGTGAAAAAATGACAATAATAATCAATATTGATGTGATGTTGGCGAAGAGGAAAATGAGCGTAACAGAGCTTTCGGAGAAGGTTGGAATTACGATGGCGAATCTATCTATATTGAAAAATGGAAAAGCGAAGGCCGTCCGTTTCTCAACATTAGAGGGGATATGTAAGGCATTGGATTGTCAGCCTGGAGATATATTGGAATACAAGAGTGAAAATGATCATTAGTTCCAGTGATAAAGGCTGTGGGAGGTATAAATGATGAGACCGTTAAAACAGCTCATTCGTTTCGGCCGGGAACAAGCCCTGTCCTGTTTGTTTCCTGTCGTTATCTTTGCTTCTCTGGCTATTACAAAAATAGTTCCACTCCCCATTCTGCCTAGATATGACTGGCTCCTGATCATCAGTCTCCTCATGCAGTGGATGATGGTGCGTTCAGGACTTGAAACACGAGATGAACTGAAGGTGATTTCGTTATTTCACCTCATAGGTCTTGCACTTGAGTTATTTAAAGTGCATATGGGCTCATGGTCTTATCCAGAAGAAGGATATTCCAAGGTATTTGGAGTGCCATTGTACAGTGGGTTCATGTATGCAAGTGTAGCGAGTTATCTTTGCCAGGCATGGAGACGGTTGAAAGTCGATCTTATTAAATGGCCGCCATTTTGGATGGTCGTCCCTCTTGCAGCAGCAATCTATTTGAATTTTTTCACCCACCATTATTGGATAGACATTCGCTGGTGGTTATCCGGCCTTGTCGTCGTTGTTTTTTGGCAGTCTTGGGTCATATACGAGGTTGGCGGGGCTCGCTACCGTATGCCAATCGCCCTGTCTTTTGTTCTCATCGGATTCTTCATATGGATAGCTGAAAATATCGCTACATACTTCGGTGCCTGGGAATATCCAAACCAGGCTGATGCATGGAGTCTTGTCCATATAGGGAAGATGAGTTCATGGCTTTTATTAGTGATCGTCAGCTTTTTGATCGTTGCCACGTTAAAGCGGGTAAAAGCGAAGGATCGGATAGTATAGCCAATTGATTTTGTATGAATGGACGTTAAGACATTCATTGGTACGCCGTTAGGGATAGCCACGTGGTCTCAGGTTCTGAAATGAAAAAATACTCCTCTGGTCAAATCTACATTGTGATAAACTTGAGAAAACAATCTCAATGAGGAGAAATACCATGAACAAAGCGCGATTTAAACTGAGTACCATGATAATTTTCTATGTACTTTTGGTGGTCTTGTTTTCATTATTGATCACAGATCTTCTAATCACGGAGAGTACAAGCAATAATATACGGGAGCAGCTTGAAGAGAAGGCACTGATCGTTTCCCGGATGGTAGCGGAATCAGAAATCGTTCAAGATGAATTGCAAAGCTCTTCAGAGAATCAAAACGTTCAGGATTATGCTATGAGAATACAAGAAGCATCAGATGTTATGTTTGTAGTCATTATGAATATGGAAGGAGTTCGTCAGTCTCACCCCAATCCAGAATTGATCGGCAAGCAATTTGTCGGAGGTGACGAGGCGAGAGTCTTAAACGGAGAAGAGTACATATCTGTATCTGAAGGAACGTTAGGGCAATCCGTTCGGGCCTTTACACCAATTATCGCAGACAACGGGGAACAGGTCGGGGCAGTGTCAATAGGGATCTCACTTGATGCACTTGAAGCATCGCAGCAAAGCAGCCATCGGAATATCCTGATCGGCTCCTTAGTCGGGGCGCTTGTAGGTGTGATCGGGGCATATCTGTTGGCGCGGTATATTAAGAAAAACATGTTCGGACTTGAACCTGTAGCGATTGCGCGAATCCATGAGGAGCGAAACCGTATGCTTCACTCTGTCCGGGAGGGGATAATTGCCGTAGATGCCGATGCCAAAATCACCCTTGTCAATAAATCAGCACGGGACATTTTTAAAAAAGCAGGACTTGAAGGTGAAGACCCGATCGGGCTTGAGGTTTCCGAGTACCTGCCACATTCTATGCTCCAGAGAGTACTGCACACAGGCGAGGCAGAAACCGATGAAGAGCAGATCATTAACGGATCATCCATTATCGTGAACCGGGTTCCTCTGGTCGTAAACGATGAAGTGGTCGGTGCGATCTCAACATTCCGAGATAAAACCGAAGTCAACCAACTGGCTGAGCAGCTGACAGGTGTAAGATTATATGCCGAATCGCTTCGTGCTCAATCCCATGAATTTAAGAATAAGCTGCATGTCCTGCTGGGTATGGCTGAATTGGAATCATTTGATGAGGTGAAGTCCTATATCAAACGGCTGGTTAATCACCAAATCCATGAAGCGGATATCATGACGAATAAAATGAAGGATCCTGTTCTCGCTGGATTTATGATTGGCAAGCTCAGCTATGCTCGTGAACAAAACATCCGATTATCTGTGAATTGTGAAACCGTTATTCCAGCAGCAAGTGATGAATCGGTGACCCATGAATTAGTCACGATTATAGGAAACCTGCTGGATAATGCAATTGAAAGTCTGGAAGGAAAGGAAGAGAAGCGCATTTCTCTTGTCTTATCTTATGTAGATGAATTGCTGGAAATTGATGTGAGTGACACAGGAAGCGGAATTCAAGAAGTGCCCCAGCAGGAGATCTTTCAAAAAGGAGTGTCGACGAAAGGAAATGACAGGGGTTATGGGCTGTATCTTGTAAAATCGAGTGTAGAATCCCTCGGCGGCTCCCTGGAGATTGAGTCCGAAGCAAATAAAGGAACGGATTTCAGCGTCATCATTCCCTATGAAGCGGAGGTGGAACAGGCATGATTCATGTGCTGATTGTAGAAGATGATCCGATGGTCGCTGACTTGAATAAAAAATATGTGGAGCAAGTAGATGGGTTTCACCTTGCAGCTATGGCAGCCAATGTTGAAGAAGCTCTCAGATATTTAGATGAATATGATGTAGATTTAATCCTTCTTGACGTTTATATGCCTGGAAGGAACGGATTACAATTGCTTAAAGATCTTCGGGAAAAAGATGAACGAGTCGATGTTATTCTCATCACGGCTGCTTCGGAAAAAGAACAAATCCAAAAATCGCTGAGACTTGGCGCGGTTGATTATTTAATCAAACCTTTTGAGTTCGAGCGTCTTCAAGGAGCATTGATCAAATATAAAGAGAATTATGCCGTTTTTCAAGATAAAGAAAACGTAGGTCAGGATGAGATTGATCGAATTTTCATCGCACAGGAGAATCGTCAAGAGAAAAACCGTATTCAGGTGCCGAAAGGTTTGACGCAAAATACACTGGAACTGATCTTACGTATCATCCGAAAGAAAGAGAATAGGGCGTTTTCAACCGATGAAATTGCGCAGGATACAGAGGTTTCACGAGTCTCTATACGGAAATATTTAAAGTTTTTAAAAGAGATAGACTTTCTGGAGGAGACACTGGTCTATGGAGTAGGTAGACCTGTTTATCAATATCAAATTAAAAATACGGATGATTTGGACCTCGAGTTCTATCATTAAAAAAGCGGCTGTTCCAGAGGCCAATGATGTAATGCAACTTTTTGAGTTATGTAACAAATATAGAAGCCGAGTCGGACGGTTTTATCGTCCAACTCGGCTTCTTTTATTATTTCAATGAGACATTTGTATTTTATGACCTCGCCAAAGCTATGTGAATAGTCCAATTCAGCCTCGAGAGTATCTTCCATGTATTTATCCATCGTGCCTTCATTTACTGTTTAAAACATCTTGCGTAAAGATTCTGACCGGTTGCGCGGCCCTTCTTCACACCCACCGACAAGCGAATCGCGAGAAGCGGCAACAAACATTAACAGCTCATCTAGATTGGAAGGGTTTTTTCAGCAAATTCCCTTACCAGGCTGCTTTTTTTAATTACAATAAAATCTTTACTTTCATATGATGGGCGGTTAAAGCGTTTTCATTTATGGTGAAGTTATTACAGATGATTGAATTTTCTGGATTGGAGGTTCAGCAAATGAGCAGAGAAAATCTTAGTGAAGAAACCATCAATTTACATCGTGCGTTTAGAGGTAAAATCGAGGTGGCTAGTAAAGTACCTGTCAATACAGCAACAGATTTGAGTTTGATCTATACTCCAGGGGTTGCGGATATTTGTAAGGCAATTGCCGAGAACCCAAATGAAGCAGATGAGCTTACATCCAAAGGGAATATGGTAGCCATAGTGACCGATGGGACAGCCGTATTAGGATTAGGAGATATCGGTCCGAAAGCAGCAATCCCAGTTATGGAAGGAAAAAGTCTTCTTTTTAAGAAATTCGCCGGAATTGATGCTTTCCCTTTATGCCTGGATACCCAAAATACAGAAGAAATAATTTCTACTATAAAAGCATTAGCACCGACGTTTTCAGGTATAAACCTTGAGGACATCTCCGCTCCAAGATGCTTTGAAATTGAAGAAAGACTAAAAAAGGAACTCGATATCCCTGTCTTTCACGACGATCAACATGGAACAGCTATTGTCGTTTTAGCTGCTCTAATGAACGCATTAAAAATCGTCAACAAACAAAAGAGTGATACAAAGGTTGTGATCAATGGCGCAGGTGCTGCTGGAATCGCAATTGCAGATTTGCTATTGTACGCAGGTTTCGTGGATGTGAACCTTGTAAGTCTGGAAGGCGTGTTGAGAAAGGGAGAAACCTGGATGAATCCAAGACAAGCATCTATGGCGGAAAAGACCAATTTGAACGGGATCCGCGGTGGATTGGAAGAGGTCATTACTGGAGCAGATATTTTTATCGGCGTGTCCGCACCAGGTGTGCTGAGTAAAGAGCAGGTGAAAATGATGAGAAAAGATGCGATTATTTTCGCTATGGCGAACCCGGTGCCGGAAATTTATCCGGAAGAGGCATTGGAGGCAGGAGCGGTAGTAGTCGGGACAGGGCGTTCGGATTATCCTAACCAGATTAATAATCTGCTGGCTTTTCCCGGAATTTTTAAGGGGGCCATTCATAGTAGAGTGAGAGACATTACGATTGATATGAAGATAGCAGCAGCTGAAGGAATCGCCAAAGTCATCTCTGAGGAAGAGTTATCTCCAGAGTACGTAATACCTAGTGCGCTTAATCAAAAGGTTGCACAGACAGTAGCCGAGGCTATTGAACAAACAGTCAATGAAAAAGAAGAGTGCTTAGTTTAACGCTGAGCATTCTCTATTTAATATAAAAAGGAGAGATTATATGTCCAGTTCAGCAGAGAGAGTTCATACAGAACAGCCCGCAGAGCAAAATATCACATTAATTTCCAACAAAAAGAAAGCGATTACAATATTTGGTCTTCCTCTTATGTGGTTTTTAGGGATTACAGTTCTTACATTAGTGAGTATGTACACAGGAAACTTACCTGGTGGCATGCTTGGAAGTCTTCTCATTATGATGGTTCTCGGTGAGCTCTTTGGATGGATCGGAGATCACACACCTGTATTAAAGACCTATCTGGGAGGTGGTGCCATTCTCGCCATCTTTGGAGCTGCGTATATGGTGTACGCTGGTTTAATTCCGGGTGAAACGGTTACAATGGTCAATGATTTCATGAAAGATGGGGCATTTTTGAATTTCTATATTGCCGCTTTAATTACAGGAAGCATTTTAGGAATGAATAAAAAGATTTTAGTTAAAGTCGGTCTCAAATACTTCTTACCGATTTTCGGTGCGGTAATTGGTGCTATGGCTGTTGCTGCCTTATTTGGTGCGATCGTCGGGTTTTCTCTAAGAGACGCCGTCCTGGTTATTACCATGCCTATTATGGGCGGCGGAATGGGGGCAGGTGCCGTACCTATGAGCCAGATTTATAGTGAGTTAATGGGGAATGAACCGAGTTACTATATTTCAATGCTCGTTCCAGCGTTAGCCCTGGGTAATGTTTTTGCAATTATTATTGCAAGCATGCTCAATATCCTCGGAAAAAAAGTACCTTCCTTAACTGGGAATGGTCAACTACTGAAAGGTTTTGAATACAAAGAAGAGAAACCATCCTTCGACATTGGAAAGATGGGAATCGGTTTAATGGTTGCAATTCTGTTCTTTACCATCGGAACATTATTAGCTGGGTTTATCCCGCTTCATGCTTATGCTCTGATGATCATAATCGTAGCTGCTGCTAAAATTGCTGGTGTTATACCTGAAAGTGTCTTAGATGGAGCGAATCAGTGGTATAAATTTGTAGCAAAAAACTGGACACTCGCTCTCCTGTTCGGAATCGGGATTGCTTACACTGACTTAGGTACAGTCCTTGAAGCCTTAACAGTTCAATACATTGTAACTGTTCTCGGTGTAGTGGTGGGAGCGGTGCTCGGAGCGGGGCTGCTCGGTAAGCTGGTCGGCTTTTACCCAATCGAATCAGCCATTACAGCCGGATTGTGTATGGCCAACATGGGTGGTACAGGAGATGTAGCTGTGCTATCATCCTCAAGAAGAATGGAGCTTATGCCGTTTGCTCAGATTTCCTCACGCTTAGGAGGGGCTATCATCCTACTCCTGGCAGGGTTGCTTATCCCGTTCCTGATATAAAGAAACAAAAGGTCCATCTTCAATGTTTGAAGATGGACCTTTTGCTTATGTACACTCGGTAAATTCAGTTACTGTTCCTCCTTCGCTATTGCCTCAGTGACGGGAAACCAAGTATGGTGAAAGCCAAAACAGACATTAAGGAATCAAAAGAATGGTCAAATCATGACATCAAAGCAGGCTTTTTTCATACAATATTTTTGGGGTGAAAAATATGCCAAGAGTAAAGTACACAGATTCAGATGTTGCCTTGATGGCAAGGATGATGAGAGCAGAAGCCGAGGGTGAAGGAAAACTGGGCATGTTATTTGTAGGGAATGTGATTGTTAACCGCGCTAGCGCAGATTGTTTAGACTTTAGAGATATAAGGACCATTTCTGATGTTATTTATCAAGTGCAGGGAGGAAATTATTCCTTTGAAGCAGTTCAGAAAGGGAATCTTTTCTATAACAGAGCGAGATCTGTTGAAAAAAGATTAGCAGAGAAAAATTTAAAATATTGGAGACAGCACCCGGCTAAATATGGTTTATGGTATTTTAATCCATCTGGTTCATGTCCTCCGACTTGGTATGGGCAGACATTCTCTGGTCAATATAAGAATCATTGTTATTATGAACCAGCTGCTGGCACATGTGCCAGTGTTTACACCTGAGGTCGATTTTTCGAGTTTGAGTGGGGGATTCCGGCAGCGGAATGGCCCTTTTACATATTTGAAATCTAGTTAAAATACAGAGATGATTAAGCATATAGAAAAAGGACTCCGCATCCAAAAAATGAATTATTGTCTGGATGCGGAGGTCTTCATATATTTCATAAGAATATATCAACATTCTATCATGTCATAAACAGGTGTTTCTTCCTTATTTGACCCCACTGAAAAAGGTTTGATTAAGGGAGTGGCAGGGAAAGGAAGCTCATAGTCGGAGGTGCAACTTATGAGAAAACAGAAAAAGTGGTCGATCGCTGCAATCATCATCATAACCATCGCCATCGGTCTTTTCAGTTTCCAATCCACGATGTTCAGTCAAAAAGAAGAACGGATCGTGGCATTAGGTGACTCGCTTACGTTTGGAGTAGGTGACCAAAGTGGCAATGGCTATGTCGAGAATCTCGATCAATGGCTGGACGAGCATCATGAAAGGAAAGTAACAGTAGATAATTACGCCATCCCTGATCAACAAACAGATGGTATGTTAGGTCAAATGAATGAGGCAGCCGTTTTGAAATCTATTGAAAAAGCGGACTATATATTATTATTTATAGGGACCAATGATGTAATAAAGAGCAATGGTGGAGATTTGACGGAAATTCGTAAAGACCAGATCGCCAAAGGAGAGAAGGATTATGAGAAGAATCTGAAAAAAATCATGGATACCGTACGGGAAGAGAATCCTGATGCCCCGATATTGTTCCTGGGACTATACAGCCCTTATCCAGATCATGAAAAAATCAATACGATCATCAACAATTGGAACGAGAACAGTCGTAAATTGATCGATGGGTACGACAATGTCCACTATATAAAAACAAAGGACCTTTTCGAAGAAAAATCAAGGAAGCACTTCAGTGATGCGCTTCACTTGAATGAGCAAGGTTATGAGCGATTGACGAAAAGGATTCTTGATGAATATGACTTTTAGTGACTCATGGTTCGATATTCCGGAAGCCCACGAAGCAGTTCAGCAGGTGTGTGGGATGAAGTAATAAAACTTTCATGTGGAGAGGCGGGTGGAAAGCGGAATAACTTCCTCCCCCCTCTCCTTTATTGATGGATCAGGAAAATGGTGGAGGCTTCAAATATTATTCATTGAAGATATAAAAAACCGGGCTGTTCATAGCATGAACCAGCGCCCGAGTTTAAATCCTGTATAAGCAAGACAGATCCCAAAGAAATAGCTTGCCAGAACATAATAGATAAAGCCTTTCCAACGTTTGTTAATATGTAGTTGAATAGCTTCAAGTTTGAATGTGGAAAATGTCGTGAAAGCACCGAGAATTCCGGTCCCACATAGGAGAAACCACGTTTTGGTGAGGTCCAACCCGATAAGTATACCTAATAAAAACGAACCTGCTATATTGACGATTAAAGTGGCGGTCGGGAGTGTGGAGGATTTGCGATTTTCTATCCACCGACTGACGGCATACCGAAGAATGGCCCCACAGAAACCGCCCAGGCCGACGAGCAGCAGTTTGAAGATCAGCATGCAGCATTCCTCCTTTTACCGAAATGGAAGCCGAGCAAAGATAGTACTAAGCCGCCGCCAATACTTATGAATACATATAGCGAGCTGAGGAAGAGGTCACCTCTTTCATAAAGTAAAACAGCATCCATGCTGAGGGTAGAAAAAGTGGTATAAGATCCCACAAGTCCTGTTCCAAGAGCTGCTTTCCATTCAGCTGAAAGTGCATATCTCTCTACCAGACCAATGGTGAACCAGGCAAGAATGAAGCTGCCGCTCAAGTTTACGGCAAGAGTGGAATAGGGAAACCATTGATCTGGACCAGTCAATAAGACACCCACCAAATACCTAAGTGATGCCCCGATGAATCCACCGATTCCGACATACAGATAAATCATTCCAAAAACCTCCTACGTATCTAATCGATATTATAATGACTTTTGAAGTAATTTGAAAGGAATGCTTTTTTTACGTGGCAAGAAGCCTTATAATTTACATAACAAGCAACATAATGAAAGAGGGTTACGAATGGTTGTCAAGATTTTAAAAAACATGGATTTCTCAATTTTATTCGCGGTTTTGGCCCTGTCCGCTTTCGGTACTGTCATGGTGTACAGTGCAAGTATGGTCAGTGGCGTCATGGTCTATGACGTAACCCCTGAATACTTTTTCAAAAAGCAACTCTTTTCTTGGGCACTCGGACTAGTGGCGTTGTTTGCCGGGATTATCATACCTTACAAAAATTATCGGAAATTATTCAAACTGATTTTGCTCGTAACCGTCATTTTATTGATTCTTGTATTTGTCATTGGACAAACATCAAACAATGCCCAATCATGGATCACCCTCCCATTGATCGGTCAATTTCAGCCGGCTGAAGTGGCGAAGATGGCGTTGATCATTTATTTGGCTGCCATCTATACAAAAAAGAAATCCTATATCGAGGATTTCACGCGTGGGCTGTTACCTCCGATCATCATTACAATGGCGATAGTAGCCATGATTTTCAAACAACCGGATTTAGGGACGGCTGTCATCGCTCTTGCGGTATCCGGACTGATTATTATGTCCAGCGGCTTGAAGCGCACCCATTTGTTTTTCATGATCAGCTTAGCTGTGATCACTTCCTTTGTTTTGTATAACTTCGGGTTGAGTGAAGAACAATTGTCACGATTCGATGGAGCTTATCAGCCGTTTCAATATGCCGATGACTCCGGATATCAGCTGATCAATTCTTACCTTGCTATACATAATGGAGGATTGATCGGGACAGGCCTCGGAGCAGGTGTGCAGAAACTTGGTTATCTGCCTGAAGCGCACACCGACTTCATCATGGCTGTCATCGCAGAGGAACTTGGTTTCATTGGAGTGGCCGTGGTTCTTGGATTGCTGGCCTTGATTGTGTTGCGTGGCTTCGTAGTCAGTATGCACAGTCATGACAACTTCGGTCGCTTACTATGTATCGGTGTTGCAGGTTTGATCGGTATTCAAGCAATCATCAACCTCGGCGGTCTGACTGGCCTGATTCCGCTGACTGGTGTCCCTTTGCCTTTCGTCAGCTTTGGTGGAACGTCCCTACTCATGATGATGTTTTCGGCAGGGATATTAATCAACGTTCATGCCGTATCACGCATAAGAAAAGTGCAGCAGGAACAACAGGCTGCCTAGAAACGTCCCTCCTCCGGGAAGGTCACTTAAAAACCCTTCCCACCCTAGAGGAACTGTCAATGTTTTTTTGTTACAGAACCCATCTGAAAAGAGTGATTTTCTTTGATTTAAAAACAAAGAAAATCACTCTTTTTTCTTGTACACTGAAAGAAGCCGTTTTGGACGATATATCGTTCAAAACGGCTTCTTTATTTGATACATAACCCAAATGTTGTCTTCCCACGGGGGTGGCTTTTTTTCTTTTTATAGAAACCCATCATTCAATTTATGAGCAAGCAGATTTTCCAACTTAAACAGTACTGTTCATATTTTTCTTCATCAAGTGAAACCTGAAGCTTATTGATTCGTAAAGGAAAGGAAGAAGATTCTGACAAAAGGAGGGGAAGGATGAATTTACTAATCGCTATATTGATGATTGTCGCCCCTGCAATGTTTCTGATTTACTGGGGACAGTCCGGTTATGATCATGGAGGAAAGAAAGATACGCATGATGATGAATCGTAAGGGAAAGCCATTGTATATGAAAATCCTCATTGCCGCACTTATTATTGCATTGTTTTTTTCAGTGAAAACATGGAATGACAATCGTGAGCGCAGTTTGGGGGAGTTAGTGAATTATGATGAAGAGAAGTTTGCAGGATTAGGATTTACACAAAATAGAAATCAAATTCCGGAAGGGCAAGGATTTCAATGGTGGACCTCAAATGAGGAGGCTGCCAAAGAGCTTGATGAATTTTTCAGTCAGTACAATGTGAAAAAAATATCTGAAGAGCATTATAACAAGCGCTTGAATAAAGAACCCACATTCCAATACGAAATCCAGCTCAGGGATTCAAATCCTATCCTTGTTCATGGTATGGCAACGAGGATTCATATCCTGGTCGGTCATTACTATGAAGTTACAAATGGCCCGATTGATAGAGAGTGGCTTGTTCAATTCAGTAAGAAATATGGTGAAAGTTCATGACGGAACAGACCTTGAAAAAAGTAAGGAGCGTTCTATTATACATAGCTTTTGTTGCCCTTTCTTTATTGGTGTCTTACTTACTTGCATACCCAGCAGGTTATGCACCACTTGGATATGGGGTGATTTCAAAGCAGGAGGAAACTGTTAAGATACAGCCTTATAATACTTGGGGCATTGAAAAAGAACCGATAATCTTTCAACCGGTCGAAGGTGAAGAATGGGAGATGAAAAGGTTAGTAGATCTGATTGAAAAGCAGGACATGTGGTACCTTATGTTCTTTGCGAGCTGCCTAATTGCGCTTTACATGGTTGGGACAGATTTACTGAAAGGTGAAACCCTGAAGAAAGTAGCGTGGGAGAAGTGTATTTGTCGTACTGTTTCCAGCGATATCACTAGTCCAGCATCTCCATGATATTCAGTATATATTGAAAAACTCGCTTTAATAGGAGGGAGTACGCATGTCAATCAAAGGGGTGAACCACCTCACTTTTTCCGTTTCAGACTTAAGCCGGTCAATCGCGTTTTATGAACAGGTCTTCACTGCCAAGCTTTTAGTGAAAGGAAAAAACACGGCCTACTTCGATTTGAACGGGATTTGGCTGGCATTGAATGTCGAGAGGGAGATTCCGCGTAACGAAATCGCATATTCTTACACGCATACGGCTTTCTCCATAGCTGAAGAAGACTATGATTCTATGTTTGAAAAATTAGAGAATTTGAATGTCAATATCTTAACAGGGCGCCCGAGGTCCGAGGACGATAAACGGTCCATCTACTTCACCGATCCTGATGGTCACAAGTTCGAATTTCATACGGGTACATTGCAGGAGCGACTGGCTTATTACAAAAAAGAAAAATCACATATGGAGTTTTTTGACTGAGCTAGTTTTTATATTCTAAAGGAGGAACACATGAATATCAGAAGAGCTGTATCAGAGGATGCCAGTCAAATCGCCAAAGTCCACGTTGATGTTTGGAGGACCACCTATGAAAATATCATACCAAATGAATACCTGAGACAGCTCAGCTATGATAAGCGAGAGCGATTGTGGAGAAAAAATATAAGAGAACTGGATGTTTATGTTGCTCAGAATGAACATGGGAATATCGTGGGATTTTCTACTGGCTCCCATAATTACAGGAACCGTTATAATGAATATGATGGGGAGTTGTCTTCCATTTACATATTAGAAGCTTATCAAGGCAGAGGGATAGGAAAGAAACTCTTGAAAGCTGTAGTCAGTCGTTTTGAAAATCTAAATATTACTTCAATGATTGTGCTGGTGCTAGAAGAAAACCCTGCGAAACATTTCTATGAGTCTCTCAGAGCGAAACGGATAGACTCAGTGCAGATTAAAGGATACGGAGGAGAACTTACTGAACTTGTCTACGGTTGGAAGGATATACACTCGATACACATTTAAATTAGCTTCGCATTAGATCAGTTTGAAATTTTTGTCCGGGAAGGAGAGTGTTCGTATCGGTTTTTGGGCTTCGATTTTTGTCGGTGGTATTTCTATTATTGGGTGGTTAACAATTTCATATTTTACCGGGTTAAGTGAAAAAGCAGATAACGGAGGGAAGAAATGAACCGATTCCACCACGTCATCAAAGACGAAAAACAGTTGAGAGCGTTAATCGGAGAGCCAAATAAGCTTGTTAATAATAAAGTGATCGATTATCTAGACGATAACTGTGCGAAATTCATTGCTCAATCTCCATTTCTGACTATGGCAACGTCCGATCGCCAAGGCTTTTGCGATGTTTCACCAAGAGGGGATTCTCCTGGTTTTGTGAAAGTGCTGGATGAAAAAAGTTTAATCATCCCGGAGCGACCGGGTAACAAGCGGACCGATTCCATGCATAACTTGCTTTCAAACCCTCGTCTAGGACTGATCTTTTTTATTCCTGGGCTAGGAGAGACCTTAAGAATCAACGGCAAAGCGACGCTTGTTATGGATGACGAATTGCTTGGACAAATGGCGTTTAAAGGGAAGAAGCCGTTGATCGGAATTGGAGTAGAAGTGGAGGAGTGCTTCATTCATTGTGCGAAAGCGTTCAAGCGGTCCGGTCTCTGGAACCCAGACACCTGGAAGCGAAAAGAAGAGCTGCCATCAGCGGCCAAGATGCTTGTCGAACATACCAAACTTCCAGATATGGATGAAGTAAATATTAAAAAGCGTCTTGATAAAAGTTATAACGAGCGTTTGTATTAATTTATAAAAAGTTTTAAACAAATGAGCCACTCAGCAATGGAATTCATCCAGTGGCGTGGGGATTTGTAAAAAGAATATATAGGGGGAGCACACCACTAATGAAATATGCAATTTCAGTAACAGATACGACCATGACTGGACATATCGAAAAAAGCGGGTTGGAAGTTTTGAAAAGACTTGATTCTTATGCGAAGTCTTTGGCTGCTATAACAGATTATGAGGAGCCGAGAGGGATAGTATTTCATGATTTGAAGTCAGCCACGGAATTATACTCTGACATTCCTTTGCCTGCATATACTTCAAGAGATCTGATACACCTCACTCCATTGGTGGATATATGGAAGGATCTATTTCGCCAATCTGCCGGTGACTCAGAAAAAGCTCATACGTATTACGATAAGCTGGATATAGACGACATCGTTGAGATAGCAGCCCACGAACTCACTCATCATGCAGAATTTTTCCACGATGATTTTGATGAAATAGACGAAACGAATATGTGGTTTGAAGAAGGACTTTGTTTTTATTTACCTAGAAAAATCATATTTTCAGAAGAGAAGCGGGAGGCGATTATGGAGGTGGAGTGTGATCTCATTCAACAATACAAAGATGAATATGGCGAGTATCCGCTTACCAAATTCGGACAAGCGGGTTACCGGGGAGGCGAACGTTTCGAATATTCAGCAGCTTTTTATGATTACTGGAGAAGCACTAAGGTGGTGACGACACTCGTTGAAAAGTATTACAATGGAGATGTAAACGCATTAGTAGAAGCCTATCAGAAGTGGATGAATGAGGAGAATGATATTGGCCTCCACACATTTTTCGTACGTGAGCAGGAGATGAGCCGACAAGAAGCGAATCAATTATGGTTGTTTTGATGAGCAGGGAGGATGCTGATGAGCATATCATATGATGAGAAATGATTAAGCGAATTTGTCGAGAAAATATCTCCTTTAGGGTGTGAGGAAGAAATAAAGTGGAAGAATTCAAAACATATTTTTGGAAGCGTTTTTGGTTTGTTTTTATCCCTTTGTACGTGATAGCAATTGTCAATGAACCTCTAATCATGGATAATCCATTTGATGAATTCGAAGATATTGGTGCTTTTTTGTTTCACTCAGCCTTTTATTTTGTTGCTTATGGTTTCCTCACCGCTATGCTTATCAATATACTATGGCGTTTTCACAAGCGGAAACATGGACGATGAAGTGTAAATTCGTTTGTGCTGTCCGCCATCTTTCTTATCATTAATGGCGAATGTCGAGGGCTCCAAGCTAAAGCTGACCTTTTATTTGGACACAAAGAAAACAAAAAAGCCCCCTGGGCCGTTCAAAGCTCAAGGGGGAGATTCAATAATCATTTTTTACATACAGCTACACCTAACGGATAGTAGACCCCTTCTCTTGGAGGTTCAATGGTGACACCACGCTGGTAAAAAATCTCCTTGTCCGGGAAATCTTCAAATAACAAGCTGAATTCTTCCGAAGTAAGCTGGAAATAGTGAAACGGTGACCCGCTTGGATGGTTTCTTCCTTTTCCGAACGGAGTGGAAAGGACGAGCGTGCCACCAGGCTTCAACAGGTCATACATTCGCTTTATGAAAAGGCGGTCGTCTCTCACGTGTTCAATCGTTTCAAAGCTGAGGATCGTATCGAATTGACCGATGTGTTGCGGCAGTTCTGAATCCATCGCATCTCCTTGCTTGAAGGTAAGCAGAGGATGATAATAATTATGGACAGCATATTGCAGCGTATCTTCACAAATGTCCACGCCAATGATTTCATCGATTTCTTCTTTTCTTTCCTTTGCAACCATCACGCTACCGTAGCCCGTCCCACATGCAATATCCAGAACTCTTCCTTTTACGTAGGGGGTTGAAAAGGTATAGCGTGCGATGTGTTCCAGCAGCATATTGTTCATCGGATCCATTTCTTTCGGAATGACACGTTCACCGTTATCTTCTAGCATAAAATCATTTCACCGCTTTGTATTATTTTTTTGCTCTAAATATTATAACACAGCGGCCATCCGTGATGCTGATCGCTGTGTTAGTTTCCAACACGGATGATAAGAACAATTCAACACTGCAGTTGAAGGGAGGAGGCGTCACTTAACAACGATGACAGGAGATTGAATATACTTGACCAGTTTATGACTGACACTGCCAAGAATCAACGTCTGTAACTTGTTGCGGCCACGGCTTCCGATCACTACACAATCATATTCATGCTCGTTGGCATATTCCGTAATTACTTCAGCCGGATTACCATGAAGGATGATGACTTCCGCTTTAACGCCTTTTTCTTCGATCTCCTGGACGCTGCCCAAGAATTTTTCTTTGCGTTTCATCGTAGCAGTATGGGAATCGCCATATTTTAAAACGTCTTCTTTGGATGATTCACCGTCTACTGCGTATATTAAATCGATAGTGACCTGATCTTTATATGGTTCCACCATTTTGAGAGTTTGTTCAATGGCTCTTGAAGAATGATCTGAACCATCTGTAGCTAGTAAAATTTTATTGAACATTTGTAGATGTCTCCTTTAACGTAAAATCTTTATTTTAATGGCCTGATTCTTTAGAAACTCCGCCCAGGCGGTTCAACAGGCGGTTACTTTCTCCGTTAAGTCCAACGAACCGGACCGGTATCTGTTGAGCATGGAATTTCGCTTCCACATGATCAAGTGCACCGATTGCGGAATCATCCCAAAGGTGTGATTCGCTTAGGTCAATGACGACTTCATCTACATCGTCTTTATAGTTGATACCTTCTTGGAATTCGGTCACTGAAGCGAAGAACAACTGCCCTTGTACATAATAAATTTTCTTTCTGCCCTCATTAGCGTATAGTCCGAGGACACGCACCTTAGAAATTTTGACAGCAAAGAAAATCATGCTCAGGACGACACCAGCAAGAACACCATAAGCAAGGTTATGAGTGAGGACCACTGTCAGGACTGTGACTACCATTACTGCTGCATCGCTTAGCGGTACTTTGTGGAGGTTCTTCAAGGAACTCCAGTCAAAGGTTCCAATCGATACCATAATCATGACCCCGGCGAGAGCAGCCATCGGAATTTGAACCACGACCCCACCTAAGACGATGATCATGAACATCAATACAATTCCAGCGACAAGTGAAGAAAGTCGTCCGTTACCTCCTGATTTCACGTTGATGACAGACTGCCCGATCATTGCACAACCGGCCATTCCGCCGAAGCATCCGGTCACGACATTGGCAATTCCCTGTCCACGGCTTTCTTGATTTTTATCACTATCTGTATCTGTCATATCATCGACAATGGAAGCAGTAAGCAGCGATTCGAGCAAACCGACAATGGTAAGTGCCATTGCGTATGGGAAAATGATCATCAACGTTTCGAAATTCAAAGGAATTTCCGGTAGAGCAAATAAGGGTAGAGTTTGTGTCAATTCTCCCATATCTCCAACGTTCCGTACACCGATATTCATACTGATCACAATTACAGATACTGTGACAATCGCTACTAAAGTGGAAGGTACAGCTTTTGTAATCAATGGAAAAAGGTAAATGATAGCAAGCGTCAATCCTACCAATACATAGATGATCCAGGGCTCGTTTACAAAGTGTTGTAATTGCGAAGTGAAGATAAGAATCGCCAAAGCATTGACGAACCCGACCATTACGGAACGGGGGATGAACTTCATGAATCTAGCTAACTTGAAAACTCCGAATAAAACCTGCAGTATACCGGTTAATATAGTAGTGGCTAACAAGTATTCGATGCCGTGTTCAGCTACAAGTGTAATCATGACTAAGGCCATTGCACCTGTTGCCCCTGATATCATACCGGGACGGCCACCCATAAATGCGATAACAACAGATATACAGAAGGATGCATAAAGCCCGACCATCGGATCTACACCTGCGATGATCGAGAAAGCAATCGCTTCAGGGATGAGAGCGAGAGCTACAACGATTCCTGAGAGAATGTCCCCTCGTAAATTACCAAACCAATTTTGCTTTAAAGATAAAGTCGACATAAATACCCTCTTCCTTTATTTAAAATTAAAGACCACTGAGTCTCGCAGTGATCAAATGCTTTCATTTGAAAAGTCTTGGTTTATTTTCATTGTTTATATTTAATAATCCTTTATAACCGAATATAATAGATTATAAGATAAAGCAATCATTTGCAATGGTTTTTTCATAGGTAAACGTTTACATGGATGAAGATTTTATAATTTCCAATTATGAAGGGGGATTTGATGATGTACAATCGCATTTTGTTAGCTTCTGATGGCTCTGCCCACGCCGCCCGCGCAGCCGAACATGCAGTGCATTTAGCGAAATTGGAAACGGGGGCAACGGTTACCGTTCTTTATTGTATTGATGGCTCTACTTCAAAAACAGATGTTTTAAAAGAAGATGACCGGACGCTGCTACTAGAAAAAAGAAAGAACCGGATTCAATCGACCGAAAAAGTGTTAGAAGAAGCTGATGTATCCTATGAAGTGGAACTCATTAAAGGAGACCCAGGGCCAAAGATCGTGGAATATGCAAATACCAATAAATTTGAAGTAGTTGTAATCGGGAGCAGGGGTCTGAACGGCTTTCAGGAAATGGTTCTTGGAAGTGTGAGTCACAAAGTGGCAAAACGGGTGAACTGCCCGGTTATGATCGTGAAATGACAAAACGGCAAGCCTCGATTAGCGGCTGTATTTCATATTTTCTCAGACCATAAAAAAAGAGAGGATCTGTATGTGCATCCTCTCTTCGTTATTCTTCAGGCAGATTTTTCAGGTGTTTCTTAATAAGTTGTGCAGTAGCGGATAAATCCAGAGGAGACGGCCGTCCGAAGGGTCCTGTCTGCTTTTGCTGGTACATCAATTTACCTTCTTCGTTGATTAAGAAATAGGCAGGCTCTCCATGAGCCCCATGGTCTTCATAGGGGGCACCAGTTTTATGTGTGAAGACACCGAAGGCATCCAGCACTGTAAAGAACTCATCTACCAATACCGGAAAAGATAAACTTTCATGCTCCGCCATCTGTTTCAATGTTTTCTGGTTTTCTGCTGCAATCGCCGCTACTCTAATATCCATTTTACGGAATGTTTCCATATGATTCCCGATATCTTTAAGGGTTTTTATACAATACGGGCACCATGATCCACGGAAGAAGACGATCAAATGCCAGGCAGTTATATGGTTGTTTTTCTGTTCCTCAAAAGAATAAGTTTCCTTTGAAATTGTAGGAAGCTTGAAATTCGGTACCTGGTCGCCCAGTTGTAAATCATACATACAGCTTTACCCCTTTTGATGGTCTGAAGTTTTTACTAGGATAGACGAAAATATCGACTTTGAAACATTGAAAACGCTTCTATTATATATAGAATGAATTAATGTCAAAATTTCATTGAGATATTCCACTTAAACGTATAAACTGTTACTATACTTGAATTAAAAGGTAGGTCGCATTTCAATGGATCAAGAACGCGAAATCATGACAATTTCCCAAGTCGCTGATTACTTGCAAATCAGTGAGGTAACAACGTATAAATTAGTACAAGAAGGGCGCATCCCGGGCTTTAAAATCGGCCGGCACTGGCGCGTAAGAAGAGATGATCTCCGTGAATATATTGCTGGTCTCCAGCATGGTGAGAATTTATAGTGTATACAAAAGATGCTGGGACAAAATAATTTTTCCGCTAGAAAACCCGAACGAATTCGTTCGGGTTTTCTTAATGAAGAAATAAATGCATACGCCGCTCCGGCAACATACTTGAGGCCACTGAAAAACACTTTTCAATCTAGAGGAACTGTTAAAGTTTGTTGTTGCTTCTCCCGAATCGCTTGTCGGTGGATGCTTGCCGCGGGCACGGCCTCAGCCCCCTCAGTAAGCAAAGACGGCTTACCGGCGTATTCCGCTCGTGCTATTCCCCCCAGGAGGAATCTATGTATGTTGCCTACGCTCCGTTTGATCCAATCCACACTATTGTTCGTCTTTTCCTGTGGCAGTTAGCGTTTTGTCTCAGCCCCTTTGTTTATGCTGACATTATCAAGTAACACCGTTTGGATAAGTTTTGCCAGATGATCAGACTGGGCTAAAGTTGACCATCATACCAAGCGAAATAACCAAAATGAATGGCTGCAACAATAACAATTCCAAGCATACCGAACATCATTAAAGGAAACGCCCAGTCTTTCCTGTGAATTTTCATCGGCCGGTAAAATGTGCGTGCACGTTCCCCTGTGAAACCTTTGGACTCCATTGCAATGGCTGTTCGTTCGGCTTTGCGGATCGCTCCTGCCAATAAAGGAATAGCAAACCGTTGATACTGAAGCCATTTTTCCTTGAAAGATTTTGCTTGGCCGACCCCTCGCACCCTGTGGGCAGCACGGACTTGTTGAAATTCGGTTCTCATCATAGGTAAAAACCGATAGCCGGCGAGGATTCCATAGGCTAACTTTGGTGGAAGTTTCAACTGTTGGATCAGGCTCAGGATGAAGTGGACCATGTTCGTTGTGAAGACGAACAATAATGATAAAGTTGCAAAGGCAAGAACTCTCAATGATAAGGATACCGCGACCCAAAGATCTTCGCGAGGAAACTCCCACCACAGTAAAGTGATCGTATGCTGCGGAGCACTGGCAGGGTTCGCGAAGGCGATGGTTGTCCATAACATTCCGAGTGCGAATAGAGTAAAAGGAATGAAATAATAAAAGTAATACTTTTTCCTGAAGGATCCGAACAAAAATGTAATACCAACCGTCCAGACTATATAAACGAGTGGTGTGATCGGATCGAACAAAAAGGCGAGCACAAACACAACCCCGATAATCGTCAATGCTTTGACAGAGGGATTGATCTCATGAAGAAACATAGGATCGCTTCCTTTCCTCGATCATCTCTGTCATTGTGATACGTGGAGGCTTTTCGATGGAATACTTTTCGAGATCCTGGTGCTTCCACAATATCTCCGGTGGTTTATCGAAAGCGATGGTTCCTTTTTCCATCACCACAACGCGCGTAGCGAACCTGTCTACGAGGTCCATGTCGTGTGTGATCATAATGATCGTCGTCCCTTGTTTATGCTTTTCCTGCAGCAAATCCATCAAACTTTCTGTCGAGCTGGCATCCTGCCCGAACGTCGGCTCATCAAGGAAAAGCATGCGTTGGTCAGAGACAATCATAGTGGCTACACTGAGCCTTCGCTTTTGCCCCTGACTCAACAAGAAAGGGTGTTGATTTTCCAGGCCATCTAAACGGCAGAGTTGTAGTGTGCTATGAACCACTTCTTGTAAACGACTCTCATGTATACCTTCCACTTTCAGGCCGAATGCCACCTCTTCGAAAACCGAATCCGTGATGAATTGGTGTTCAGGATTTTGAAATACATAACCGATTTCACTGCGTAACTGTTGTTCGCCCCATTTGCTTAAAGTCCTATCATGCAAAGTGATCTTTCCGCTTGAAGGTTTCGTGATGCCTGCCAGCAGTTTGGACAAGGATGTTTTCCCGCTGCCATTTGCCCCGACAATAGCAATCCATTCTTTCTTATGAATAGCCAAATCAATGCCGTTTAAAATCTTTTTCCAACCAATATTGCGTGTTGCCAGCCATTTTTCTGTTTGCTCTGCAGTCTTTTCTCCAACAATAGGAAAATCACCGCCTGAGGCCACATAGTCAGCGATCGTTAACGGAAGATCCCCACACCAGTTATGACTTAGGGCCTGTTTTGTAGCATATGGCAAAGATATACCTTGTTGTTGCAGGGCAGGGGCAGAATGAAGCAAGCCTTCCTGAAGAGACCCATCATAATATACACTGCCGTCCATTTGTAAAATGAAAACACGGTCAAGGATTTCAACCCAGCCTTCCAGTTGATGTTCGATTACGACCAGGGTCAAGGAAAGATGTTGTTTCAGGTATCTCAGCAAATCGATGAATTCCCGGGTCGCGATGGGGTCGAGGTTTGCTGTCGGCTCATCCAAAATGAGTACCTCAGGTTCCATTGCTAGCACACAGGCGAGCGCCAGCTTTTGCTTTTGCCCCCCAGAGAGTTGTGCGATCGTTTTTTCTTTAAATTCAAGCAAACCTACCCATGTTAAGACTTCCTCGACTTTTGCTCTCATAGCATTTAATGGCATAGATAAATTTTCAAGTCCGAATGCGACTTCATCTTCCACTGTTAGCATACAAAATTGTGTTTCAGGATCTTGGAAGACGACACCAATATGTTTGGAAATTTCACCTGGTTGATAATCGTTTGTTCTCTTTCCGTGTACCCATACTTCCCCACTCATCTCTCCATCCAGTTCTCTTGGGTATAGTCCATTCAAACAATGGGTAAAGGAACTTTTTCCAGAACCGCTTGGACCGAGGATCAGCATATCATCACCCTCCATTATGGAAAGCGAGACATCCTGCAACACCGGTGTTACACAATCTTCATAAGAAAGACTCAGATTCTCTGTACGTAGGATTTGTTTAGTCATGCTGCTCGTTGCTTTCTGCGTTCTTTTCCTAAGGCGAAGCTTGAGAGTACTCCCGTTTTTGCCAGAGAGTCACTGAGTGCTTTTCCTAGGACGCCTGAAATTAGCGCACCACTGATGATGCGGACAATGAACATGGCCAGTACATAACCGGTACTTAATGCAGCGAAGCCTGAGAGGAAGTAACCCCATACGAAACTGAAGACGGCAGCCATCATACCGGCGAGCATCAAAGTGAATAAATCATAGCGTTTATAACGGGTCATTGCGAACGCCGATTCTGCTCCAAGACCCTGGATCATCCCCGTTACCATCAATATCGGTCCCACCGCATTACCAAGCAACACTTCGACAGTGGCAGCAATTGTTTCTGACAGAAAGGCAGCACCGGGTTTGCGGATAATATAGGCAGCGATGATGGATACAATGAACCAAATCCCGAAGATGAAATCATAGCCGAGAGGTCCGAAAAAACCGACAAGAATTTTCCCCACAGGTAGAAACGCGAGGTAGACGACGGCGAATACAACAGAAAGTACGGACATGACGACAATTTCTTTAAGCTTCCAGCTATTCATCATTCAGTCTCCTTATGTGAAGGACTGTTGGCTGATACAGTGACCGTCATCACCGTATGCGAAGAACCGCTTTCTTCTGTTTCACGAAAGACATCTTCAAGCCCTGTGAAAATATCATGCGTATCCCCGTCCAGTCTTGTTGAATAATGAGCAGGGGAGACTTCGACCCCTTTTGATTTCATGGCTTCTATTTGTGCGTAAATGGTATCCATATAATCACCGCCACCCATAGGATATAATGAAAATTTAGCTGCAATCAGCAGGCGGAGGCCCGTTACTTTCGTTTCATTCAGACGTTCAGAAGACTCATCCATATACACATCTCCGGACGTATCTCCAGGGCATCCGATCGAAAAAGTACCTTGAAACGCTACGTGGACACCAGTTTTCGCGATATGCAAAAGAATTGCTTTCGTTACATCAAAAACGTGTTCCATTCGTCCTCTCACAGTTGTAGTCACATCATCGGTATGCAGCCATACTTTTGATGTATCGACCTCTTTCAAACTATCCATAATGTACGTAACAAACTGATCGGACATCGGGTGCACAGAAAAGGAGCAGCCCACAATACGAGAATTTTCACATGCTTGATTCATTTTTATTCCTCCTTTTTTAAGCACAAAAAAACTGCATCCCATGGGAATGCAGTCAACTATCGAAAAAGGAAGAACCTTGAAGGTCTTCGGCGAGAGCCGACTGCACTTCCCCACGCTAGTATTATCTAGTTCGGGTGCCAAGGGTCGGAATTATTTCCTCTCAGCCGCGTTACGCAGCTCCCCTAGTGCTAATCAATGGTTATGCAGTTATCGTACTTTGATTTCATAGTAGCGGATGTCGCTGGATTTGTAAACGGTTTGTCTTGAAGAGTTTTATTTAGTCCCTTTCGTGGGTTCTGCTTGGGGGAAAAATCTCTGATCGTCGAAAAACTTGGGCGATGTATAGTTCTTCATTGAAATCCGCAAACAAATTTGTATGTTTCACCTGAGCACCTTGTCCACACTTAACACCTCCTGAAACATAGATTAGTAATAGTTTTATATGGAAGGAGGTGGTCATATGATAGGGCTGAAAACAGTATCGACTGGCGTATTAAGAAAAGAACCTGTCACTATATCCGCTGTCGTCAACCTTGTTAATACAGGGCTGAGTTGTGAACAAGTCGTCATTGAAGTATGGAATTGGAGTTCTTATTCAAATCCTGTACAATTGCCGGTATTAATCGGAAATAACCAGCCAGTTGACTTCCCATACTCTCTTCCCGCTGGTAACTTAGCTGTGATGTACACGAATCTTTCAGGAGTTTTATTCTACGAAGTACGTGTAACTTATGCGGAAGATACGAATATCGTTGTAAACAGTTTTGGCAGAAGTAATGCATTAGCTGCTCAAGAAGGGAACACAGTCTTGAATAATCAATTTGTGCAAATTGAGAGCGACTGCTCTTAGTAAATAAAGATAGGATGCTTCTAAAAATGGAGCATCTTTTTGATTTTGCGGATGTTTTAAAAAATTGGAGTAAAAAGTACCAGATTATTGAAACTATTTGTGGTTTTCCATCGTATTAATAATGAAAGCGATTGAACAAGACTTAGGAAAAAAGCCTGATACGGCACTGGATAAATGATTCTTTGTTTCAAAACCTAATCTCTATGGAAGGGGGACCGTTATGTATTTTCCTTCGAAAAAAGATTCCTGGTTAGCAATGATTCTATGGGGTGTTGTTCTAGTATGCCTGATAGATGGAATTTTCAACTTCCAATGGGGAGTTTACATGCTGCCGTCGCCACTTGATGGTTATTTTATGAAACTGGCAGTTCTGCTCATTATTAGCGGATCTTTATTGTGGGTCTGGTTCCGCACCGGGTACAAAATCGGGGAACAGTGGCTGATCGTCCATTTTGGTCCAATTAAGAAAAAGATCCCTATAGAGGAAATAGGGAAAGTGTTTCCAAGCAAAGATCCATTCATTGCTCCCGCACTATCCGTAAACCGCTTGGAAATCCATTATGGCAATGGGCGCTATGTTAAAGTTTCTCCGAAAGATAAGGGGTTGTTCCTGAAACAATTAAGAGAAAAATTGACCCGCAAGGAGAGTCCTTATGATCATAGTTGAAAAGCTTATGAAAGTAGGAGGAAAGGAAATTCCTTATACTCACATTAAAAATGGTGGATCAAAAGTATGCTTTATGCTGTCAGGGGCAGGGTATACTTATGACCGCCCACTTCTCTATTATTCTACAATGTTGATGATTGAGAAGAATATAGATGTTATACAGATCCATTACTCTTACACAGCAGAAGAGCTGAGTCAGCCTCTTGATAAAGTGTCAGCCATGATCAACAAGGAGGTAGACCCGATCGTTCATGAATGGACCAATGCTTACGAAGACAGAGTTTTTCTTGGGAAGTCTATAGGAACCATCCCGATCCTAAATAAATATAAAGATAGACCAAAAACGAAATCCATTCTGCTCACCCCATTACTTAAATACGAACCATTTGCAACCTTACTGGAAAGAAACAGTAATGAAGTTTTGATCTTCACTGGGACAAAGGATCATCATTATATTCAGCAAAGAATTAAACCTCTTAGGAACAGGACTTATGCAACTCTTGTCGAAATCCCTGATGCTGATCATTCTCTTGATAATAGTCCGGTCAACACACTTCGTTCTATTGAGACCATCAAGCAAGTATGCACGGCTATTCGTGGGTTCCTTTGATTTTTCTTCCGCTAATTCGGGTAACGAAAGAGTGGAGGTGTTCGTATGACAGAGAAAGTAGATGAACAGGAGCAAACAAAAGATGAATATGTAGACTTGAAGATGGGCAAACATGATGTATTTTTCAAAAAGAGTTATGAGATTCTCTACACCTTGAATGATTTCTTATTAGGGCTCTGGTTCCTGGTCGGAAGTGTGTTTTTTTATTTTGAATCAACGAAAATGTGGGGAGTCACTCTATTTGTGCTGGGAAGTATTCAAATGCTGATCAGACCGACGATTCGTCTTGTCCATCGTTTTCATCTTCGTAAGATTTACTCCCAAGAGTATGAAAATAAACTATAACGAGATTGTGTTCTGGTAGAGATTGAAATTGGATTTTTCCAGAGCTCTGCAAATTTGGCGATACAAGCAAATTTTTTCAAATATTACCATTCGTGGTACGCTTTTCATAAAGCGACAAATAATAAAGGGTGAACCGTTTTGAGATTATTCTTAGTTATCACTATGTTCATATTGCTCACTGGGTGCGGTGTTTCCAGCCAACCTGTCCAATCTATTGAAGGACCGGTCACCTCTGTGAAAATCGGCGGCATGGAAGTCGAGTGTTCGGCTGCAGTGAAGAGGAATGCCAAAGGAGCTGCTGCTGCTACTGAAGAAGGTTATCCATGTCTTGTACTTATGCCTGAAGATATCCCGGTAAAAACGGCGGATGGTGACACTGTGAGCATGCAAGCCTTCCGTGAACAAGCAAAAGAAGAAGATATGCTTGATGTGAAGGTGGTTCTCGCCAATGAAAAAGATATCGGTGAAGATCCTGAAAGCAGGGAATTGACCGCTGCAGAAGTGGTCATTCTGGAGTGAGAATTCTTTGCCTCAAAAGATTGAAACGAAAAATTCTGATGGTCGGCTTTACTTGTGCGTGACGGCAAGTTTGATATTATATTTTGCAGAAGCGTCCCCTTGTTTTCCATCCCCGCTATTTCATTCCAGGATACGAAGGTTGATGGATAGGTTTTGTTTCACCTTCTGATATTTGCTCAACCACTGCATCAGAAACATGAAAAGGAGAGACGGTATGAAACGAGCGCTTTTCTTCTTTCTTATGATCCTTATTTTCACAGCTTGTCACCCTGGGCAGGGGGAAGGTGGTCTCCTTTCTAAAAAACAAGTCCTCACCATCAAGCCAGATGCTGACTACATAGAAATGAAAGATGGTGCGGTTTATACACATGGTGTCGATTGGATTGAAGAAAAGGACTATACCAAAGGGGAAAGAGTGGGGATCGTTGAAGAGGGGATGGCGAACCACCTGCCAGTAGGTGCTGAACTTTATACAACAAAAGAGCCCTCGGGCGTATTGATTGCTGAATACAGTGGTGACACCAAAAGGTATTTAGTCGCTATGGGCGAGTAGCATAAAAAGGAGAAAGTCATATGAAGCTTAAAGGCAGCCTATTGGTATTGATCGGAGCTGCAAGTTTCGGGTTTACACCGATTTTTGTAAAAAAAGGTTTCGAATATGGATACACACTGGGGCAGTTGAATATTACACAAATGGTTATCGCCTTCGTTCTATTATGGGTGTTGTGCCTATTTAAGCGAGTATCCATCAAGGACATGAATAGAAAAGATGCACTTCAAGTAATGCTGACAGGGACATCCGTCGGTTTGACCGGCATTTTTTATTATGGAGCCATGCAGTACCTGCCAGCTTCACTTGCTATCATATTATTGTTTCAATTTGTCTGGGTCGGGATGATTTATGAATGGATTTTCAGTAAAAGCAAGCCAACGAAAATCAATATGATTTCAATGGTAGTGACATTGACGGGTGTGTTCTTTGCCTCGGACGTTTTTCAGGGAGAAGTATTAGATTTGCCGGGAATGGGGATTTTACTAGGTTTCCTCTCAGCAATTACCTATGCTGGTTTCATCTTTTTCAGTGGAATCGTCGCCCCGAAAACAGACCCTGTGCTGCGCAGCTGGTTTATGGTTACGGGTTCTACCATTCTTATTCTGATCGTGTTCATGAAAGATATCCCGACAATCCAGATGACCGACGGAAGGCTTTGGGTGGTAGGGGCCGGCATCGCTCTGGTCGGGGCGGTCATTCCCCCGCTATTTTTTGCTGGAGGAGCCCCGCACATATCAGGGAGGCTGGCCAACGTGCTCGGTTCTGTGGAATTACCAGTCGCGATCATTTCCGCTATGGTGATTTTGTCCGAAACGGTCACACTTTTGCAATGGCTAGGTATCCTTCTGATTATTTGTGCGATATTGATTAATGAATTCGGTGGTAAATTGATGTATTCTTACCGAGAAGCTGTCGATAGAAGTGGCTGATCTTATCTGGAAAAGGGACGTCCCCCACTAATGCCTGTATAAGGGCGGTCATAACGATTGTTCATTGGTTATAATAGAAAATTCATTATAGAAGGAGCATGGACATGAAAACTTCTTTCAACAAAACGGATGAGTGGATGAAGAGAAACGCCCGGCCATTAGAGGCAGCCAGGTGGGAGTATCATTTTCAAGAAGGGGAGAAAGACCGAGTACTCGATATTCTGGCAGCATTCCAAAATGAAGATGGAGGTTTCGGTCACGGCATAGAACCTGATTTCTGGCTGCCTGCATCCTCACCGATGGCCACTTGGGCAGCGGGTCAGGTACTGAACGAAATTGGAGCCGATTCACAAGAAAAAATCGTCCAGTCTATGAATGAATATCTACTAGAAACCTATGAACCTGAATCAGGGATGTGGCCTTCTGTCCTCCCTGAAACCAATCACTACCCTCATGCTCCTTGGTGGCACTGGAAAGAGGGTGTTCAAGATAACTGGATGTTCAACCCTGGCGCTGAACTGGCCGGATACCTCATCAAGTGGTCGATAGAGGGGGGTGAAGCGGAGAAAACAGGCTGGTCCAGTGTCGGAAAAGCTGCTGCCCGGCTGATGGAAACAGAAACCATGGATAGCCATGAAATCTGCAATTATCAACAGCTGCTTAAGCTGTTAAAGCCGGAAGCCTTCACCCAATACACCTCTTATTCCTACTCAGAATTACAAGATAAAATAAATGAATTAGCTGAAAATTGTATGGAAAAAGACACCGCTAAATGGGGATCAGGTTACCAAACACTTCCTCTTGATATAATCGATCATCCTGGTCACCCTTTGGCTGGGAAGTATAAGCACTTGATCGAACAAAACCTGAATTATTATGAAGATCAATTAAATGCAGATGGAATCTGGGAAATCTCCTGGAACTGGGGCGATGCTTCCGATGCCTTCATGGTTAGTCAGCAATATTGGAAAGGTGTGCTGGCAGTCAACCGATATCAGCTTTTCCAAGCCTTCGGTTACTAGTAAGGATGTAAGCCATAAGACTGGAATAGCTGAAAGTCGGAACGGGGTGCTTTGAATGGAAATAGTAAACGTAGAAGCAATATCGGATACAATCATCCGTGATTTTTTAGAGTTGCACTGGGGGAGCACGAAGATGGTGGTCTCCAGTGGGAGTTATGATTGCACAATACTCGATGGGTTTGCAGCATTAAATGATCAAGCTCGACTCATCGGCTTAGTCACCTACATCATCCATGATGTTGAATGTGAAATCATATCCTTAGATAGTATTGTTGAAGGTGAAGGCATAGGCACAAGTCTTGTTCATTCTGTTGAAAAGACTGCAATGGATTTGCAATGTCGAAAGCTTACACTTATCACAACCAATGACAATCTGACTGCCATTGCTTTCTATCAAAAAAGGGGATTCCGATTTTCCCGCATCTTACATAATGCAGTAGAACAAGCGAGAAAAATCAAACCAGAAATCCCTATGACTGGTAATCACGGCATTCCAATAATTGATGAAATAGAAATGACCAAAAGATTTAACCCATAACAGGAGGAAAAAATGATGAAATTTTGGGCGCAAGCGGTCTTTAATATTTGTGTTTTATTCGGAGCGGCTCTTGTCACCTGGTATGAGGGAAGTGCTATCCGAATGAATCCGTGGGAATGGAAGTATAGTGCTCATTTTTCACAAATGTTCCATGGAGAAGTCCATACGGAAACAGATATCTTAGCGATCGACCACTTCATTTATGCAGCAAAATTCAAACCATTTTTCCCACTCATTATGGCTGGTTGTATTCTTCATTTGATTGTATTGACAGGCTTTGGATTATTGAAAAAGGAAGCAAAAAAACCTGCCTTGTACCTATCTCTTCTTGGTGTTTCCCTTTTCATTTGCAGTGGAATCGTTTTTCAATCGCCTGCCTCTGGACTGAAACTGTTTTCCGCCTTTTTTCTAATTACAGGTATAGCATGTATCCTAATGGCGTTGCTGATCAAATCTCCCTTTTACCAAAATAGAATCTCTGAAAAATTCATCAGCTGATGAATTTTGTAAGATTAACAGGTTCTTTGATGGTGCTCAGTGGAATCCTCCTTCTGTTGTCAAATGCTGATGATACCTTCCATATGAATGACTTGCCCTATATGTTGATCATTGTCGGACTTATGCTTATTATTACTGTCACTATTTTGCTTCAAAAGGAAAGCAGTCTGCTCTGCCGTGTTGGGTTTCATAAATATGAACGCATTGGTTGGGATGAGGAAATGCCAAATCTTGAAGTCGTAAAATGCCAAAGGTGTAACAAAGAGAAGAAAGTAATGAGGACTTTTTAAGCGGAACTTAAGATTAGCCGTATTATCTGAGATGTGGATCATCCAACCGGACATAGTGCGGAAAAAGTTTCAGTATGGTGGAGGTGCAAACTGGATAATAGGAGGTAGGTATTGTGATTGCAGGACAGTTAGCAGCACTGTTTCTCTTTATCGGTATCCCGCTTCTTTTCCTCGTCCTTATTGCTTTTTTAGTGAGAATAAAAAAACAATTGACTAGGGTAGAAGAAGAATTGAAAGAGATGAAAAGAAAGCAAGACGACCGTCCATAATTCCTGGAAGTTTTTCCACTGATTATAACTCTTGAACTATGGAAGGGACCTGAAAATATTAGGAGGTTGCTGAATCATGATTGAAAGGTTAGATACAGTCTGTTTAAAAGTCCGCGATGTCATTGAGTCCAGTAAGTGGTATGAAGAAAAGTTAGGTTTCACTGTTTCTTTTGAGGGTGAAGGTTACAGGGTGCTCAGTATTGGGGAGAGCAGCGTTCCTTTAACCATAGAGGAAGGAGAAGTAGAAGCAGGCAGAAGCAAAAGCTATCCGATTTTCTATTCAAAAGATATTGAAACTACATATAAGAAACTTCAATCAAAAGGTGTGCAGGTGAGCGAAATACAAAATGATGACGTGAACCACTTTTTTGACGTATACGACCAGGATGGCAACCGTATGCAAATCTGTTTCTTTTCTCAAAACGGAGAAAAATAATATGGAACTCTAGTTATTGTTCACTCAATTTATTTATATCCTGCTCTATTAACCCCACTACCATTTTTTCCAACAATGATATGTTTCTTTATACAATACAATGGTCATCTAGTAAAATTCGATTAAATGGATATAAGGGAGTGGGAAGAATGAATATCAGAGAAATGAAAACTAATGAAATTGATGACATAAAAACACTTCGGCTGGAAAGTTACAACGAATATGAAGAATTACTTTCCGAAAATCATTGGAGTGTATTGAAAAAAACGCTTCTGTCTGATTATGATTTAAAAACAAATGCGAAAACATTTGTGATTGAACTTGATGACAACATTGTTGGGAGTGTTGTTTTATTCCCTCCTTCCATTAAAGCTTATGATTGGAATGACAACGTTCAAAACTATCCGGAAATTCGTATGTTGTCCGTTAACCCTTCTTCTCGAGGGAGGGGGATTGCGAAGGCTCTTATCAAACATTGCATTCAGGTTTCAAAAGAAGAAAAACATTCCCGCATTGGTCTTCATTCCGCTTCTTTCATGAATGCGCTGCCTCTTTATGAAAAATTGGGGTTTGAGCACTTTCCAGAACTCGATTTCGAGCCCCTGAATGATGGAATAATAGTCAAAGGATTTATCAAGGATTTGAATGCGGGCTCCTAGAGACTCCTAACAAAGAAAAACAATTAGAAAGGTTGTTGGATGTGGAAAGAAAGCTCTATTTAATTGCACCAACTGTAGAAATAAAAGAAGAATATTTGGCTTTCTATAAGGAATGGAAGGAAAGCGGGGAAGTCATGACTCTATGGGTGATCGAGAAAGATCCTTCTGACTTTGAAAATATGGTCCAATATTTTAGCAGCAATGCAAGAGGAGTGAGTTTGCCTGAAGGCTGAGTACCTGACTCGACTTACTGGTTGACAGACGAAAACAAGAAAGTATTGGGTGCTGTGAATATCAGGCATTCGTTGACGGAACTGCTGATGAATGCGGGGGGACACATTGGATATGGAATCAGACCCTCTGAGCGTAAGAAGGGCTATGCCACTCGTTTGTTGGAACTTTCGCTTTTGAAAGCTAAGGAATTAGGAATCAAGAGAGCCCTGGTCGTATGTGATGAGAGTAATATCGGTTCCTTGAAGACCATCCTGAACAATGGCGGCCATCCAGATGAGGATTTTATTGAGGAAGATGGGAATGTAGTGAAAAGATTCTGGATAAATACTTAGCTTTACCCGGGAGGAACTTCTTATTATGGGAAGTTCCTTCTTATTTTGAAGCTTAAGGGTTGCAAATTAAATGAGAATAGTGAAAGATAGATAAGTATTTATTTTTTACATGTGTTACGGAGGATATTATGGAAACTACACTTAATCGAAAAATTATTCTTATTACCTTTATGATTGGCGCGTTTTTTGCTGTTCTGAATGAGACGCTTCTCAATATCGCTTTGACAGAACTTATGGAAGTTTTTGGTCTGGACGCACCGACAGTCCAATGGATGGCGACAGGATTCATGCTTGTCATGGGAGTTTTGATGCCGATCTCTGCACTATTGATCCAATGGTTTACTACAAGGCAAATGTTCATCGGTGTCATGTCGATCTTTTTGACAGGTACGATCATTGCTGCATCTGCTTTCAATTTTCCGATGTTACTGACAGGTCGGATGGTTCAAGCCGTTGGTACGGGATTGTTGATCCCGGTCATCATGAATGCACTGTTGCTGCTCTATCCACCTGAAGTGCGCGGGAAAATCATGGGAACGTTCGGCCTTGTCATAATGTTCGCACCAGCGATCGGCCCGACACTATCAGGCGTTATCGTAGACTTTCTAGGCTGGCGCTGGCTGTTTATTACAGTGATCCCATTCGCCGTCTTCTCGATACTTTTCGCTGTCAAATACTTACAGAATGTTGGAGAAGTGACCCGTCCGAAAGCTGATTACTTCTCCATCCTATTATCATCCATCGGTATAGGAGGAATCGTCTACGGGTTCAGCAGCGCTGGTGAGAGCGGAGAGGGCTTTGCGTCCATCCAGATCCTGACGGTCATCGGTGTCAGTCTTGTCAGTTTGATTCTTTTCGTCCTCCGCCAGTTGAAATTGGAGGAGCCTTTGCTTGATGTCCGTGTGTTTACTTATAAAAGCTATGCCAGGGGCATCACCATTTTCGTCATTGTCATCATGGCGATGTTCGCTTCTGAAATTGTCATGCCGATGTACTTGCAAGGACCTCTAGGGTTTTCTGCGAAAATGGCCGGGTTATTGCTGTTACCAGGGGCTTTATTGAATGGTTTGATGTCACCTGTCATGGGGACTCTTTTCGATAAATTCGGGCCGAGGAAGCTGATCATTCCCGGATCTATGGTCTTAGTGGGTGTGATGATTTTCTTCAGTAATATCAATCCATCGATTCCGGTATGGTCGTTCATCGTCGCGTATATTTTATTGATGCTGGCAGTTTCAGCCATTTTGATGCCTGCTCAAACGAATGCATTGAACGAGCTGCCTAAGCACTTGTATCCACATGGTACAGCGATTGCCAATACTTTGCAGCCAATCGGTGGCGCGCTTGGTGTATCGATTTTCGTAAGTATCATGAGTCAAGGACAAAAAGGTTATTTGGGCGGCCAAACAGGTGCAATTACTGGGGAAGTCAGGAATCAAGCGATGACAGCTGGTGTCCACCATGCCTATTGGTTTGCCCTTGCCTTATGTATCGTGATTTTTGTGATTTCTCTTTTTATCAAGAAAGCCATTGCACCAGATTACGAACCAGAAGAGAATGTATAATAGAAAACCACTTCCCGTGAAGGAAGTGGTTTTTTTCATGTTCCGATACATTGTTTGTAGCAGAGTCATCAACCGATGATCATCGGTTCTTTTGGATAATGATAACGATCTTTGGACACTTTTCCTCTGATGATAAATAGGAAAGAGAAAATTCCGATTCGACCGATGAACATCAAGGCAATGATGATTATTTTTCCTGCCCAATGTAAATCCGCTGTGATGCCCATGGATAAGCCAGTGGTCCCGAACGCAGAACATGTTTCAAATATTATTTGCATGAGAGTGAATTGCGGTTCGAAAAAATTTAATAATATGACTGCGAGTCCGGTAATGGCAATGGCCGTATTGATGACAATGAACGAACGGAAAATATCCTGAGGGTCAATTTCACGCCTGAATACCCGCACACTGCTTTTTCCACGTGCGTATGAAATCACACTGAGGAGTGTAATGGCAAACGTGGTTGTTCGAATTCCTCCTCCTACACTACTGGGAGATGCACCAATGAACATAAGGATACAAATGACCAGCAATGTTGGAGTACTAAAGTCACTAACATCCATCGTTGCGAGTCCGCCGTTACGGGTGGTTACAGATTGGAACAGGGAGAAGAATAATGCTTCATGCCATGATTTCCCTTCAAAAAAATAATTGCGATCAAGCAAATAGATGAGCACCGTACCAACAAACACAAGGGCCCCGAAGGTGATGGACGTTAATTTAGCAAATAAGGAAAAGTTAATGAAGTTTTTTTGCTTATGTGTTAGGTAATCTTTTATTTCGATCAGGACTGGAAAGCCGATCGCCCCAAGGGTAAGTAAAAGCATATTGATGAACTGCACAAAGTAATCATCCTCAAACATCACCAGAGATGTACCGGTAATATCAAACCCGGCATTTGTTGTCGCACTTACAGAGGCGAACATCCCCTGGACCACGGATTCTCCGACAGTCGGGAAATATTGTGTGAAATAGACGCTTAATATTAAAGCACCGACTGCTTCAATAAAGATGATAATCAAAAGAATTTGTTTGATGAGTTTGACCATCCCGGCAAACGTAGAGCGGTTTTGGTCTGTTTTGATCAGCTCCCGGCTTTTCAAACCGATTTTTTTACCAAGCATCAACCATATGAACGTCCCTAATGTCATGACACCGATCCCGCCGAATTGAAGGATGAACATAAGGACAAAATAGCCGGGTGTATTGAAAGTATCTGCTGTTGAGATAACGGTTAGACCAGTTACGCTGACTGCACTGACAGCAGTAAAAAGAGAGTCAATGAAGCTGATATGCATGCCTTCTTTATGTAAAAAAGGTAAACTGATCAAGATCGTTGAAATAACTACAGCGGAAAGATAGAACAATACGATCACTTGAAAGGGAGTAAGCTTATCAAAAAATTTATAGAATTTCTTTTTATACGCATAGGACATGGCTGGAGCTCCTTATTTTGACACATCGACTGAGTAACAAACCCTATATGGAGTTTATATTTTTATCATGGATTTGACAACAACATTTTACTTATTTAGTAATACTTCAGATGAATGGCTTAGGATACATTCAAGCTATTCGAACACACACTGCTTTAAATATATCATCTGATTTCGCAATAGTACCATATACCCTTGAATGAAAAGTGAAATTTGAGATGTAGGATATACGGAAAATCCGTAAACCTGTTTACAACATACCATAGGTGGAAAGTGAAGAATATGGTAACTGAAAGGAGGAGCTATGCATAAAGTATATCTTTCCATTATCGCGCTGATGTTAGTTGCTTTTTTCATGATGTTTTCATTCACTGAAGAAAAGAACCAAGAACAAAAGTTACCAAAGGAAGTAGAACAGGAGTCTTCAGAAACTGCTTCAAATAAAAATCCAGATAAACTTGTCATTGATGCAAGCGTCTTTAAAGAATATTTTTCCGATGTGAAAGCGGAAGACCCTAATTTAGAAGGTTCTGAAAGTGTAAGTATTAAAACAGACGAAATTCCTGAAGACAGACATAGGCAAGTGGCTGCTGGTTTACTTATAAAAGCGAAAAAATACATTGATGCTAATGGGGAATGGGTACGAACTCCCGGCAATAAAGAGCCTGACTTGAATTCTCCCACGAATGCTCAATTAAAGGAACTTATGCAATTGAAGGACACGGAACTGGCAACGAGCATCATCCAGAAATCTGTGCTTTTAAACGATGCCGAAGACCTGATTGAGGATGAAGAAATAAGTAAACAGCTTAAAGATGTTTCTGAAAAACTGATAGAAATTGAAATATATGAAAAAGAAACCTTCTATGACTTCAGCCTGGCATATAAAGAATACCAAGAGTGCGTCAAGCTCATTCTTGAGATGACTGCGGATATAGAATAAGATGGATGTAATAACGGACACTTTAAACGGGAGGAAATCCATCAGCCCTTCTGGAAAGTAAAACAAAGGAGCGAAGCATTTATGACTACATCAAACAAAGAATCCAGGACTTGCAGCCAGGGTCATACGTATTATAAAAGCAGTGCCTGTCCAGTTTGCCCCATTTGTGAGGATGAACAAAAGCCCGACCAAGGATTCCTTTCAAAACTTTCAGCCCCGGCAAGACGTGCTCTTGAGAATCATGATATACATTCTTTGCAGGATCTATCCACATTAAGTGAGAAAGAAGTGCTGAAGTTTCATGGGATGGGTCCAGCATCTCTTCCCATTTTAAAAAAAGCCTTGGATTCAGAAGGCCTGACGTTCCGGTTACCATAAAAGAAGCGATTCCCTATTATGGAATCGCTTCTTTTACTTTATAGAAAAAATATACTTTGGATTCATTGTCCAGCAATACGATGCCCTGAGGCAGTACTATTTGGAAATCCACATCTTCGAAAAGTCAAAATGGCCGAACGACTGAAATCGGACGCCTTGCAACAAAGGATGAAAGGTTCGCACTTTGATCGGATGGTGTTGGAAAATAAGCAAATGGTTGTCCTTTATGTAGCTCTCGATCTTATTCATCAGTTTTTCTCTTTCTTCAGCTGTGTGACATCTTTTTATTTTCTCCAAATGTTGATCGATCCACTCTAAACCTTGCTTTGGAAAAAGCCTTCTGAACAAGAGTGCATCATTATAAAAAGCACCAAGAAAAGATAAGTGATAATCGAGTGAGGAAACTTCCCCCATGAAAATTAAATCTATTTGACTGTCAATCGTACGGTTATACATATCACTGAAATTGAACGAGTGACTTTCAAAATGAATCCCATATTTTCGACCTTCCTTTACGAGCCAGTCTGCTTCCTTTACCGCATTCGGAAAGTCTAAATGATAGACACGTAACTTTTCCCCACGATAACCGGATTCATCGAGTAAAGCCGTAATCTTGCTCTCATCTTTTTGTAAATGCTTGGACCGCCATGGCACAAAACTGCTCGCTTCAACGTATTGATCGACTTCTAAATCCATCGCCATTTTCTTTATATTCAATAAGTGAAAAACAGCTTCACGAAAGGCGGGGCTTTGGACGACATTCCGTTTATGGAAATTGAAGGTGAGAAAGCGGAAGCCAGTTTCAATTTCGTCTTTGCTGGCTGGAATTTCAGAAGTGGCTTCATCAACAGTCAAATTGATTGCACTGGCTGCTTCGCGGGAGACTTTGAAGAAGCTTACTTCATCCAATAAGGGACGCTCTTTGAAATAACTGTCAAAAGCACCTAATACGATTTTATTTTCTGTGCGTTGCTTTAAAAAGAATGGCCCGGTACCAATCCATTCCCATTCATCGAAAGGTACGTCTTCAGGTAGAATACAGAAATTTGATGAAGCCATATATCTTGGGAAAAAGGGGTTCGGCTTTTTCAAATGAACAATAATCTTGTAGGGATGAGGGCAATCCACTCTTTCAATGTCTGCTGCCATCCAGGCAGAGGACGCCGGCCCGTTTTGTACGCGTCTGATGGTTGCCGCTACATCACGACTCGTCAGTTCCTCCCGGTGGTGGAACTGAACCCCTTTTCTCAAATGAAAGGTCCACTGTTCACCATCGTTGTTCTCCTCATAATGATGGGCAATATGAGGGATGATCGCATCCTTCTCTGCATCATAATTCAACAAGGAATCTCCTAACTGTTCTATGAGGTGGGCTTCAAAGGTAACAGCTACTTCCAAAGGATCCAAGGTAGTGAAATCCCTTGTAATGAATGCATGTAAGACATCTTTCGCTTGATGATGATCATCATAACTGAACAAACGTCGGATATCAGAAGAGGATTTGGCGATCCATGCTTTAGGTATAGGCAGACGTAACAACTGGGCTACTTGATCAAGCTTTTCACTTTCCACACAGGTTTTAACATAGTCTTCTACTTCTTTTTGGAATGGCTGATAGAAGGTAAGGGTGGAGTGATGGCCTCTGCCTTTTCCTGGTTTGTAGTTCAGCCATTTACGGTCTGTCATCTCCTTGAGTATGCGCTTGCTGTTTTTGTTTGTGCAAAACCAAATCGATTCAAGCTCTTGTAACTTGAAAGAACAGGATAAATCCGTTTCACGATCATGGAAATGGGCACGCAAAGAGAAATAACGCATAGTAAACATTCATTCACCTCCTAAAAGGGGACATAATTTTCTTGATTGTACCCTTTTTACCCTTTTTTGGAAACCCCATAATAAATGGAGAAGGAGGGGGAGACATGTTCAAAGAACTGCATCAGAATATTAGAATCCGGATTTATACTTCATTCCTGAGCCGGGTGGTCGGAGCGGCCGTTTTCCCATTCATGGCGATATACTTCACAAGTAAAATGAATGCAACTGTTGCCGGTATCTTGATTCTCATTCAAGTAGGCGTGCAATTCTTCACAGGATTATATGGGGGTTACCTGGCAGATATAATCGGGAGGAAGCGGTTGATGGTGACAGGAGAATATTTGAAGCTATTTGCTTTTGCTGGCATGCTGGCAGCCAATTCACCATGGCTTGAATCGGCCTGGATCACATTCATTATGATGCTGCTCGTCGGTGTTTCAGGAGGACTTGTCAATCCAGCTGCCGAAGCCATGCTGATCGATGTAAGTACAAAGGAAACAAGGTCATTCATGTACGCCATCAATTACTGGGCGATCAATATGTCGATGATGATCGGTTTAGTGATCGGAGGGTGGTTCTTTGAGAGGCACCTTTTCGAATTGATCGGTGTCCTGATAGGTATCAGCCTATTGACATTGTGGATGACCAGCACAAAAATTATCGATACATACAAAGTGTGTGACGAGAAAACGGGTGAAGGTTACGGGTGGAAACCTTTGTTGAAAAACTACCAGCTTGTGGTCAAAGATTTTTCCTTTCTAGCCTTTACTCTCGGAGGTGTAGCCATCTTAGGAATCGAATTTCAGCGCAATAATTTCATTTCCATACGGCTTGAGGAGGCAATCATTCCCCATATGGTTGATGTGTTTCACTTATTCTCTTTTCAACTGGATGGAATTCGCTTATTGAGTTTATTAACGGTTGCTAACACCCTGGCCATCGTCTTCTTTACAGGAATTGTTTCGAAATGGATCAAAGGACGGAAAGAAGAACCGATCATGTACACCGGATTCATATTGTTCGGACTAGGGTATGCATACATGGCCTTCAGTACGAATATCACGGGTTTATTCATAGCCGTAGCGGTCTTGTCGATTGGCGAATTATTGTATGTGCCGACAAGACAATCAATATTAGCAGATATTGTAGATGATTCAAGGCGAGGGGCTTATATGGCTTTCAATGGATTGGTTTTTCAACTCGGAAAAATGCTGGGAGCTTTGGGTCTCATTCTTGGAAATATTCTCGGTGGGTATGGCATGGGGATGTTTTATCTTGTCCTTGTGGTTGCCGGGATCTTTTTCTCAAGTGTTGCAATCAGGGGACGAAAAGCGCCGATCACCGAATTCCGTGCAAGTAGTTGAATATGGCATCATCTCATAGCAAAAAGAAAACCAGATCACAGAAAAGCGTGATCTGGTTTTCCATTTATTTTTTAATCAATTTCACATTGTAACTTGTTCCCGCTTCTGTACAAGTCATATAGGGCAAGCGTTCATACGGGAAATACTGGACGGATGTCGGATTCAGAGTCATGAACTCGAACAAATCCTCTGATGAATACAAATCATTCAACGGTAAATGAATTTCTCCACCATCCGTGGAAGGGATACGCGCTGCAATGTAGCCTTCATCTTTGATGAAATGTAAAAGATCCATAAAAATCTCCTTAAAAGTGGCACAAGGATGTTGCCACTCCCTATATATTTTCCCGGGTTAGTGTTTGACTAAACAAATGCACGATTTGATAAAGGTTCTATAAAAAAGCGATCCAGCCTGATTTAGCCGGATCGCTGTTATAAAATTAATAGTAAGGAGAAATCATCAAGTAGACGATGACACCTGTCAAACTGACATATAACCATAAAGGCATCGTCCATCTGGCAATCTTGCGGTGCTTATCCACTTTCATAGCAAGCCCGCGGAACAATGTTAAGAGTGCAAGCGGCACAATCAAGGCTGCCAAAACGATATGAGTGATCAAAATGAAATAGTATACATTGGCTACGAAACCTTCGCCGCCGAACGAAGTAGACTCCGCCATAGAGTGGTACGTAAGATAGGAAACAAGAAATAAGGCGGTAGAGGTGAAAGCAGCGAAAATGAAGCGTTTGTGCCACTTTATATTTTTTCTCAAAATCATGAACAAAGCGGCTGACAAGAAAACAAATGTGAACGAATTGAGGACTGCGTTCAATAATGGAAGCAGCTTGATATCAAAATCTGTGTCGCCACCGGCTTTCGGCACGAACAATAGGGCTACAACGATGACGTTGATGGCAATTGACAGCCCGACGACCCATGGGACGTAATTGAATTCCTTCTTCATAGGATCGATCCTTTCTTTTTTGAATCTTAAATCAGTATAAATAAAACGAGCAGCGAATGCTATGACAGAAAAAGGACAATATTTCTGTGAAGTTGAATTAAGCTGACAGCCCCGGTTGACTCGTATGAACGACCTGGGTATCTTATGACAACTGCAACCTTTTGAGTTATGCCCCAAATAAAGAAGCCGAGTAGGACGTTTTTATCGTTCAACTCGGCTTCCTTATTTTGATGAGACATACGGACCTTTACCCCTCTGGGAGCTTTAGTATTCGTTTGGTATTGACGGTTAGCTGAGGCCGTGCCCGCGGCAAGCATCCACCGACAAGCGATTCGTGAGAAGCAACAACAAACGTTAACAGCTCCTCCAGATTGAAAAGAGGTTTTCATGTAGCCTCTACTTGAAGGCTCTTTTAAAAAAACGGTTAAGACTTGATTGAGTAAACGTTATCTTCTAAATCCTGGGCTTTCACTTGCCCTTTTGTTTGCATGAACGTAAGGGAAACTTTGTTGAAGGCATCAGGTTGATCTAAATTGACTACATGACCACTATTCGATAACACGATCAAAGTTGCCTTAGGCATGTCCGTTAGATCTTTGGTGACATCCTTTTTGAACATATGGTCATCCTCTCCCGTCAAGTAAACAAATGTGAACGAATTGAGGACTGCGTTCAATAATGGAAGCAGCTTGATATCAAAATCTGTGTCGCCACCGGCTTTCGGCACGAACAATAGGGCTACAACGATGACGTTGATGGCAATTGACAGCCCGACGACCCATGGGACGTAATTGAATTCCTTCTTCATAGGATCGATCCTTTCTTTTTTGAATCTTAAATCAGTATAAATAAAACGAGCAGCGAATGCTATGACAGAAAAAGGACAATATTTCTGTGAAGTTGAATTAAGCTGACAGCCCCGGTTGACTCGTATGAACGACCTGGGTATCTTATGACAACTGCAACCTTTTGAGTTATGCCCCAAATAAAGAAGCCGAGTAGGACGTTTTTATCGTTCAACTCGGCTTCCTTATTTTGATGAGACATACGGACCTTTACCCCTCTGGGAGCTTTAGTATTCGTTTGGTATTGACGGTTAGCTGAGGCCGTGCCCGCGGCAAGCATCCACCGACAAGCGATTCGTGAGAAGCAACAACAAACGTTAACAGCTCCTCCAGATTGAAAAGAGGTTTTCATGTAGCCTCTACTTGAAGGCTCTTTTAAAAAAACGGTTAAGACTTGATTGAGTAAACGTTATCTTCTAAATCCTGGGCTTTCACTTGCCCTTTTGTTTGCATGAACGTAAGGGAAACTTTGTTGAAGGCATCAGGTTGATCTAAATTGACTACATGACCACTATTCGATAACACGATCAAAGTTGCCTTAGGCATGTCCGTTAGATCTTTGGTGACATCCTTTTTGAACATATGGTCATCCTCTCCCGTCAAGTAAAGTTTCGGGACGGATGCAGCGGTTGTTTCTATGTTTGTAAAGGTTTCCGGTACTGTGTGGACGATGTCATACCAGCCTAGGAAATCTTGGCGTTTCATTTGCGCAGCTTCCTGTATAAAGGCATTCCTTGAATCTTTATGATTGTCATTCGGCATCAAAATCCTGGCACATAGGGAATATAACCAAAGGTGTGGCGTTACATTCTTCAATAAGGTACCCCAGAGAAGCAACATCTTGGCGAGGAGGTTAATTCGTGTAATGGCTCCTCCCAGCACAGCTGTTGAAACACGGTGAGGTGCCACAGACAAGATTTTGTGGATGACGACAGAGCCTAATGAGATTCCCACAAAATGTGCTTTTTCTACCCCGATCTCATCAAGGACCTTTAATACTTCTTCCGTCACATCATCGAAAGAAAAACCGCCTTTATACTCAGAGACGCTTGATGATTTTTTGTGGCCGGGTAAATTCACAGCGATGAGATTGAAGGATTTCTTGAATGCTTTCATTTGAGGAAAGAAAATGTTGGCACTACCGCCGATTCCGTGGAGAAAGATTACGTATTCTTTTGCGGGATCTGACCCGATCACCTTATATTCTAACAATGGATCACCTGCTTTTTCACATGACTAGTAGATTACCAAACGTCATTATAATGGATAGAAGAGAAAGTAGCAAAGAATAATAGGCAGATAGTAAGGTTTAATGGTTTATTTATTAATCTCACTATCAGATTTCTTCTGCTTTTTTAGAATTCTAGAACATTATATATAATAAAAGCAGAAAAAGCTGTGACAGAAAAAGGACAAATTACCCGAAAAAAATCGTCCGAGCAATCATTTTTCGACATAAATCCATAGAAATGGAAAATATTTGAACTATTACCAGTGAAAAGGTTGATGTTGATTGAGAAGTCGGAGACGATTGTAAGTAGACTGATTTTCATAGAATAGGGGAGATGACAATCTTGAATTTAGCCGGTACAGCTGATGAATACTTGAAATTCCGCCATGGATACCCAGCAGAATTGTTAGAAAGGTTAAAGCAATACAGCATTGGTGTAGAAGGACAGCATGTATTGGACCTCGGCACAGCTAATGGCCTGTTTGCAAGGGATTTAGCGAACCAAGGGTGCAGGGTGACAGGAATAGACTTATCACCGGAATTAATCGATCAAGCCAGGCAAGTGAATGAGACTGATCAATTACCGATTGAATATCTAATCGGCAACGTGGAACACCTTCCGTTTGATTATATGACGTATAAGGTTGTGACAGCTGCCTACTGTTGGCATTGGTTCAATTCATCAAGAGTAGCTGAGGAAGTTCATCGCGTCCTTGAGAACAATGGAAGATTAGCCATTATCGACTACGATTGGATACCATCTATGAGCAGCATAGCTTCACATACTCAAAACCTTATCAACGAGTTTAACCATGCCAACCAGAATAACGCCGACCCTGAAAAGTACACTGCCTGGAGGAATGATCTTCTCAAATCCGGGTTTTCTGATGTTGAAACTTTTTCTATTGATGTAATGGAACCATACTCTGTTGAAAGCTGGATGGGCAGAATTCAGGCAAGTCCAGAGATCGGCGGAGCATTGAGTAAGGATGAAGTTGATCGGTTCAATGTTAAGCTTGCGGGATATTTAAGAAAAGAGACGGGTGAGACCTTCGATATTCCATACAGGGCTTTTGTAATCATTGCGACTAAATAGATTTAGCGAGATTGGATTATAACATAATTCATATGACTGTTAATAAGTATGGACTTCGCAAGCGGTGAAATCGTTTGAATGAAGAAGGTATTTTATCCTATTTTATCGAAATAAGAATTGTGGAGTAAGAATATGTAAATCCAGGGGGAAGGGCTTATGACCAGGAGTTTGAAAGAACAATTACATGAGTTGGAAGAAAGGCATATAAATCCTGAAGTGCGATCATCCGTTGAAAAGTTGGGTGAAATATTGGCCGATGACTTTTGGGAGATTGGCAGTTCGGGCAGGTCTTACAATAAAAAGGAATGTCTTGAACTTGGAGTAGTTTTATCGGAAATGACCATACATAATTACGAAATAGATTCCTTAGCCCCTGATATTGTTCTGGCCTCTTACTTTATTGAAGATAAAACAAGGAAGAGAAATACGCTCAGAAGCTCGATATGGAAACGGATAGATGGAAGGTGGCAATTGTATTTTCACCAAGGGACAATAACCGATTTGCATAGGGAAGATTCATGGAAAAAGTAACAACCCTCAAGGTCCTGAAAAGTCTAATACTCATAAAGGTGTGTTAACCATTCAATTACTTTTAGCTTTCGTTTTTATTGTCATTTTGCTTATAGGATTCATGGCTGAGAAGTTCAAGCGGCTGGAGGAGAGAGTAAGACAACTGGAACAGCAATGGAAGAAAGGAAAGCATTAGATGGCCGCCTGCATTAATTATAGGGTTGACGGACTTTCACTGACGCCAGCGGGGGAGGATGGGATTTAATGGATTTAGATGTTGGAGATGTCATTTCATTTGAACGGTCCTTTACAAAAGATGATGTTGAATTGTTTACGAAAGTATCTATGGATGAAGGAGACCATCACCTGACTCCCGATGATCAGGGGAGACTGGTCATTCAAGGATTGCTTACTGCTACATTACCAACAAAGATCGGTGGCGAAAACAATGTGCTGGCCCGCCATATGGATTTTGAGTTTCTAAGACCGGTTTTCACAGGGGACACGATCCTATGTGAAGTAACGATCACGGAATTGAATAGGAAAGACAATCATAAGAAAGCTATTTCAGCTTCTTTCCTTTGTACAAATCAAAAGCAGAAATCAGTACTGAAAGGGAATTTCTCGGGAGTTATCGTAAATGCTCATTAATCGATTCTCATTCACCGAATGGTCGAAGTGAAACTTATGCAGGTCAATCGTCGTCTATTTAGTAATGACAAAAATTGGAGGAGTGAGTATTTGTGATCAAACGTTTCGTTTTAACATTACTTTTAGCTGGTCTATTAGCAGGATGTGGGAAGCAGGAGATATCCTTCAAAGAACTTGAAGAACTACCTGAAAATTTACCTCCTGCCATGGAAGGAACCCAACTGACGATCGGCGGCAAGGGCCATTTTTCTTTAAATAATAAAGAGTACACATATGTAATCGTACCTGCAGAGCAATCCGTTGAATTTAATTCCGTCAACTTCTCCCCAAGGAAAGACAATGGAATTGTTTTTGATTACAAGGTTGCCAAGGGGAATCAGGAAGAATCAAACAATGATATGAATGTCGAAGTCATTGAATATGAACTTGATGATGAAATTCAGGAAAAAGTAGAGTCCTACTGGCACAATGGGGATATTTAATTGAAGGAAAAACAGAGCTTTCATTGAGAAAGCGGTGGGGCATCACCATTTAGACAGGCAACTGGAGAACTGCAACTTTCCAAATGATGCATCAAAGAAAAGAAGCCGAGTCGGACGGTAAAATCGTCCGATTCGGCTTCTTTTATGTTTTCGATGAGTTCCGATTCAAAGAACATCCTTCTTTTTAGAGGAGCAGCTGGTGAATTCCACGGCGTGCCAGCGGAAGCATCCACCAACAAGCGATTCGTGAGAAGCAATAACAAACGACAACAGCTCCTCTAGATTGAAAAGGGTATATCAGTGACCTCCATTTAGGTGGCACTTTTTTATTTGGCTTGGAAATTATCCCCTCCAGACTGATAATGTTGTTTAACCCTGCCCACGGCGCTTTCACACGCGCTTCCTAGTCAAAAGGTAAGGTCAGGTGTCTATTTGCTTAATTTTCAGAGAATGAATAATGGGTTCGACCTAAGAATTTTTTCAATATAAAGCTTAATAGCAATGGTTTTGCCTTTGTCTGCCCATAGACATAAATAACTAAATTCAACCAACGTAACTGATAATGGTTTTCAATTAATGTTGACATTGATAATCATTATCAACTACTATGACATTGAAAGACAGACCTCAACAAAAAGGAGTTTTCCATATGAGTGTATTTACAACAACGACAAATAAACAATTATTAGATCAACAGGAAAAACGCGAATCCAATGCCCGTTCCTATCCAAGACGTATTCCTTTGGCAATCAAAGAAGCGATGGGAATTCACATCACGGATATGGAAGGACGGAAGTATATCGATTGTTTAGCTGGTGCAGGAACGCTTGCTCTAGGTCATAATCATCCAGTGGTCATACAAGCGATAGAAGAGGTACTTCACGATCGCCTGCCATTACATACACTGGATCTCACAACGCACGTGAAGGAGAGTTTCGTTGATGAACTGTTCCAATCGCTGCCAGGTGGCTTTAAGGACAGGGCGAAAATCCAGTTTTGCGGACCGACTGGAGGAGATGCCATCGAGGCTGCCTTGAAATTAGCGAAGACAGCGACAGGGAGACAAAGCATTTTGACCTTCCAGGGTGGCTACCATGGATCGACTCACGGAACGATGTCCATCAGCGGCAACTTGAGTCCGAAGAAAAGTGTCCAAGGATTGGTCCCTGATACTCACTTTCTTCCGTATCCATATGATTATCGCTGTCCCTTTGGTAAAGGGGGAGAAGAAGGACACCAGCTGAGCAGCACCTACATCGAGCAGCTGTTGGATGATCCGGAAAGCGGCATTCTTCCGCCTGCAGCTATGATCTTCGAGACTGTGCAGGGGGAAGGAGGCACCATCCCAGCCCCGATTGGCTGGCTGAAAGAAATGCGCAGAATTACGGAAGAGCGGGGGATCCCGTTGATCATTGACGAAGTCCAGACTGGAATCGGAAGAACCGGTAAAATGTTCTCCTTCGAGCATGCAGATATCATTCCGGATGCCTTCGTCCTATCGAAAGCCATTGGGGGCAGTCTTCCATTGTCGGTAGTCATCTATGATCAGGATTTAGATGCATGGGAACCTGGTGCACATATCGGAACGTTCCGTGGCAACCAAATGGCGATGGCAGCAGGGACAGCGTCACTGAAATATGTCAAAGAAAATCGTTTAGACGTCCACAGCGAAAAAATGGGGGCACATCTGCTCCAATCGCTGAAGGACATTCAGCAGGACTTTCCACAGCTGGGAGATATCAGAGGACGTGGGTTGATGATCGGTGCAGAAATCGTAGATCCTTCTAAACAATCAACCCGGCAAGGAAGTTTCCCTGCCTATCCTGAATTAGCCAGCCGGATTCAAAAAGAGTGCTTCAACCGCGGGCTGATTCTGGAAGTGGGAGGCAGACATGGGGCTGTTGTTCGCTTCCTGCCACCTTTGATCATTACAGAAGAGCAATTGAATGAGGTCATCACAATCTTCCGGGAAGCCATCCAAGCTTCCTTAGAGGGGTGAAGCAATGATTTCATCTATACAAAAAAACTCAATCGGTATCGAGGCTTCGAAATTTGACGCCTTTTTTCTCCATCAGGGGAAAGAGGGGCTGGAAGCGTTCCGAGAACAAATCGATCTCGTTACGGAAAAGCTGGAGAAAGTATTTCGTGAGGCGGATGGTCCTTATACAGGCCAACCTCCGATGGAATTGAAGCAAAGTCTAGAAGAGAAGTTGAAGATCTGGAATAATCCCCGGCCGTTGAATGATGTATTAGAGGAATGGGAGCCGACGATTTTAAAAAACAGCCTGCAAGTATCCCATACAAAAAGTATTGCCCACTTGCATTGCCCGCCGATTCTTCCAGGCATCGCAGCAGAATTGATCATAGCTGCTCTCAATCAATCGATGGACTCTTGGGATCAAAGTCCTGCTGCGACTTATGTGGAAGCAGAATTGATCCGTCAGCTTTCAAGGCTTGTCGGGCTGCCAGCCTCCTCGGATGGTGTCTTTACAAGTGGAGGGACCCAGTCCAACTATATGGGGCTTCTACTCGCAAGAGATGCATTTTGTGCAAAGCAGTGGAACCATGATGTGCAAGCATATGGCTTACCTGGTGAGATGAAGCGGACGAAGGTGCTATGTTCCGAAGAGGCTCACTTCTCTGTAAAGAAATCGATTTCCCAGCTTGGTTTGGGGGAAGAAGCGGTTATTCCGATTCCGTCGGATGAGAACCATAGGATGAATCTCCAGCACGTGAAAGAGACGTTCACACAGCTGGAACAAGATGGCGCACTGCCATTTGCAGTCGTCGCGACATGCGGTACAACGGACTATGGAAGTATCGATCCCATGGAGGACTTGGCTGAATTGTGCCAAGAAAGAAATCTCTGGCTCCATATAGACGCTGCTTATGGAGGGGGACTCGTTTTCAGTCATCAATACAAACGAAAAATCGCAGGACTTCACCAGGCTGATTCCATTACACTGGATTTTCACAAATTAGGTTTTCAGCCGATCAGTTGTGGTTTGTTTCTCCTCAAGGATAGGCAGCATTACCGTCTGCTGTCCCATCATGCGGATTATTTGAATCCTGAAGAGGATGAGGAAGAAGGGATTCTCAATCTCGTCAACAAATCGGTTCAAACCACTAGAAGATTCGATGCCTTGAAGATGCTTTTGACACTGAATACAGTCGGAACGGATCTACTAGGGAAGATGGTTGACCAAACAATGGAACTCGCTGAATATGCGGCCTCAGTGCTGGAAGAAAAATCAGCATTTGCAGTAGAAAATCGCAAACCTGAATTAACGACGGTCGTCTTTCAGTACAGGCCGCTTCGTTCAGAGAACGTAAGTGATTGGAATCGTAAAATACAACAAATCTTATTCCAGGAAGGAAAAGCGGCGATCGCGAAAACGTCTGTAAATGGAGAGACGTATTTGAAGTTCACTATATTGAATCCGCGAACTAGTAAAGAAGACATTGATAAGGTCATCCAGGAAATTGAAAAAGCAGGGACAGAAATGTTGAATGGAGGTTATCAGAAGTGAAGAGTGTCAGAGAAATCGCTGAGGACGCGACGATGCAAAGTTTTCTCAATTGTTATTTAAGAGAAACGGAGAACTTCTCGGAAATGCCGGAGGAGCATGGAGCACCATGGACCGAGCCGGTCTGTGATAAAACCCTCCGTATTCCGCTGGACAGACAACAGATGGAGGTGGCAGTCCCGGTCCGATACTGGTCTTTGACAGGGCGGCACCTTTTCGCCTTCCCGATTTATTATCGGGCTGGTGAACACGGGGCATGGCAGGTGCTGGATTATGTCACAATGGCCACACTTTTAGTGAAAGAATGGCTGCTTGGACATGGCCGGAATTATTCAGAAGATGAAATGATGTTGAGAGTCATCCTGAGCTGCCAAAAAATCAAGGATGTTGTCGAACATCGTCGGGATGACCAACAGGAGCTCACCAAAGAGGATTTTGATTTCATCGATGCGGAACAATCTCTATTGTTCGGACATTTGCTCCACCCGACCCCGAAAAGCAAGCAAGGGTTGACAGCGGCTGAAGACCGGAAATATGCACCGGAATACAAAGGCAGGTTCAAGCTGCACTACTTCAGTGCTTCCCGGTCATTTGTGAACGAGGAGTCCAGCTTGCCCTTGTCTGCCTCTGACATCATTTTAGAAAATGTGAAAAGTTCTGTCGGGAAAGTTGAGCTCGACGAAATAATAGCTGGAGATCATCTGCTGATTCCTGTCCACCCGCTGCAAGTGCCAAGCTTGCTGGCTAAAGCCGAGGTTCAAAAGCTTTTGTCCACTGGTGCCTTAAAGGATTTGGGTGAGCTTGGACCAATCTATACAGCAACTTCCTCTTTCAGGACTTTATACAGTCCCGACTCGAGGTATATGTACAAGTTTTCCGTACCGGTCAAGATTACAAATTCGCTCAGGGTGAACCAACCGAAGGAATTAGACAGGGGTGTGGAAGTGGCTCGTCTTTTAGATACGGAATTGGGCGATGACTTAAACGAAAAACATCCGAATTTCACTATCATCAAAGATCCTGCTTCTATCAACATCCCATTGGATGAGGAAGTCTCAGGGTTCGAAGTGATCATACGAGAAAACCCTTTTTACGAGGACAGCAAACAGAAGAGTGTTGTCGCTGCTCTCGTTCAGGATAACGCCTACGGGGATGAATCCAGAATCCATTCTATCATTCAGGGCATAACCAAACGGGAGGGTCGTTCAATCGAAGCGGTGAGTGTCGATTGGTTCGACCGTTATTTAACAGTCAGTCTCGAGCCTGTACTTTGGTTATTTGAACAATATGGAATCGCTCTTGAAGCCCATCAGCAAAACTCGATCATCCAGTTGAAGGATGGTTATCCTGAGCATTTCTACTATCGGGACAATCAAGGCTATTACTTTTGCCAGTCTAAATCGGCGAAACTAGCTTCCCTTCTACCTGATGTCAACAAAACGAGTGACACGATTTGTGCAGATGAAACAGCCGAAGAACGGTTGCGTTATTATTTCTTTTTCAATCATCTGTACGGGTTGATCAACGGTTTCGGTACGAGTCGACTCGTTTCAGAAGAAAAGCTGATGACGATATTGAGAGACCGATTGAAATCACATCCGTCTTCTTCCTTGATTACTAGTCTATTAGAGAACGACAAACTTCCTTGTAAAGCGAATTTACTGACACGCTTATATGACATGGATGAACTAGTGGGACCGATGGAATCCCAATCGGTGTATACGAATATTGACAATCCGCTTGCTGAAAAGGTGGCATCTGCCCATGACTTATGACTTTGAACGGTTTGATCCAAAAATCGAACAGAGGATAGCTTTTCGAAAAGTGACCTTCGAAGATGTAGAAATCATTCACAAATGGATGAATGAAGAGCATGTCCATCCGTACTGGAATTTGAATATCTCTTTGAAGGCATTCAAAGACCATTTAGCAAAGGCGCTCGCCGATACCCATCAAACGCTTTACTTAGGCTTGATCGATGGCAGGGTCATGAGCTATTGGGAAGCCTACTGGGTGGAAGGGGACATCATAGAAAAGTACTATTCAGCAGCGCAAGCAGATCAAGGTGTCCATTTATTAATAGGGGAGAAGGCATTTCTCGGCAATGGGTACGCCCTCCCTTTACTGCGGGCGATGGTCCACTTCCAATTTCAAGACGAAGGCACGGACAAAGTCATCGCCGAACCGGATATACGAAATGAAAAAATGATCCATATTTTTCAGAAGTGTGGCTTCAATCCGGTTCGACCGGTCAAGCTGCCCGATAAAACAGGGTTATTGATGTTTTGCGAACGAGAAACTTTCGAAAAGAGGTGGCCATATGAATGAAGACCTCCATCCTTCAACAACTATCCATCATGTCATCGGGATTGGACTTGGTCCTTTCAATTTAGGGATGGCTGCACTCATGGATTCAATCGATGATATTCACTGCTTGTTCCTGGAAAGAGAACCGGAGTTTGAGTGGCACCCCGGCATGTTGATTGAAGGGACGACATTACAGGTTCCGTTTTTAGCTGATCTTGTCTCGATGATTGATGTGAAAAACGAGTATAGCTTTTTAAATTATTTGCAGGAACATAATCGACTCTATCATTTTTATTTTCTGGAAAAATTCCACATTCCCAGGAAGGAATACAATCACTACTGCCGCTGGGTGTGCAGGAAGCTCGATTCGTGCCGTTTCGAAAAGAATGTTCTTCAGGTAGAACCGTTAGAACATGAAGGGAAGACCGTCTATCGAGTGACCGTGGAAGACATGAAGTCGGGGACACACGAACATTTCTTAACGGAAAATATCGTCATGGGAATTGGAACAGAGCCTGGCATCCCGGAACCATTCCGCGAACATCTAGGTTCGAAGGTCTTCCATACTTCTGAATACTTATCGAAACGACAAGCCTGCCTTAACGGAGAGACTGTTGCTGTGATTGGGTCAGGCCAAAGTGCCGCTGAAGTGTTTTTGGATGTCGCCAAACAACAGCAAATATCCGGAGGTTCCCTTGAGTGGTATACGAGGTCGAACGGGTTCTTTCCGATGGAGTATTCGAAGCTTGGACTTGAGTATTTCTCACCGGATTACATTGATTTTTTCTATGAACTACCCCAATGGAAAAAAGATGCCCTGCTTCAGAATCAGGAACTTCTATACAAAGGGATCAGTGCAGAAACGATCGGTGAGATTTACGATCATTTGTATGAACGCTCCATTGGAGATGTCGAGCCACCGCTCCATTTGCAAGCGATGACAGAGATGACAGACCTCAGCTGGAATGGAGACACATGGACGTTGAATGGGAAACAGCGGATAAGTGAAGAAGCCGTGGAAACAGAAGCAGATGTCGTCATTCTCGGGACAGGCTATCAGCAAAGAGTACCCGTCTTTTTGCAAGAAATGAATGATGTGATTTCCTGGGATGAATCTGGAAGGTTCCAAGTGAGAAAAGATTATGCTCTGGACACTTCGCTTGATGGTGAAGGGGAAATTTACGTCCAAAACGGGGAAATTCATTCCCATGGTGTAGGCGCTCCCGACTTAGGGTTAGGGGCGTACCGGAATGCCGTGATCATCAATCAAATCGCTGGAAGGGAAGTGTTCCCAATTCCAGATAAACATGTCTTCCAAACGTTCGGAACAGTATCGGAACATAACTCCAGTTACGCAAAAATACGCTGAGAAAATAAATGGAAAGAAGGGGTCCCGTGTTATTCAAAAATGAAGTGCAAGAAACGTTTAAAGCCTCCACCTGGAAAGAGGCCAATCAAAAACTGATCGCTAAAATGCTGGCGGAATATATGTACGAAGATATGATCTTCCCGGAAATTATTTCATCTGAAAACCATCGCCACGTCTATGAACTTGTCATTTCGAGTGGGAAAAAGTATCAGTATCAAGCGGAGCCGCGCCTTTTCAACAGTTTTGATGTGAAATGGTGGACCATCGAAAAGGTCGGGAACGAAACAAGTAGCGAGGCCGAAAGTGCAATCGAGCTGCTTGTCGATTTGCAGGAAATCATAGGCATGTCACCAGAAACAACCGGACATTTGATCAAAGAGCTGAATGCAACGCTGATTGCCGATGCTCATCTTATGACGGAATCATCTAAAACATCTGATGAGCTTTTAAATACGGATTACGCTGAAATCGAAGGATTCATGAAAGGGCATCCGTGGATCACCTACAATAAAGGCAGAATCGGTTTCGGCTACGATGATTACCTGGCCTATGCACCCGAACATCAGCAGGAAATCCGTCTTTCCTGGATTGCTGTCCATCACAAACTGGCAAGCTTTCAATCAGTGGAAGGGCTGACTTATCAAGACTTGCTTGAAAAAGAATTGAGCAAAGAAGAAAGGGAGTCATTCACAGGTGAAGTCCTAAGAGCTGGTTACGATCCATCAGAGTATTACTTCTTACCGGTTCATGACTGGCAATGGAAGAATACGCTGATCCAGAACTTTCCGGAAGAGCTTGCTTATGGATCGATTATCCCATTGGCAGAAGGGAAGGATAAATACCTTCCGCAGCAATCGATCCGCACGTTCGTGAACAGGAGCTCGAAAGAAAAATATCACGTCAAATTACCGATGAGCATCCTCAATACGCTCGTCTATCGGGGACTCCCGGCTGAAAGGACGTTGATCGCACCGAAAGTCACCCAATTGATCAAAGGGATTTACGACCAGGACGCTTTCCTGAAAGAAGATTGCCGGGTCATTCTACCAGGTGAAAATGCCAGCATCAATGTCGACCAAAAGCATTACACAGCAGTGAAAGATGCGCCCTATCAATATCTTGAAATGCTTGGGACGATTTGGAGAGAAAGTATCTACAACTATTTGGAAGAAGGTGAGCAGGCTGTCACATTGGCCGCTCTGTTACATGAGGACCATGACGGGAAGCCGTTTATAAAAAGTGCCGTGGAAGCGTCTGGGCTGAAGACGGACGAATGGATGCAGCAGTTTTTCAAAGTGGTCATGGATCCGCTTCTTCACTACTTGTATCAGTACGGGACCGTCTTTTCTCCGCATGGTCAAAATACGATCATCGTGCTGAAAGATGCCAAACCCCATCGTCTGGCGATCAAAGATTTTGTCGATGATGTGAACGTCACAGACCAGAAGTTCCCTGAGCTGGACGGTTTGACCGACGAACTTAAGTCTGTGCTTAGAACCGAACCGCCAGAAGGCTTGACGCAGTTTATATTTACAGGATTATTCATCTGCCATTTGCGTTATTTGAGTCATATTCTTGAAAACCACCAGCTCTTATCCGAAGAGACATTTTGGCGTTTGCTTGCTGAGTCGATCCACGATTATCAGGACCGCTTCCCGCAATTGGAAAAACGGTTCGAGCTCTTCGATTTCTTCAAGCCAGAGATGACCAAGCTGTGTTTGAACCGGAACCGGATGGTCGATTACGGCTATGCAGATGGAGACGATCGACCACACGCATCGGAATTCGGTACAGTGACGAACGCTTTAGCCCAGTATAAAGAAGCAGCGAAAAGGTAAGGGTTTATCAGGTAAAGAAAGAGGGATTGTCAGTGGCTATTGTTGTACAGAAATATGGAGGCAGTTCATTAGGTACGACTGAAAAAATCCAAAACGTAACCGAACGTATAATAGAAGAAAAGGAAAAAGGGCAGCAAGTAGTCGTCGTCGTTTCCGCGATGGGGGACGCGACGAACCACCTCGTCCAATCGGCAAGAGACATCTCGCTCCACCCTGATGCAAGAGACATGGATTTACTGATTTCCACAGGCGAACAAGTGACCAGTTCACTCATGTCCCTTGCTTTGAAGGAAAGAGGAGCGGATGCCATTTCGATGACAGGATGGCAAGCAGGAATCCAAACGGAAGAGTCTTTCGGCAATGCGGCCATCAGCTCCATCGATTTGACCCGTATCCACCAACATTTGCAAAAAGGGAAAATCGTAGTCGTCGCAGGGTTTCAAGGATGTACATCATCAGGAGAAATATGTACGCTTGGACGAGGTGGATCCGATACGACAGCGGCAGCCCTCGCAGCAGAATTGAAGGCGATCCGCTGTGATATTTTCACAGATGTCGATGGTGTTTACACTGCAGACCCAAGGGTGATGAAAAACGCCAGGAAGCTTCCTTCCATGAACTATGAAGGGCTGCTCAACCTTGCAAAGATGGGAGCGAAAGTCATTCATCCAAGAGCTGTCCAGCATGCGAAAGAACATCAAGTCCCGCTGGTCGTCCGTTCGAGTTTCAACAAAGAAGAAGGGACGAGCATTCATCATCACCACTCCGTTCGTGATGACAGCTCCGCCATCGGACTTACATTCGAAGAGGGCCTCTCCCGCGTGAGATTATATAGCTCAGACGGTGAACCCCTCAAAAGCTCAGCCTTGCTGCAGCTTTTGAAGAAGGAAGAAGTAACAATCAAAGGGAATCAAGTAGAAGCGGACGGTTCGTTCACGGTGATTTTGCGTAATGAAGACCTGTACCAGACGCTCTCATGTTTTAATAGAAATAAAGAAAAAATCGGCATCGGAAGAATGAACCATAGTACTGGTCTGGCTGCTGCCCACCTCGTTTTTATAGACGAACAATCCGCAGATCAGTTCAAAAGCCGGCTGAGTATGCCGACGGAGCTTACTAATACTGATTTGTGGCCTTTTTCAAGCAGACCGGAAGTCTATAGTGTGCTGGTTGATGAAAAGCAGGCGGGTAGAACATGTCAAATTCTTCACGATTCATGTGTAGAATCTTGCTTAGATTTACAGGCTCACATCAATTGAAATTCTATTGGAAAAACCTTTTCACTCTTAAGTAGCTGTTAACGTTTGTTGTTGCTTCTCACGAATCGCTTGTCGGTGGGTGCTTGCCGCGGGCACGGCCTCAGCTAACTTGGTCAAGAAAACCACTTGACCAAGTGGATCTTCGGCTCGCGCTGTTCCCGCAGGCGTCACCACCGAACGCTCATCGTGGAATCAACATTGGCACATCTGAAAATCGCTGTACCCATGCTCCTCCAAAAGAAATGCTGCGCCACCGCTCAAGTAATACGATTTACACAATAAAGGAAGGCATGAAAGTGGGTTCCCAGAGAAGCTTATGGTGAAGTAAGAACTCCAGTGTTCTATAGAAATGATAAAAGAAGCCGAGTTGGACGATAAAATTGTCCAACTCGGCTTCTTTATTTGATGTATAACTCAAAATGTTGTAGTTCTTCAGTAGACTTGGGTAACCTCCACCTGTTTTCTTTGTTCATCTAGGTGAATAGGCAAACCAACCTATGCAAGAACCCATAGGATGCAATAAGCGAAAATTATTAATGTTAGGAGGGGATTCCAATAATAGCTGAACTACACGGCAAGTTTCTTGTCCAACGTTTTCTCGGAGCAGCATTGGAGATTTTGTTTGCAGGATTGATCGCTGTTTTTTATACAGAGCTGATGGATACAGGCCGTGGATATCAACCGAACCCAATCTTTTGGAAAACATTCATCATGACACATCTGACGTTCTTACTCGTCATTCCACTGTTTTCAAATGGAAGAACGATCGGGATGTTATTGACGAACCTTACTGTCACATCCAACAATGGGAAAAAGCCCAACTTTGCTCAAATACTCGCAAGAGCCTTCTTAGGATTCGGTCCTGTCATCGTGTCAAATGGGCTATGGTATTTCATTTCTATTTTTATCAGTCTCACAGATGAGAAAGGGCGAGGCTGGAGCGAACTAGTTTCCTATACGACAATCAAACAAAAAAACCCTCATTGAGTGCGGAATTTCCACCGTGCTTTTTTTATGTTAGAACTGCTTTTCTGCTTCGGAACAGTGAAAAACCGATGATAATGAAGGTCACTAAAATGAGGACCCACATCGCATCCCTGTAAACGGAAAAAGAGAGTGGCTCAATAAATCTATGGTACATTTCTACAAGCAGCCAGCCGATTGGGTAAATCGGTGCCGCTTTTCCATAGGAAGCGTTCAAAATTCTTTTGCCTTCCTCTGTTTTTCCGGCTTTCCCAAAAGAGAATTGGAAAAAAATAAAGACGGCAAATAGGAATAAGGGGATGAGTATTATACCGATTATCATCATTGGCGTTCTTCTCCTTTCGTCAACCTTTCTTTAATGGATTGGTCCAAATAATCATCGACAGGATTGCTTTTTCCGAAATTCCGGAGTCCATTCCCAATGAAGTAACCAGCAAGAGCGAGGCAGACCGCCAAAATGACAAAATCCAAATGAATCTCCATTACTACTCCTCCGTCCATTGATTTATTACCTTTTCTATACGCATCTATATGGGTAAGGTTTCATTTTCTCCAGGGATTCGTTGTATTATAATGGGAAAAGATAGCATCGGACTCATTGGCTGGATACTTACCTGGGTACACAAAGTGAAAGTCATTTCTCCTGAATCGCTCGTCGATCAAGTGAGAGAAGAAGTTCAAGCGATGTACAAGCAAGGGGCGCGAATCAAAAGCATTCATCTCTATCCTTTGCATTTTTATTTCACCCTATTTAACGTTACGGTAAGCCTTAACACAAGTAGGAGTAAATAAAAATGAGGTTTGATGTTACAATGAACAATACGACCAAACAATAGCAAGGGATGACAATATGAGATATACAGCAAAACTAAAAGTAAAACCAAAATCCGTCAAAGATATAACCAACGGCTACCCGTTGATTTCCAAAGATGCCATCGAGAACGACGAAGAGAAGATCGAAGAAGGCAGTCTTGTACAATTAGTCGACAGTAGTAACAACTACATTGCCACAGGGTATTACGGCATTCAGAACAAAGGAATCGGCTGGGTGTTGAGTCGTAAAGAAAAAGAGAAGATCGATCAGACGTTTTTTGCGAAAAGAGTTCGTGAAGCCGTCGAGAAACGGGCGAAGTTTTATGCAACGGAAGATACGACTGCATTTCGTGTGTTCAACGGTGCTGGAGATGGCATCGGTGGATTGACGATTGAATTCTTCGCTGGCTTTTATGTCGTGAACTGGTACAGTGAAGGGATTTATTCGTTCCGTGAAGAGATTTACCAGGCATTGAATGACACCGCTGATCCGCGTGGCGTTTATGAGAAGCTGCGCTTTGATAAGAATGGTCAATATGTGGACCAGGATGATTATGTGTCTGGTGAAAAAGGTGAGTTCCCGCTAATCGTTTCGGAAAATGGGATGAGCTATGCGGTTGATTTAAATGATGGGGCCATGAGCGGTATCTTCCTGGATCAACGGAATGTCCGAAAAGCTTTACGCGATCGCTATTCTGAAGGAAAAACTGTCTTGAACACTTTTTCTTACACAGGCGCGTTTTCTGTCTCAGCCGCTCTTGGTGGGGCGACGGAAACGACGAGTGTCGATTTAGCGAAACGCAGCTTACCTAAAACGATCGAACAATTTGCGGTGAACGGCATTGATTACGAATCACAGGATATCAAAGTGATGAATGTCTTTGATTACTTCAGGTATGCGGAACGTCATGCATTGAAGTTCGATGTCGTTGTACTCGATCCCCCAAGCTTTGCCCGTACGAAGAAGAAGACATTCAGTACGTCCAAGGACTATACGAAGCTCGTCAAAAATACGCTGAAGATTACAAGTGATGGCGGGTTGATAGTTGCTTCTACCAATACTGCCAGCTTTAACATGAAGAAGTTCAAAACATTTATCGATAAAGCCTTTAAAGAGATGAACAAGCGCTACGAGATTGTGGAAGAGCACCAGCTGCCAGAGGATTTCACAGTCCCGCACAACTTCCCTGAATTCAACTATTTAAAAGTCGTGTTTATTAAGGTATTGAACTAGAACGATCAGCCGAAGATACCTCTTTTTGAAAAAATAAAATATATGTTCATATTTGTGATACCAAAAGGGCACTTCTTTCGACTGTAGATACGAGAGAAGTGTTTTTTTATTATATTTAGAAAATAGGAACCCTTATGAACTATATTAAAGCGATCAACCCCTTCTATGACCAGCAAGAATTAAATCCTTAGTGAAAGTGCCCGCCTTCACTCCATTACTACTTTATCATAGTGGTGCGGAAGGCGTTTTTATCAGAATCCAATATTAAATGAATGGAGTATTAAGAAGGGCTCTAGAGGAGAAGCAGAAACTGGAGCTCATCTACATGGATGACAAAGGGAAAATATCACAGAGGGGCAACCGAATCGTGTCGATCAAAGAGGAAACTGTCATCGCTTATTGTTATACACGTGAGACTGTCCGGTCATTTAAGGTTGCCAATATCTTGTCTGTAACCCCTTATAGGGAGAGGCGGAGGTATAAAAAGATACCTTGAAATCAAGTTACCGAAATAAAATGCGTTTTTTCTATGTAAGGTTGCTCTGAAGAGACCATAAGTGGAACATGATAAGAGGTGAGAACCAGCTAATTATTGCATCAATGAAAATCGAGGTGGCGAGTGGCATTCATTATTGATTGCCATTTCATACATTTTTCGCTTGCTAAATACAGCAGGTACTCCATATGAAAAGGGGGCTTATTTTTTATGCTTAAGCATATACATACCCTAGCCCTTTTTAGGTAAGAAGGGAGGGCATAATTATCAAATACTTGAAATTTATTAAAACAGAGAGGTGGGGCAGCGGTATAGGTAACAAAAAAAGCACAACCTTGATATAAGGGGGGCCATGTATTAAATGCTTTTAAATATGAACATATTGACTTATAAATGCAGTGACAACTAATAAAATAGGTATTAAAAAAAATAAGAAGTGCGACCATTTAAATCTCATATTCATAAAAAAGATACGGGTTAACAACAGTAAGAAACATATACAGAACAATATGGTACCGTTTGTGGCTAATAACATAAATACCTTCGCAGAAAAGTCTAGATTTTTGATTAGTGGAATAATACTAGAATTTCCTATAATTAAAGTGAATATTGCAATGAAAATCCCCATAGCACCTAGATATTGATTGGTTATATTGTCTAATTTTTTTCAAAACTTTCTATCCTTTTTACAACTCTTTGATTTTCTTCTAGCTTCTCATTTATTTCTTTATATTTTTCATTTAAATTTTCTTGGATGAGAAAGTTGTAAACATCTTCTCCTGGAACAGTTCTCTCATTTCCTTTTGTCAGGCGTACAATACCATTAGATTTCCATTCCTCTTCTAACTTATAACTTCTTTCAAAACGTACTTTTGTTCCTTCTGTGCCAGATATATTATCTAAAATTGTAATTGATGCTGGAACAAACGTGATTAATCCTTTGTAGAATAGCCCCTTCATAACCTGATTAAATTCTTCATAACTAATTTCATCAGAAAAATATTTATCATAAATATCTTTTCTTATTTTCATTTTAAAAAAAGGGTCATGAAAAGTCGGAACGTTAACATTGTCCCCAATTTTTAAGATTATCTTTTTTTCAATTTCCGTTAACTCCTGAACATCAAACAACCCCATCAATCCCTTATAAGTTTTTCTAAATAACATTCTATATTAGGAGTAGTAATCATTTAAGTATTTTTTAACTTCCTTTTTATTAGGAGAATTACTTTGTTCAGCAAATTCAAGCAACTGCTTTATGAATTCCTCTTTAGATATTCTATCTTTCATTATAGAATTCAAAATAAAGTCTATTCTAATTTCATTTGCCTCATAATGTACGATATTTTCATACTCGTTAATGTTGCTATAATTGTCAGTAATGAAAAACAATCTTATAATGTTACTGATTAAACTAATCGCATAAAAAATAATAAACGTGAAGAAGTATAGGAAAAAGGACAAAAGAATATAAAACACAATTTCAGGAACCAACTCAAAGGTAGTATATAAAGAGAAGTGAAGCAAAAGGAATATCATTATTCCAATACCAATATTGAATGCTAAAAATTCAAAGCTAATGAATATCGTTTGAATAGAAGCATTCGGATTGATTTTTTTAATGGTAGCCAATACTTCTTTGTTCAGTGCACTAAAAATTATTGCTACGCCTGCTATGATAATACCTAACAAAGCAATTAAAGCTTGGATTATATTAAGGGTTATATCTTGTAAAACTTTAACGTAAGTATCAAAAGACCCATACATATCAAATTGGTAAAAAGCAAAAACAATAAGAATTGATATGATAAGGGAAGCTTTACATTCAAATGAACGTATATTTATATAATCTTTCCACTTATTGTTTGTAGAAAATCTATCAAGAATTCTAGTTTTCATCATGTCCTCCTACAATATGTTGCTAACAAGTGCATTTATTTTGCTTCGACATTCTTTAGCAAAATCAAGTAAGCCTGAAGGTTTTTCTATTTTATCTTTAACAGGTTTACTATCGTTGGTTGTATAAAACCTTCCGCTTTTGTTTGTTGCTTCTACATTTACATAACCTTTTAGTGTGGCTTCATCACTAGATAATTTTGAGTGGATTTTGTCTAATTGTTCAATCTCATTGTCAATCATACTTGAATCTACGTTTAAGCCTTCAGGTGCCCTTGAGGTAAACAATATACTTCTTTGTGTTACATTACCATCTTTATAACTATCTAAATATTCTTCACCATTGCTTTGTATGCTATCAAGCAGTTCGTCATCTGGATTGGGAGGCATTATTTCTATTCTTAAGGTTTCTAGTTCACCTATTGATTTCAACTGTTTTTTTATTTCGTTTACATTTAGACCTTCTCTTAATAATGATACTTCAAAGTAATATCTTTCATTCTTTGTAGACATACATTTATTAAGCAATTTTTTAAATACATCATTAAATTTAACGTAACCAAACCTGCTAGTTGTATTAAAGGTTATTATTTCTTTATATAAGTCATAGTAAAATTCAATTCCTTCCGTATGTTCGGCGGGAATCTTTTTGATTTCTCCAGTCTCTCCATTTTCTTCACCTATAAAAATTGTCATTGTTTTAAAGACCTTGCCTGTTATTGTGAAATCTAGTTCATCTTTATACTTCTCAATAGACTTAAATTTATAAATTTCCTTATGAGTGTATGGATTTCCCTCGTCATCCATTTGTATTGCTTCACTCACGTATTCCACATCATCTTTAATTTTTACATATAGTTCTTTTATAACCCGTTCAAACTCTTTTTTATCCTCATACACACGTAAAATATGGGAGTTAATATTCACTTTTGAAAAATATAATGTTTTACTCACAAAAATCACCCTTCCAGATAAAACCATATTGCTTCCATTCAGTTTTCTTACTTAATGAAATTCTACTGTACTATTTTAACATATAAATCCAATGAAACTATTAATTGTTATATTGATGGTAAAAAGTCTTAGTTAGGGTTTCTTAATGGTGATTCCAAAAAGATGTAAAAAGTTTATTGGTTCCGTTACTGGAATTACTCTTTTTTTATGTCTTTAAAATAGTTGAAGTTTCTCCTTTTTAAAATGTTTAAGATATACATTCACCATGTTAGAGTTTGGGTACAACGTTGATAAAAAGGTGACCGTGTAAGATGCACATGGGGTTCCGATAAAGGCAAAGAATTTAAAATTGTTAAGGTTCTGAAAGATACCTATTCATGTAAGACAGAAGGAACTGAAAGACATTATGAATACAGTAATAGAACCTAGAGTTGATGGAACGGGGCTAATAAAACCTTTCTGCCCCTTTGCTATATCTGAAAAGGAAGTGGTAGAGATGAATGAGGGCCTAAGAATTGCAGGTTATAGCCGTGTTTCAACCCAAAAGCAGGTTGAAGGGTTTCCCTTGATGAACAAAAGAAAGCCATACAAAAGTGGTTTGAACTTCATGAACTGGAACTAATAAATATATATGTTGATGAAGGGATATGCGGTAGTAAGTACCATGAAAGAAAAGCTATGCTTCAAATGGTTGAAGAATCGGATTCATTCGACTATATTGCCGTTTATTCAGTGGGTGGAATAAACGGCAGTGGTTAAAGCTTGTGTCAGCATTCGTTCAAGAGACTGTTTCACGATGTATGAATCGGAAAATTCCCCAAAAAAAACGTAGCACCCTATGCTTATTCCTCCTTGGGAAACATTGCACACAAACATGACTTAAAAAAAGGGAGGGTGAAGCAGAAGTTTGAGGGATAGTATTACGATTGGCAGAAGGAAGGCTAATATTTGCAATAGTAATTGTGGTCATATCTTTTTCAATTGGTTTCTAAAATTTGATAAATCTAATTAGAAGATGAATTGTTTTTAAAGAAGCACATTGAAAAGGCTAGCGCGTCAAAAAATATATTATTTAATTAAAAAGCAACGAACGAAATCAAGATCGATGCTCCAAGCTAATTCGTAATTGCACTCCATAATACTACTCAGGCTATAAACAATTCATTGAGAAAAGCAGAAATAAAGTTTCGAATAAAATAGCTAAACTCAATCATGTCAATGAACCCAAGTATTTAGACTATCTTTTAAAATTGCGTGATTTATCCTCTGAAGATTTTTAAGAGAGAAATGTTAAGTCTTTTATTTCACCTTGGATATGGACAAACTAAAGAAAACGTAAAGAGTAATGTTAGGAAAACAAATGACTGGGGACTGGATGGCTATATTGAATTAGATCCCTTAGGGTTAGACAAATTATACATTCAGGCTAGGCGGTGGAATCAAAACAGTGTAGCGTTGAATACATCCAACGATTTTCAGGTTCAATTGATTCCAAAGGTGGCAACAAAGGAATCTTTATTACCACTTCTTCATTTACTAGAGATGCTAAGGATTGTTGTAAAGAAATTAAGAACAATTCATTGCTGTTACTTGATGGATTCGATTTAGTGAAGCTTATGTTATGTAAGAACTTCGAGATATAATGGGAAAAAGCACTAGCTGTTAAGGCTATTGCTTTTTATGTATAAAGACTTAAATCGATAAAACATAATATTTTGAATCGTTTTCCAACGGTAACCACTCGATCTTTAAGTTCCTTCAATTATGTGTGATTCTTTTTTTCTTCCAGTGGGTTTATTTACTTCGCCATGAATTTTAAACGAATATTAGAGTAAAAACCTATGCCTCAGAAGTCTGTCAAATCTTCTTTCGGCATAGGTCTTCTTGTGAGATTATTATCTAGTTGAGCAGAACCTTCTCCTTAGGTGAGAAACGCTTATATTAGCAAACTTTATAAATCACATAATTATTTATACAGATGCCGGGAAGTAAATTAGGTACTGGTATGCTTTCTACAACTTCTCATAGAACCTACGAATTTTTTCCATCATCATCCGTCTTCTCTCTACTAGAAACTCATCAAAATTATTGGCAGTCATCGCAAATACTGATTCAGGAACACAATTCATCTTCATATTTTCTTTTAGTAATGTTTCATCATTAATTTCTCCAATTACAAACTGATTATTTGAAATTTGTTTTCTAACTATATCCATGTACTTTCCAGGTGCCTGGTCCTTGATAGATAAATTAACCGCCTGTTCAGTGTAGACATAGTTCGCGATTTGATTATAATGACGACGGTTATTATAGCCATTATTTTGCAAATATTTTTTAGGGAAAACATGATGGACATCACCACGTTCTTCAATTAATTGTTGGACTCGTATTGACTTTGATAAAAATGCATAATCGTTGTCATAAATCTGTGCCATGAGATAAAGATTGAAATAAGGACTGCTTGCAACAGATGTTTCCAGGTTGTCCATGAAAGTGTTTTCCCAATAAGCATCTGACAATTCCCCGTTCTCAATAGAGGTGATATAATCATTCGGGTTATCAGCATTGGCGAACCGTTTAATATCAAAGTCAAACATTGATTCAGGTGAACTTGAATATCTCTCTGTCAATATTGAAATAACGAGCCACTTTCGTACAGAATGATTTATATCAGAGGAATTAAAGCCACGTTCTCTTAAGAGTAAGAATAAAGCATAGGCAAAGTTAAGGCTGTTCTGAGATCTGATCAATTTGGAATCTATAATTCCGGTAGACTTTAAAATCATGATAAATCGTTTAAAGTTTGTTTCATCCACAAATTTGATGACCCCATCACTCAAATCCCTAAAAGAATTTTCAATGATGTCTTCTTTGTATTCTCTTGTTTCAAAATCACGACCAGACAGCAAACTTACTAAGTTTGACAACCGTCCACGCAAAAATTTAAACGTAAATGCCACCCGTAATACATCAGAATAACTCGGTTCGTAAATGTTTGTATTATAATCTTTAACCCACTTAATTTTATGGAAAGGATCAGAGCCAGCAAATTCACTGTCATTTTTTTTAATATCATCATAAATAGCCGGACTTTTGATTAAATGTGAAAAATAATCGACGGTTTTACGAATGATTGGACCTTTATAAACATCATTAACAGAGATTTTTGACATGGCAAAATCAGCTTGACTTAAACTCACACCAGCTGAATTTATTCTGATGAATATTTCTGTTACGGTTTCGATATCAAGAGTATGATTTAATTCAATGATCCCGAGAGTGCTGTGTTTAATATTTATTAACCGTTGAAGTATTGCATTTAGTTTATCTGGATTCATTTCAGGATTTTCCTGACAATATGTATTGATGAAATTAAACTGACTGAAGGTGTTATTAAATACCTTGGAAATATCAGGTATCCACTTCTTATCTTTTAATATTGCATTATTTTGCACCTCGAATTTTTCTTCAAAAGGATGAAATGCTATTTTAATACGTCTGTTTTGAAACTTCTTATTGAGAACTTCCTTACCAGAAATAGCTGCCATAAGTGCTGTTACACGTTGTTGGCCATCAATTAGAATTCTTTTGCCATGTGATATACTACCGTCCTTTAATCTGGCATCTGGGTTTTGCCATGTGATGATATAACCTATGGGATAATCTTTATACAGCGAGTCTAATAAATCACGAACTTTTGATGATTTCCATACAAACGGCCTTTGGATTTCAGGTATCGCAACGATATCTTCTTCTATCCATCCTAGTAAAGCATTGACCGTACTATTATTGACATTGTAGTTGGACATAATATGCTCCTTTTTCATTTCTCTTTATCACTATAATACCAAAAATCATAGATATACAGAAGGAACCTCTTGGTCATAAACCAAAGTGGGATAGAAAGGTTGGCGGCTTATATAGTCTCCTTTCCATGATAATCTATCATTGGTAAAATATACTTATCAAATGAAGGGGGCTCTAATATACCTACATATAATAAATTAGTACGTGATCTTATCCCACAAATTATTGAAAAGCAAGGGAAAGCCCTAGAAACTCAAATACTTTCAGATGAAGAATACAATAAAAAGCTGAGAACAAAACTTCAGGAAGAAGTGAACGAGTATCTGGAAGCAGAAAGTGATGAAGATGCCGTAGAGGAGTTAGCAGATGTCCTTGAGTTAATGAAGGCTCTTGCGAGGCAGCACGGTTCTTCTATAGAAGCAGTGGAAAAAGTACGTAAGGAAAAAGTGGAGAAAAGGGGAGCATTCGACGAGAAGGTGTTTTTACTACATGTCGAAGATTAATACATAGGAGAATTATATTAGAAAGACAAGGAGTAATTTATGAGTCACAAGTTGCGTGTGGGAGAACTCCAGGCCCTCTATTTAACGGAAGAGCAAATTTGGAGAACCTTCACAACCATTTTAACTACAAAGTCGAAGAAGTCTGCAACTTATAAATATGGTTTATTGAAGGCTATGATTGAAAATTTGTATCAAGTGGATGATAAAGAAATGGTAACTTATGATCAGCTTGCTTATTCTTTTGCAAAAATTTATTGGAACCTTGTTATACATCATGGATTAGAGCAGGGAACAAGCGGATTAGCAGTTGTGAATCGACTGATTGGAATTCAACAAGAAGAAGGTATTCCAAAAGATATCACCTTTGATAAACTTGATGCCATTATCCAAGTGAAGGCAACCACAAGAATAAAAGCAGTTATGAAAACAAACGTATTTGGAGCTCTTTATGGAGATACACAAGGTTCCTTTTATGCATTTGACCATAAAGAAGAAAGGTTTCAGTTTAACAGGGCTGTTTTGACATTCATGAGGAAATACCAGCTCTTAATCGTAGATCTCGTGAATTACCATATGGCTAAAATGATAGAGAAATTGAACGATGTTCCGCACATTAATTACTTGCTGGAAAAGGTAGAAAGTATTGCGAAGCGTTCTACTTTAAAGCCGTTTGAACGAGTGCTGCTTCAATATTTTGAAAATAGGTGTTTCTATTGTGGGAAATCCCTAAATAATGGACAGACTAAAACTCATGTAGATCATTTCATTCCATGGTCATTTGTGCAGTTGGATCAGTTATGGAATCTCGTCTTAACATGCAGTCACTGTAACACATCTAAAAATGTAAGTTGCCGGTTCGTGATTATCTTAGCTTGGTCGTCGAGAGAAATGAAGTTTTATTGGCACACCAGAATATTGTCACTCAGAATCAACACTTGATGAATTATAAAGAAGCAAAAATGGTTCATCTATATGATTATTCTATTCAGAATGGATATGAAAACATTTGGCTGCCTGGATGATGGGGTATTCCAATAAAACCCAAAGCTGATATCCCCGGTATAATGTAACTGCATGAATTTTAAGTATGTGAAATGTCCTGTAAGTTCGGGTGTCTTAATTTTACATCAACTAAGGAGGATATGATGGTGTCTAAAAGTAATCATAGCAGCGAGGAAGAATTGATTAACCTGTTAAAAAACAAGAAAGAAACGTTTTGGTCTAATGCATCACTTAAACCTTATCACACGCTTGAAGATAATCTAGCCATTCCTATCGAAGACCTTCATGAAGCAGAAAGGCTTCTTCAGAGATTCACTCCATATTTAGCTAAAGTATTTCCAGAAACCAGGAAAATGAGCGGAATCATTGAATCCCCAATTCGTGGCATACCTTCTATGCAGCAGATATTGGAAAAGCGATTCCAGCAATCCATTCCTGGCAATTTGTATTTAAAGTGTGACCATGAGCTTCCGATAGCTGGGTCCATAAAAGCGAGAGGAGGTATTTATGAAGTTTTAAAATACGCGGAAGAGCTGGCAATAAAACATGGAAAACTTACAAAAGACGACGACTATTCCAAGTTAGCTCATCCCGAATTCAAGCAGTTTTTTTCTAACTTTTCGATCGCTGTAGGATCAACAGGCAATCTGGCTTTGAGTATAGGCATAATGAGTGCAGTTTTAGGGTTTCAGGTAACGGTTCATATGTCCGTTGAAGCGAAAGAATGGAAGAAACAGTTACTCAGGGATAAAGGTGTAGTGGTGGTTGAGCATGATAAGGATTTTTCTTTTGCCGTAACTGAAGGACGAAGACAGTGTCAGGAAGAAAGTAACTGTTATTTTATTGATGACGAAAATTCAAAGGATTTATTTATGGGCTATGCAGTGGCTGCTTTGCGGCTCAATGAGCAATTAAAAAAAGAGAATATCACGGTTGATGCAGATCATCCCCTTGTGGTTTATTTACCATGCGGTGTAGGAGGTGGCCCTGCTGGTATCACTTATGGACTGAAGTATGTTTTCGGGGATCATGTGCACTGTTATTTTGCAGAGCCGACCAGCTCTCCTTGCATGATGCTTGGTCTTGCCACAGGAAAACATGAGGACATTTCTGTTCAGGATATCGGGCTTGATAATAAGACGGAAGCTGATGGATTAGCAGTTGGACGACCATCCGCTTTAGCTGGCCGGCTGGTAGAAAACATGGTGAACGGCATTTACACGATCAACGATGAAAACTTGTACAAGCTATTAGCCCTTTTGCATAACTCAGAAGGCATATCCCTCGAGCCCTCAGCACTTGCAGGCATGTATGGTCCTGCTTCCATTGATATTCAAAAGCAGTTAAGCCGCATGTATGACTCTAGGTTTAGTAATGCCACTCATTTAGTTTGGGCAACAGGAGGATGTTTGGTACCAAAAGAAATTATGGAAGGTTTTGTTTCTAAAGGAAGCAAATATCTTCGTGAGGAGGATTAGAAAAACTAACCTGTTGAGTCTGTGAAATCAGAAATTTTTCTCAAGTTTGATGATATCCTTCTATTCATGATAATAGCGAGCGAGCTATCTTACTTTCTTAGTATTTTCAAATAGCTCTTAAAGGTCAAAGCTCAGACAACAAAAACAACGAAGCATCGTGCGCCACATGTCGCATCGATGCTTCGTTGTTTTTTCATTCTGGTGGGGTTGGTTTGATTATCTTGCAGGTTCCATGAAACCAAGGGTACGTGAGGTAGAAACATGAACCCTATCTAGCAGTTCAGGATGATTCTCCAGCGACTCGCCGTAGGAAGGAATGATTTCTTTCAGCTTCGGTTCCCAAGCTTTAACATACTCAGGAAAGCACTTGTGTAAGACCTCGAGCATGATCGATACGGACACGGAAGCGCCTGGCGATTCGCCAAGAAGCGCCGCCATGGAACAGTCTTCAGCGTGAATCAATTTGGTTCCAAACTGGAGCGCGCCCCGTCCGCCGTCATCTGTATCTTCAATCAATTGCACGCGCTGCCCTGCTACGTGCAGGTCCCAGTCTTCACTTGAGGCGTTCGGAACAAAATGCCGAAGCTCTTTCATACGGTCCTCTTTGGACATGGTGAGCTGCTGGGCCAAGTATTTGAGCAGGGATGTATTCTTTGCGCCGGCTGCGAGCATCGTTAAAACATTCGTTGGCTTGACCGATCCAAGCAGATCCATCGGAGAACCGGTTTTCAAAAATTTTGGCGTAAACCCGGCGAAAGGTCCGTACAACAGCGTGGTTCTTCCATCAATATGGCGACGGTCCAGATGCGGAACGGTCATAGGCGGCGTGCCTGCTGGTTCCTTTCCATATACTTTGGAATGATGCTGTTGAACCACTTCTGGATTGTCACAGACGAGAAACTGTCCGCTGATCGGAAACCCTCCTATGTGTTTGCTTTCGGGGATGCCTGTTTTTTGAAGTAATGGAAGGGCATTGCCCCCGGCACCGATAAAGGCGAAGGAAGCCGAATGCTCCTCGAGCGTTCCTTTTTCAAGGTTCTGTACCTTTACTTCCCAAGCTCCGTCTTTCCTTTGTTTAACATCATTTACTGAATGATTGTAGCGGATTTCTACATTTTTCTGATTCTCTAAGTGGTTCAGCATTTGTCGGGTCAATTCTCCAAAATTAACATCTGTTCCATGATCGACCTTCGTTGCCGCTATCGGCTCTTCGGAGGAACGGCCTTCCATCATTAAAGGAATCCATTCCTTTATTTGTTCTGGATCATCGGAAAACTCCATGCCCTGAAATTGAGGGTGGTTAGTCAGAGCATCAAACCGCTTTTTCAAAAATTCCACATGATTTTCTCCGTAAACAAAGCTTATATGAGGCAAGGGGCGGATGAACTCCTCGGGACTTTTAAGGTCGCCCTGCTCGACAAGATACGACCATAGCTGTTTGGAAATCTGGAATTGTTCATTAATTTCCACAGCCCGGCTGATGTTAATGGTGCCGTCCGGTTGTACAGGGGTATAGTTCAGCTCGCAGAGAGCCGCGTGTCCGGTTCCAGCATTATTCCATTCATTTGAACTTTCTTGTCCAGCGGAGTCGAGCTGCTCGTATAAAGTGATATGCCAATCCGGCTGTAATTTATTTAGAAGCGTAGCCAGGGTCGCGCTCACGACGCCAGCACCGATAAGGACCACGTCGGTCGTTGTGTGGTTATGATTCATGCTCTTCCTCCTTCTTATAATTTAACAGGCAGTGGAGGAAACGTATTTTTACACAGACTTGGCGTTTTTTTCCTCTACGTACCTTGTTAGTAGTCGTGTCTGCCTTGCTGCTTTTGATCCAACATCAAGGCAGCATACCTTCTTGCATACCAAAAATGATAAAGTCATCAGATGACTTTTGTTGCCTTAATCTTAGCACTAGAAGAAAACGCTTTCAAAGATAAGGTGATCCGCAATGAGGAAGACAATTGTTCACATGGACGACTCGGAAATGTTACGTATCTTTCCCTCCGTATGTTCTAAACCTTTTTCGGTTATTTCTGGCTAGTTATGTCCATGATTTAAATGGAATTTGATCTGATCAGGCTCTGGATGACAACCGTTTTCGAATATTCCCGCACAAGGGTTCAGCATTTGTATCATCATTCTAAATATTGGCGCCATCATCGGTCGTGCGGTTTTCGGTTGGATTTTAGCCAATGCCGCCTATAAATTAATCTTCTTGATTTTAGGTATCATCGCTTGTTTAAAGGTGTTCGCTTTACCTTTAACAAATAAAACGCAATCAAAAAGTCCGTCTCTGTGACGGGCTTTTTGATTCACAATTCTGTAAACTAGCTTAAGATGGCACGAATGAAAGATGATGTCATCAGATCGGAAATAAGGTGGGACTTCCGTCTAACGATTATATGCATAGCAGGCTCTTATTTATTGATCAACTGCCAATGGCGTTGGTATTTGAAGAAGGACAAAGGTTAGATCCACCTCTGCCATCTTTTTGATCCACTTCGGACAGGGAATTGATCCACTCGTGCCATAAGTGAGCCACTACCATATATGATCGTGGCCATGAGTTTTACTGGTGTAACCCGTAACGCTCTCTCATCGTGAAAGTGCCTGACCCCCACTCTGCTAAAATAATAATGCAGTGGGGGTCAGGCACTTTTAACAAAAATATAATATTAGCGAACAATGTTTATAAATAATAGGATGCCCAATCTAACGCCATAGATTGGTTTTTTTATTTTGAGATATCTTTAAGTATAGGTTTTCTTTTACCAGAGTTTTTATTGTAATGTCTTAACATAAGGATAAGATCATCACGGTCTAGCAACTTCACTTTGTTTTTATGTGCCTGGATAATTGCTGCATTCGTATAGAATTGATTGGTTATTACCCACTTCTTATTGGCTTTATAATACCCTGAAGCACCAATTATTTCATTTACGGCTGATATACCTATATAGTCAGAGTACCTTTTCGCTTGGACTACAATGACATCTGATCCTTTTCTTAAGACAAGGTCTGCTCCATAATCACCAGACTTAGGAGTTGGTTTTACATCATATCCTTCACTTCTAAATAAGTGAGAAAGGACGGTCTCAAACTGAATACCACTCATTGAATCGATATCTTCAATTAAAGCATTCAATTGATTGCTGTTATAGAATAAGTTTTTGTATATATTCAAAATTATTTTAATGACTAAAAAAGCTAAGTAAATAACTGAATAAAGAAAGAAAAGAAGGAATGAAAAGTATATTATTTCATTAGTAGGAAATAGACAAACAACACAAAAATAAAGCAAGTTTGAAATTCCAATGAATATTGCCTTCTCTGATAATGACCAGTACTTGAACCGCTGTATTTTTTTCCATTGCTTTATGTAGTATTTAAATATTTTAATCAACCACCTTATATATAAGATCAGATGGTATTTTGCCCAATTATTAGGAGGTTATACTGCTTTTAATATTACTGAAATGGATTAAAGTAGAAGCACCAATTGGAAATGGTGAAAGTAAATTGGCAGATATGTCTATAATGAGCGATACAATGTTAAATTGGTTGATGTGAAGATAGCTGGTTTCTTTATTTAATCAGTACTATTAATCATTCCTGTAAGACGGTTGGATTTTTAAAACAAAAGAAGAAGGAAATTAAATAATAGTATATATTAAAGAGTTATCAGAAGGTTTGTGCATGAAGTTAAAAGACGATAAAAATGAGTAGGTAGGAATAAGCGACAATGGTGAGTAACATCGACTAAGGGAAAATGCCTGACCCCGACTCTGCTAAAGCGATAATGCAGCGGGGGTCAGGCATATTTAAAGTTTATATTTACCTTCTGAAATTTCCTACTACTTCTACAGTTTCACTGACACTGACAAATGCTTTGGGATCAATACTTGTAATAAGTGATTTAACTAACGCCAGCTCATAACGTGTAATGACTGTATAGAGCACTTTTCGTTCTGTGTTTGAATACCCGCCTTGACCGTGCATGACAGTGATGCCACGTATTAAATTATCCAGCAGCTCCGTTTTCACTTCTTCCCCACGATTGGATACAACCATTAAGCTAAGCTTCACGTGCCGGGTATGGACACGGTCGATAACTATTCCCGTAATATAAATGGATATCATGGTGTACAAAGCTAATTCCCATGAAAAAATAAAGCCGGATATAAAAACCACAACACTATTTATAGCGAAAATTAATACACCTAACGGGATATCACGCTTCAACGTTAGTAGCAGCCCAATAATATCAGCTCCACCACCGGATCCGTAAAACCTGATGATAAGACCGATAGCTCCACCGGCAATGGCTCCTCCAAATACACATGCTAACAATGCATCCTCTGTTACTTGAGTGACTGGGAGATATTGCATCGTGATGGAGGTTATGACTACAGAAAATACGCTATTCCCAATAAACTCTTTTCCTAGCTTCATCCACCCGATAATAAAGATCGGGGCATTAAGAAGCACTAACCAAATACCAGAATTTATAGGAGTAAGTATTCCGAACACCATAGCCAGACCGGTTACCCCACCAGTTAAAACTTCATTAGGTATTAAAAACAGGTTGAAGGCTACGCCTAAAACTATCGAGGCGACCAACAGTACTGATAAATTTCTCAAGCGACTCATGACAACACTCCAATTCATGTTAATGAAAATACTAGAATGAATTCTAGTGGCCATGTATTTGGAAGTCAATAGTATAGAAAGAGAGAATAATTTCCTTTGGTCATGTTGCAATCAAAGTCCGTTAATTCTTAAGAAAAGCCGCAATCAGTTACTGATTTATACACTTTTAACGAAGAGAGACTTCTGACTGAATAATAATAAAAATAAGCGATAAGTCTCTCTTATTAGATAATGAAACCGTAAATCGATACTACTATCAAAAAAAATTTTTTGATCTAATAGATATAGGCTACCTTTACAGTGTTATATAAATTAATAGAAATGGCTATCATTGTTCGTGCCTGACCCCCACTCTGCTAAAGCGATAATGCGTGGGGGTTAGGCACTGTTTTATCGTGAACTACTTTTAAAAGAAATTTTTTTAAGAACAAATTTATAATATTGAGGAGTCGAAAGTAAAAACTAAATATATTACTACCCACCGGAGAGGGCTGGCTTCCACCTGTTTTCTAAATTATTATTCTTCCATTTGTACTCCGAATCGTAAAACTCCCAGACTTTTTAAAATAGTTTTATTTAAAAAATAGAAAATCCTCCCAAAACACCCTTGATTATTCTGAAAATTCGTGGTAGTTTGAATATTGAAAGCGTATACAAAACTTAGTTTAATATACTAAACCAAAGAGGGATAATATGGGAAATAAATATTGGGTACCTGCAATTGAAAAAGCGAACAACATCATGACAATAATTGCAAAAGAGCCAGGGAAGTTAAAGTTAATTGAAATTTCAAGAAGAAGTAATATCAATAAGAGTTCACTTTTTTCAATATTGAACACGTTAGAAGAATTAGGGTGGGTTTATAAAGAAAGTGATCAAACATACTCGTTAGGAACTAGATTAGGATTTTTTAGTGCTCAATATTTTCAACAGTTTGATTTAGTAGGTTTTTTTAATCGAGAAGCAGAAAAGGCAATGAAAAAAATAGAAGAAACTATTCAACTTTCAATTTTAGAGGGGAACGAAATTATATATATAGCAAAAAAAGAGGGGCCATCAAGAGTAAGAATTGCATCGGGACCTGGAATGAGTTTACCAGCACATGCTACCGCAATGGGGAAAGCAATGTTGTCTAAATTTTCAAAAGACGATCTAGCCGAAATGTATAAGGAAAGTGGTTTCGAACAATTAACGGATAAGACCGTAGATAATTTACATGATTTACAGAATCAAATTAACGATATGAGGGAAAAAGGTTATGTTATTGAGAACCAAGAGTCAGTGAAAGGTTTTACCTGTATTGCGGCACCAGTGTGGAACGAGAGAAATGAAATTATAGCTGCTGTAAGTTTTACAATGCCACTTGATAATTGGGAGAAGAAAAGTGAGCTTTGTAAAAAGGAGATAATTTCCTTAGCAAAAATACTTTCGATTAATAGTCATGTGTGAAACTTGGCACCATCAGTTGAATGTAATAAATGAAATAAATGTAATTGAGGTGCCAACATTCATATATAAACTGTTGAAAAATTTAGGGGGTGATTATATAAAATTAAATAAAACCGTTTTATTTTGAAGGCGATTGTTAGGAGTTTATGGAAAGAATTAGTTTTGGCAATCAAATAGTATTTAAGGTTAATTACACCTATAAGATTCAGAATTTTTTGATTTAAAATAAGGTTAAGGAGAGATGAATGTGAAAGGATTTCTTAAGTTAAAACTAAGCTTTTTTGCAATTGTGTTACTAATATTTACTGTTGCATGCTCTTCCGAAACAGGTTCAGACAATGCGGAGGCTAAATCAGATGAAGGCACCTATACAATCAATGTTGCTTATGGTAATCAACCTGACGAGCCCATAGGTAAATTGGCTACAAAATGGAAAGAGCTTGCTGAAGAGAAAAGTGATGGCCGGTTAAAATTAAATCTTTACCCAAGTTCACAATTAGGCGCGGAGAAAGACGTTGTTGAACAAGCCGTGTCGGGTAACAATGTCATTGTTATGGCTGGATATGATTTCTTAATGGACTATGTCCCAGATGCAGGAATCTTAACAGCACCTTACTTAGTTGAAGATTTTGATCAGTTGCTATACTTAACAGAAACTGACTGGTTTGAAGGAGTTAGAGATGATTTACGCAAACAGAATATTGAAATTGTAAATTCTAAGACAGTTTACGGGGAACGTCACCTTTTAACAAATGAAAAGGTAACCTCACCAGAAGACCTAAAGGGAATGAAGATTCGCGTTCCGGATAATCAAATGTCTATCAAAACCTTCGATGCTATGGGAGCAGCGGCGACTCCATATCCACTAGGGGAATTATATACGGCACTTCAACAAGGTCTTGTAAATGGAGCAGAAAACCCACTTCCAGTTCTACAGGGGGTTAAAGCACATGAGGTTTCTAAAAACCTTTCTTTAACAGGTCACCAAAAGTTTATCACCTCGTGGATTGCAGGGACTGAATTTATTAATAAGCTCCCTGATGACCTAGTTGAAATTTTAAGAGAAACGGGAAAAGAGGCTTCCAAATATGGACGAGAGGTCTTGGAAGAAGAGACTGCAGCAGTATTAGAAGAATTTGAATCGTCCGGTGTAAAACTACATGAAGTTGATCAAAAAGCATTTAAAGAAAAAGTACAAAGTGTTTATGAAGAATTTTCTGAATGGACACCAGGGCTATATGATGAAATTCAAGAGTTGTTAAAGGACAGTTAATAGTTAATTGGTTAGTAGAGTTTTGGGGCATGTATGCTATATAGATGGTCATTCAGCTGCTTGCCCTATAAACTCTGAGCGCGAAAGGAGTGAAACTTGGTGGTCAAAAGTGGACTTAATGCAATAGATGATGTAATGGCATCACTCGCTCTTGTTGGGGTGATTCTGCTAACGGGCATAAACGTTCTGTTACGTTATATATTTAATGCACCGATTGCATGGACGATGGAGGTTGCACTTGGATTATTCATATGGTTTGTATTTATAGGTATAAGTTCATCAATGAAGCGTAACGGTCATATAGGTGTGGATTTCTTTGTAAAAAAACTACCGAGACCCCTTTGGATTTTAAGTGAAATTATTCGGGCAGCCGCCATTTATTTTGTGCTTATTTACGTTTTTATTTATCTTGGATCCAAATTTACCATGATGGCCACAGGTAAATTAACACCAATTTTGGGTTTGAGTTATCAACTAATTGATATAGCCGTTCCAATCGGTGGGGCAATAACTGCTATTCACTTTACGAGAAATTTTATTTTATCTTTACGAACCGAGTTTAGAAACGAAGGAGGGGAAGATTAGAATGGCTTTAGCTGTCGCATTAGTTCTCTTACTAGGGTTATTCTTACTAAATGTTCCAATCGCCTTCGGTTTAATTATAAGTTCGGTTGCTTACGTTTTATTTAATGATGGTTATTCATCCGAAATTTTAGTACAAAGAATGATTGGTGGACTAGAGTCAGTTCCTTTGCTTGCTATAATTTTCTTTATTACAGCAGGTATTTTAATGAACTATACAGGGATAACTAGCAGAATGCTTCGGTTTGCGCAAATGATTACAAAGCACCTCCCAGGGTCACTAGCGCAAGTGAACGTGGTCCTTAGTACGCTAATGGGAGGATTATCTGGTTCGAATATCGCAGATGCAGCTATGCAATCAAAAATTTTAGTTCCTGAAATGGAAAAGAGAGGCTATAGTCGTGCTTTTTCGACGGCCTTAACGGCAGGTACATCTTTAATTACACCAATTATCCCACCAGGAATTGCTTTGATCTTATATGGTTTTATTGGAAATGTTTCGATAGGAAGTATGTTCTTAGCAGGAGTTATTCCTGGAGCCATACTCTGTATAAGCTTCATGATTTACGTTCATTTTTATGCGAAAAAACATAAAATAGAAACGGAGAAACAAGAAAAAACAACAATGAAACAATTTCTAATAGTATCAAAAGATGCTTTTCTCGCCATATTATTGCCGTTAATTATTATTGGTGGCATACGTTTTGGGATTTTTAGTGCCACTGAAGCTGGTGCAATTGCGGTTTTTTATGCACTATTTTTAGGATTAATTGTCTATCGAGAAATGAAACTCTCACAGCTAATAAAAGCTATCATAGAAACAGTACATACTGCTGCTTCGATATTAATTATTATCGCAGCAGGCTCGGCATTTGCTTGGGTGTTAACGTTGGAACGAGTACCACAGAGAATGACTATGTTTATGACTGAGTATGTATCTACACCAATGGCATTTTTACTTGTTGTTCTTGTATTCTTATTGATAATTGGAATGTTTATCGAAGGGAATGTAAGCATTATTATATTAACCCCTTTGTTTATGCCAATGCTCCACCAATTTGGAATAGACCCAGTACATTTCGGGATTTTCTTTATTGTTTGTATAAGTATTGGAACCTTAACACCGCCACTAGGAACGGTTATGTATACAACTTGCTCAATAACTAATACAAACGTCGAAAAATTTGTAGTAGCTAGTCTACCATTTCTAATTTTACTAGTTTTAGTTGCATTGTTGTTAGCATTTATTCCTGGTTTAACCATGTGGATGCCGAATACTTTCTAAAAAGGAGAAACCATGAGATTAAAAGATAAAGTTGTAATTATAACTGGTGCAGGATCTGGAATTGGAAAAGAAACAGCCGTATTGTTCGCAAATGAAGGTGCCACCATTATCGTAAATGATCTAAATGAAAAGGCTGGTCAAAAAACAATAGACGAAATTCTTTCCAATAATGGTAAAGGGCTTTTTGTCCAGGGGGATGTCACGAGAATGGAAGATGTAAAGCATTTAGTTGACAAGGTCATAAAAAAGTTTGGAAGAATCGATATACTTTTCAATAACGCTGGAGTTAGTGGAGTTGGTCAGCTTCACGAAATAGAACCGGAAACATGGGAACAAGTATTTAAGGTAAACGTATATGGGGTATTCCTAGTTTCAAAATACGTCATTCCCCACATGATAAAACAGCGGTCGGGGACTATTATAAATATGTCATCTTGTATTGCAGAAATAGGATTGGCTGATCGTTCTTCCTATGCAGCAACAAAAGGTGCAGTGTTGTCATTAACAAAATCTATGCAAGTTGATTACGCTAAATATAATTTACGTATAAATGCCTTAATGCCAGGAACGATTTACACTCCCTTCGTGGAGGATTATATATCAAATTCCCCGGATCCTGAAGCCACAATTTCATCTATTAAAAAACGTCAGTTAGGCGAGGAGCTTGGAAAACCAATAGACGTCGCTTATGCAGCGTTATATTTAGCGTCAGATGAATCAAAGTTCATGATGGGGTCCCCTATGTATATCGATGGGGGGGTAGTAAATGGAAAATAGGAGGTTGATAAATATTTGACTTACAATTTCGTTGCCTTGATTTTTTTACAGTTAATTAGGGATTTATCGTATTAAATTACTAGATTATTTACATTAAAAAACTAGAACCAACTGTATTTGAAAATGTATCCCCCAATATGCGTATTGCACTGGAAGAAATATTTGGACCAGTTCTTGCTCTGATGAAGGTAGATACTTTAGAGGATGCACTTAATATGGCAAATGATTCAAAGTTTGGATTAAGCGCATCCATATTCACAACAAATATAAGTAATATGCTTTCATTTATTGAAGATATGGATGCGGGAATGGTTCGTATAAACGCTGAGTGTGCTGGTGTAGAACTACAAGCACCGTTTGGTGGAATGAAACAATCGAGTTCACACTCCAAAGAGCGAGATAGAACCGCTATTGAATTTTACACGTCTATAAAAACAGTATTTGTAAAGGGATAAGCACATATAAGCTTAGTAAGTTTGATTAATTAGTAATATGATAGTAATAAATTACTATCATATTATAAAAAAATAATTTCTTTTCAAGGAATCTATTACTGTTAGTACTAGCCTTAACTAATGGTTAATTAACACTGGAGGCGCTTACAATATGAATTATTCTTATGAGGGATTTAAAAGGGATGATGGAACAGCGGGAACAAGAAATTATGTTGGTATTGTTTCATCCGTTATATGTTCTAGCGCTGTGGTACGTGAAATTTCTGAAAAGGTAAGTGGGACTATTCCAATTGTGCATGCAAATGGCTGTGCCCAACTTGGTGATGATTTAAAGTTAACAAAAAATATGCTTGTGGGTATGTCGGCGAACCCGAATATTCACTCTGCATTACTTGTGGGATTAGGTTGTGAAACAAATCAAGTAAGTGGGTTATTGAAGCAAATTCCTAAAACAAAACCAATAAAAGGAATTGGAATTCAACAACTTGCTGGAGGCACTAATACAGTCCAAAAAGGGATATCGATTGCCGAAAAGTGGGCGGAAGAGGCAATGGAACAAGAAAGAACCAAACTGTCCTTATCATCGTTAACGGTAGGGGTCCTAAATGTTGATGCGGATCACGATTCATTAACAGAAACTGGTCCGGTAATAGGGAATGTTGTTAATAGATTAGTTGAAAACGATGCAAACGTGATTATGGGACTTTCTAAAACTCTAGCACCTGCTGGGCTTTTATTATCCGAACGAATGGTTGATATAACCGAAAAGGAAAAAATGATTAGTACTAGTAAGGGATTAAATCGTCTGCGTTGGAAAGATCCAACTATAGAAGATACTAATGGTAATGAATATACGGAAGAACAAACAAATCTGGCGGTACTAGAATCAGAGATGACAGGATCAGTTCCTATAAACAGTATCTTAGATTATGGTGAAATTCCAAAAGAGAATGGTCTTCATTTAATGAAGATTTCTAGTAATATTGTGGAATCGCTATCAAAAATGGCTTCAAGTGGTTGTAATATCGTGTTGGTCGTAAGTAAGAGGGGAGTATTGACGGGGTCGATTGCTTTGCCTTGTATGACAGTAACACCCCAAAGTAATAAAGGCTCATTTGACGAACTCATTGATTACACAATAAAAGGAAGTAATGTTCACCAAGAGAGTGAAAGAATTATAGAGGAATTGTTAGAGGTGTGTTCAGGAAAACAAACAGAAGTTGAAATGTTAGAGTTGGGAGAGTTTTCCATACCTCACTTAGGAACTACCTATTAAGGAGCGATACTGATGGGGCAAAAAGTCAATGCTATTAAATTAGATGAAAAAGATAATGTTGCAGTTGCGCTTGAAACTTTAAAAGTTGGAGAAACTTTATCTATTAAAGATGGGATAGAAGAAATCACCGTGTTGAAAAAGATAGCTTACGGGCACAAAGTAGCGATTTCCTCAATTCCTAATGATGGTAAAGTTATCAAATATGGGGAGTGCATGGGAATTGCAACGATGGATATTGCAATTGGTGATCATGTGCATGTACTTAATGTCCGCGGCTTAACCGAGGAAGATAAAAGTTTTCAAAAGGAGGTTTATTAACGTTGAGAACATTTGAGGGTTACCGTAGAGCAAATGGAAGCATCGGGGTTAGAAATCATATTATTGTTATTAATACAGTTGGTGAATTGGCTGGGCTTACCAACAAGTTGGCTGGTCTTGTTCCAGGTGTTATTCCAGTTGTTCACCAAGCTGGACAATCCCAATACTCCGAAGACAGTGAACAAACAATTAAAACGTTGGAAGGAACAGCAGGACACGCAAATGTTAGTGCTGCGTTATTTTTAGGGATGGGATCAAAAGACCCTGCTGAAGGAATTGTAGAAACGTTAAAAAAGAATGGTCATCATGTTCATTCCATTATATTTGATAAAGATAAATCTATAACTGAATGTTTGAAAGATGGAAAATCCTGGCTTGAAAATGCAATGAAGAGAAGTAAGGAAGAAAAAACAGAGAAGGCTGATATCTCTGAATTAATAATTGGACTTGAGTGTGGTGGCTCGGATGCATGGTCGGGAATAACTGCCAATCCTTCGATAGGAGCCCTTTCTGATTTAATTGTAGAGGATGGTGGCACCAGTATTTTGGCTGAAACAACTGAAGCAGTGGGTGCGGAACATATCTTGGCAAATCGAGCAGTTAATCAAGAAGTAAGTAACAGATTTTTGGAAATTGTGAAAAGGTATGAACAAAGGGCAAAAGCTGTGGGAGAAGATATTAAAGCTGCAAATCCTTCACCCGGTAACAAAACAGGTGGTTTAACTACACTGGAGGAAAAGTCTCTTGGATGTATTAAAAAGGGTGGTAATTCTACATTAATGGAAGTAATTGATTATGCCCATAAGCCAAGAGAAAAAGGATTTATATTTATGGATACACCAGGCTATGATGTGGAATCTGTAGTGGGACTGGTGGCCGGCGGAGCACAAATTGTCTTATTTTCTACCGGTAAAGGTTCGCCCACAGGTTCTCCAATTGCTCCAGTTATAAAAATTGGGACGAATCCCAAATTATATGAAAACATGCCCGAACATATCGATGTCAATGCTGGAAAGATAATTGATCAAAATTACACGATTGAGCAAATTGGTGAAGAGATCTATACAAAAATTTTACAAGTTGCCAATGGGGAAAGTACGGCTTCCGAAAAGTATAAAAACCACGAATTTAGTATATGGCGGTTAGCTGAAACACAGTAGCCCAGGAATTATCAAAAGGAAATTATAGGGAGGATTTTAATTGAAGATTATTCGTTTCTAAAATAATAAAAGCCAACTCTAGGTGTTTTCATCACTCAACAGCACTTTTACCCTTTACCTTACTCTGATTTTATGGAGTTAGTAAATGATGCAGAAAACAAGGAATGCACACCTTCCATGTTAGTTCAGTAATTAATCGATGATTATGCACCTACAGAGGAATTTTTATATGATGAATTAAATCTATTTACTCCAGTTGCAGCGCCTGAAGTATGGGCTTCGGGAGTAACTTATTTCAAGGGTCGTCAAGCGAGATTTTGACGGAACAGTTTTATTAACGGGCACGCCTATTGTACCGCCAAATAATTTCACACTCCAAGAGGGAGATCGTATCGAAATTGAAATTCCGGAAATCGGCGTGTTAGCTAACCCTGTTAAAGAATTAATTTTAAAGGAAAGTCATGTGATCAATTAATCGTCTCAACAATTAATAGTGTGAAAAATAGTAGAGTTTTGGAGGTAAATGCTATGAAATTAGTTACAATTTTGAAAAATGATCGTCCCTCACTAGGTGTTAAAGTTGAAGAAGGAGTAATAGATATTGCAGCAGCATTATCTATCACTCCTATGCAAAATATACCCACAGATGTAATGGATTTAATTAATGGAGGAGATGAAACTTTATCTTTGTTAAATAGTTATATTAGTAACCTTGATATTAGTTTGGATTCTCCTTATATACTTAATGAAAAAGAAGTGGAATGGGGGCCTTCTGTCACTGATCCAGGCAAGATAATATGTATTGGCTTAAATTACCGAAAGCATGCTGAGGAAACAAATGCAGATTATCCTGAATCACCAATACTATTTAACAAATTCAATAACACATTGACTGGAAATTCATGTAATATTACAGTACCTAAAGAAACAGACCAGTTAGACTATGAAGTGGAATTAGGAATTGTTATTGGAAAATCTGCAAAGTATATTTCAAAAGAAGGAGCCTTGGATTATGTCTTTGGATATTGCACGGCAAACGATCTATCAGCAAGAGATTTACAATTTAAAACAAATCAGTGGTTACTAGGTAAGACGTGTGATGGTTTTAGTCCGGTAGGGCCATATTTAGTCACAGCCGATGAAGTAAGCGATCCAAATAACCTATCGCTAAAAACAACAGTTAATGGAGAATTACGTCAAAACTCAAATACATCAGATATGATATTCTACTGTGATGAAATCATCAGTTATATTTCACAATATATGACTCTTAATCCTGGAGATATTATTTTAACTGGTACACCAGAAGGGGTTGTTCTTGGATTGCCTGAGAAAGAACGTGCGTATTTGCAGCCGGGTGATCAAGTTACAGTTGAGATTGAAAAGTTGGGTAAATTAACCAATACATTTGTGTCAGAATAAATGATATCTAACTAGAAAAAATATCCATGAAACCTATAGTATTAAAATGGTTAATAAACTAACGGAAACAATTAATGAAATCACTTGTTTTCGTTTCATTAATTTAATATATCCAAATATGGGGTTGTAACAAATGACGAGAAAATTATCATCTTTAAAAACAGAAATGTATAAAAAGCTAGTTCAGGAAAATGCTGATTATCCAGAAAGAGTAATTCAAATTGGTGATGGTAATTTCATTAGAGGTTTTATTGACTGGATGATTTACGAGATGAATCAAAAGAGTAATTTTGCAGGGAAGGTGGCTTCAATTCAAGCAACTCCAAGAGGCAAAACCGTTCCAAAACTTAACCGTCAAAATGAACTTTTCACATTAATATTACGTGGTATAGAAAATGGGAAGATAATTAATAAAAAACATGTTATCAATTCTATCAATAAAGCAATTAACCCTTATAAGAATTGGTCTGACGTGTTGAAAATTACAGAGCAACCAGAAATTGAATTTCTTTTCTCGAATACTACTGAAGCTGGTATTCGCTATGAAAAAGAGGATTTCTTGGAAGATGTATCCCCATTATCTTTTCCTGGTAAAGTTGCCGCACTTCTTTATCATCGATATGTTTATTTTAATGGAGAAAAAACTAAAGGGTTGATTGTTATACCATGTGAACTTATTGAAAACAATGGGGAGGAACTAAAAAGGATTTGTTTAAAAATAATTGAGGATTGGAATCTACCTAAATCCTTCGTGCAATGGATTAATGAAACATGTGTGTTTTGTAATACACTTGTTGACCGGATTGTGCCTGGTTATCCGAAAGAAGAAGACCAGCAGATATTTAACCATCTTGGATATAGTGATGAGTTGTTAACAGTAGCGGAACCTTATCATTTATTCGTTATTGAAGGACCTTCATCTGTTGAAGAAAAACTCCCGTTTAAGCAAGCAGGCTTGAATGTTCACTTTGATAATATTTCCGCATATAGAGAATTGAAAATTAAGTTACTGAATGGACCTCATACTATGCTTGCAGTAATTGGGATATTAAGTGAAATTGAAACTGTTCGTGAGTGTGTGGAAGATTCGTTAATTTTTCCTTTTATTAGTAATACTGTAGAGGAAGAAATAGTTACTACGCTACCTTCAAGCGAGAAAGAAATAGCAAAAACCTACATTAAAGAAACATTCGATAGATTCGCTAATCCTTTTTTAAATCATAGATTGATTGATATAAGTTTAAATAGTTATGCAAAATTTAAAACACGAATATGGCCAAGCATATATGAATATCGGATCAAATTTGGGGATAATCCCAAACGATTAACGTTTGTCTTTGCATCATTACTTTATTTTTTCAAAGATGTGCAAGAAATTCACTCACACAAAATAAAAGATGATACCAACGTAATTAACAAGTTCCACCAGTTTTATAATGAATTTGACAATTCAAAAGACTCTCTAGTTGCGTTTATCAAGAATTTGATTCAAGTTGACTTCTTAGAGAATAATAAGGACTTAGGTAATCTGTATGAAGACGTGGCAGAACACTTTATACGTATTGACAGAGAGGGGATTACATCAGCAATTTTAAAGTTAGAAAGGGATGGTGACCTATGAAATCAATAGTCTGTATAGAACCAGGGAATATGAGTGTAGCGAATAAAAGAACCCCCATTGAAATTGGAGAGGATGATGTTTTATTAGCGATAAAAAGGATAGGTGTTTGTGGAACTGACATACATGCATTCAAAGGAAATCAACCATTTTTCACATATCCCCGAATACTCGGACATGAAATTTCCGGTATTGTTGATAAGGTAGGTAAAGGAGTAGGAGATATTAATATTGGGGATACAGTAGTTGTTATACCTTATCTACATTGCGGTAAATGTGATGCATGTAGATATGGGAAAACAAATTGTTGTGCAAATATGAAAGTGTTAGGTGTACACACTGACGGTGGAATGGAGAAATATGTAACAGTGCCTTCCAGTCACGTGATACCGGTAAATGAATTAACATTAGATGACGCGGCAATTGTAGAACCACTTAGTATTGGAGCTCATGCTGTACGCAGAGCACAAATTCAGAGTGATGATACGGTTTTAGTTATTGGGACAGGACCAATTGGATTAGGGGTTGCCCGCTTTGCAAAGCTACAAGGGGCAAAAACAGTCGTAATGGATTTAAATGAAGAACGTTTAAATTTTTGTCAAAAGTGGGCTGAAAGTGATGTAGCTATAAATGGCTCTGAAAATGTCTTGCAACATTTGTTAGATACTGGTGATGGCTCATTACCAACAGTCGTTTTTGATGCAACTGGTAATAAACATTCAATGATGGAATCCTTTAATTATGTAGGTCATGGTGGGAAGCTCGTTTTAGTAGGTTTGGTAAAAGATGATATCAGTTTCTTTAATCCCGATTTTCATTCTAAGGAACTAACACTACTCGGAAGTCGAAACGCAACGAAACAGGACTTTAATTACGTAATTAATTGTTTGTCTAATGATATGATTAATTCATCTTACATTACGAATAAAATTAAGTTTGATGATACTGTTGCATATTTTAAGAAAGGTAACTTTCAAACAAATAAAACATTAATATTGCTAGACTAGGTGATAATCGAAAGTCGGGTACCGGAGGGAAGGGAATATAGAACTCCTTGCTTTTCTACACAAGACGATCTGATAAGAGATGTATTAACGTTCAAAAAGTGTATAATTGGTTCGTCTTTTGTAAGGAAGTACATCGCCAGGTATCCATTCCAGCCGAGTACGTAACCGCTATCTCAGCATGCCAAAACTCTGGTGGATAGATGATCATACATTGTGAAACTCTTCCACATTCCCCAACCGTTTTTCGGTCTTAGAGACCATTCGTCTAGCTCGGCCTTTCTGGAGCAACTATTGTCCCCATTCGCTTTACGGTACTTCTTCAGATTCAATTTTTCTGGGGTGGTTTGCTCGTTTGTGAATTCTAGGCACCCATCTGTTACGCAGAAGAAGTCATCCTCTGTTATCCGGAAGTGACTTTTCCTTGCGAAAGTTACTAATGTTCAGTGCTTAGCTCACCAGTGTCAATCTGATTAAAAAGAGAATATATAAATGCTCTGATTTACTATTAGATAATGGGTCAGAATTTAGTTGTTTTTACTCCAATTTAATTTATTGAGATAGTATTCTATCCTTGAAAAGTTTATTTTATGGGATTAAATACTCCAATATAATGGTGCGTATCATTTCCACACCAACAGCCTTCTAAGTTGCAGATCGTTTCGCTGCTGGTTTGAGGTAGTATTTCAGACTGGTTATTGTCTGACTTTTTTATTATTATTACTGATATCTAAATTAAACTCGTAATAATAGAGTAAAGCTGTAAACCGATTATATTGAGGCTTTTTATATCTTATTCTTTAGTATCTATTAAATACTGTGAATGGGCGACAGGATTTAAGGCATTCTTTACACTTTCTCCTTGCTCCCTAGAGCTACCTAACAAAGAACCTACTTCCCTAATGAGGGAGTAGGTTCTTTCTTTTCTTACACTAATTATTCTTTTCACTTTAGAGTAGGAGGGTGGCGGTGACTCTCAAAATCTTTAACCTATGGTGCATGGCCAGGGAGACTGTCTCCACTATTGTGCTTGTTTGGAGACGGACTTGGCTTCTTTTATGTTTTTCCCTTCTGTGACTCGCTTTTTGGACCAGTAGGTTGCTAGAATCGGTCCGGAAATATTGTGCCAGACCGCTGCGATGACATTAGGCAAGGCAGCTAATGGTCCGAAGTGGGCGGTTGCTAGAGCTACGCCAAGGCCGGAATTCTGCATACCGACTTCAATGGATATAGCTCTTCGTTTACTCTCATCCAATCGCATCAATACAGCTGCTGCATATCCAAGGAAAAGGCCCAGCAGGTTATGAATCATGACCGCTGAAAAAATCAGCAACCCTGAAGTGGTGATACTTTCTACGTTCGCTGCTACGACTGCGGAAACGATGATGATAATCGCGAGAACGGAAATCAACGGAACGACGGTGGCGCTTTTTTCAACGGTTGCCGGAAAGATTCGTCTGAGTAAAACCCCTAGGGTGATCGGAACAATTATGACTTGTACAATGGATAAGAACATCGCGACTGGGTCTACGGGCAGCCATTGACCTGCTAAGGCTAACAGGATCAACGGTGTGAGAATCGGCGCAAGCATGGTAGATAAGGAAGTCATGGCAACAGAAAGGGCAAGGTTTCCTTTCGCCAGGTAGACCATGACATTTGAAGCTGTACCGCCTGGAACGGAACCCAAGAGGACCAGTCCTGCTGCCAGTTCAGCCGGTAAATTCATGAGATAGGCAAGCATAAAAGCTACTAACGGCATTAGAACGAATTGGGCAGCTACTCCAATGATAACGGGGATAGGTTTACTTAATACCAGCTTGAAATCTACGGGTTTAAGTGTGAGCCCCATCCCGAACATGACGACTCCCAATAGGATCGTAATATAAGCACCCAAACCGATGAAAGGCGCCGGGATGAAAAAGGCGATAAGCGCTACACCGATCACCAAAAATGCAAAGTATTTCCCCGCTAGATTACTGATTGTCTCTAGTATTTTCATTTGCTTCTTCCTTTCGCATCTACAAGTTTATGAGGATTCATGATTCCTTTAGGGTCCAGCGCCGATTTGATATTTTCCATGACATTCAGTGCACTTCCATGTTCACGCTGCAAATACTTCATTTTCCCCGTCCGACACCATGTTCTCCGGTGCATGTTCCGCCTCGTGCCAAGGCGTATTCCACGATGGCTTCATTGAATTGCTCCGCCATCCTTACTTCTTTTGGATCATCTGTATCGATCATCAACAAAGCATGGTAGTTGCCGTCACCGACGTGGCCCAGGATGCCTGCTTCAAAGTCCAATTCCTCGATTTTTCCTCTTCCGTGTTTGATGGCACCTGCCAATTCCGAGATGGGTACACAAACATCAGTGACCATGAGCTTTCTTCCAGGGTTGCCATGGATATAAGCGTAGGCCAGGTTATGGCGCGCTTCCCAAAGCTTGGTGCGGGCTGCATTATCCTTTTCAAAATGGACTTCTTCACAATGATGGTCTGCGACGATTTCTTCCATAAAGGCGACATCATGCTTGAGACCAGGTTCATTCCCATGAAATTCGAGGAACAAGGTAGGTTTTTCTTTATAATCCATTTCGCTGAAGCTGTTCACTTGCCTGATGGAAGCTTCATCGACGAGTTCGACACGGGCGACTGGGACACCCGTCTGTAAAATCGAAACCACTGCCTCCACAGCATCATCGACAGTCGGGAACGATGCTCGTGCTGCCATGATATTTTCCGGGATTCCGTATACTCTTAAAGTCAGTTCGGTAATACAGCCCAGCGTCCCTTCTGAACCAACATAAAGGCTCGTCAGGTCATATCCGGAAGCTGACTTCTGCGCCATGTTTCCTGTGTGGATGATTTCACCGTCCGGCAGCACTACTTCTAAATCATTCACCTGATCCTTCATGACCCCATATCTGACAGAGGTTGTCCCACTGGCATTGGTAGCTGCCATACCCCCGAGCGTTGCGTCTGCCCCTGGGTCCACCGTGAAAAACAGACCGTATTTCTTCAGTTCTTTATTCAATTGCGACCTTGTTACACCGGGCTGGACCTTGACGAGGAAGTCCCTTTCCCGGATTTCAACGACTTTGTTCATTAATGTAAAATCGATGGTAATCCCCTTATCATAAGGGATGACATGCCCCTCCAGGCTGGATCCCAGTCCAAAAGGGACAATCGGTGTATCATTTCTATCCGCTACTTTGACAATCTCACTTACTTCCTCCGAATTTTCAGGGAAAACGACAATGTCTGGATTATTCCCGGCATGATAGGATTCGTCCTTGCTGTGGTGCTCAAGAATCGTTTCATTAGTAGTGACTTGCTCATCTCTTAAGAATGCTTTCAATTCATCTAATAAAGTCTCGACACTAGTACTCATATGTATTTCACCTCTTTAGTCTAATAAACCGTTTATTCCAAGGATTATACATAATACTCTGAAAATTTACAACCTTAAATTATCTTGAGGTTGTTTATCTATGTGCCTGACCCCAAATGCGTTATCTTTTAGAGAAGCAGGTGGACAGGGTACTGATATTAGAGGGTTTAAATTACACAAATTAAAAGGTAAAGTATGGCTTTTTACGTAATACAATAGAAGGAGATGTTTAAACCTAAAAAAGAGGAGGTAATCAGTGGAAACATTCTTAATGATTTTAATGCTAACGGCTTTAGCAGGTGCGATAGTCTTTTTTGTTTTGGGCTTCGTGAAAGGTAAAGATAACAGACTCAAGAACTTTGCAAAATCAGGGGCATGTCTGTTCGCATCTCTAGCCCTAGGAATGATTGTAGGAGCGACAGATGGAGCTTTTCAAACATTCTTAGGAATTTTAATGTTAACAGCTTTAGCAGGTGTGCTAGCCTTTTTTGTTTTAGCCTTTGTAAAAGGTAAGGGAAACAGGCTCGGGAATTTTGCGAAGTCAGGTGGATGCCTGTTCGCGCTTCTAGTCATAGCACTGATTGCAGGGGCGATAAGTGAAGAAACCCCTGTTGCTGAAGAGGTTACTGCTATAGCTTCCGCAGAAGATAAAGAGCAAGAAGAACAGGAAGCTAAAGAACAAGCACAGAAAGAGCAAGAAGAACGTGAAGCTGAAGAACAAGCAGAGAAAGAGCAAGAAGAACGTGAAGTTGAAGAACAAGCACAGAAAGAACAAGAAGAACGTGAAGCTGAAGAACAAGCACAGAAAGAGCAAGAAGAACAAGAAGCTAAAGAGCAAGAACAGAAAGAACAAGAAGCCAAAGAGGCTGAGGAGCAGGCGAAGAAAGAAGAAGAGGAACGTAAGGCTAAAGAAGAGGAAGAGCGTAAAGCTAAAGAAGCCAGCGTAACAGTTTCTCAGGAGCAGGCGGTTGCAATGGCTCAACAATATCTTAATTATACTGCATTTTCTAAATCAGGTTTGATCGATCAATTAAAGTTTGAAGGTTTTAGCACAGAAGATGCGACATATGGTGTAGAAAATATCACCGTTGATTGGCAAGAACAGGCAGTTGTTATGGCTCAGCATTATCTTGATTACACTTCTTTTTCAAGACAAGGTTTAATTGACCAATTGACTTTTGAAGGGTTCAGCACAGAGCACGCAACATATGCTGTCAGTCAAGTTGGATTTTAATGAAAGAGTAATTTAGGGAGGTTTGGTCAGCTGGATTCCTTAGCGGGAGTGCGTTAAACACATAAACGAATCGGGAGTTAGGCTCCATTGCAGTACAAACGGGTCAGATAATGATAAAGTTAAAATTGCTCATACCTATCTGGTGGAGTCTCGTGCAAATCGCCACATACAAAAGAGCGCTTCATTCACGAAGCGCTCTTTGTCTATTCTGAGATAATTTCTTCCGGACATTTTCGTTCAAGGTATCCATCTCTTCAATGAACTGTTCACTTGAAGCGATGATTCGCTCGGACGACTGCTCTGTCGTCTTCAGTGCTTCGAATACGTTATCGAAAGACTCCTGGAGAGCTTCCATACTGATTGCCGGATTCTCCATCATCTGCGTGGTTTCTTCTGCATTCTCCCTGAGGTTCCTCGAGTTCGAAAGCAGCATTTCCTCGGTCGCTTTATTGACGCCGTTCACCGTATCGATCACTTTCCGCTGATTATTCAAAGCGAGCTGGATCGAAGCGGAGACGGTAATGATATTTTTCGTCAGCGTAACGGCATTACGGATCGATTCTTTCAGCTTTTCATTGTTTTTCTTAATGATATCAACGGAAGAAATACTCTGATGCAGCACACTCTTCATCTGCGTCATGTTTCTCGTACGGGTAATGATTTTTTCTTTTCCTTCTGTAAGCAGTGCCACGTCGTATTCGCCTGTCGCTTCTTTTTCTTTCAAAAGCTCAAACAGCTTCTTCCCGAGGTAGATTTGCTTGTCCAGGTCATAAATCCGCTTCTGTGCGTTCTCTTTGATCAGCTGTAATTCGACGCTGTCTTCTTCAAGGCGATCTTTCCCTGCCAGCAGACTGCGGACCACCGTATCAATCTTCGAGTCGACCGTTTCGTATTTCTTCATGTAGCGGTCGATGGGCTTTGTTTTGCTCAGTTTATAAAAGAACCGCTGCACGCCGTTGCCTTCGGTGCGCTTTGGATCAAGGTCCGACACGATCGCCTCGAGTTCATTCAGTGTTTCGGGAATGTCGTTATTGCCTCTGGTCATGAGATCGTTCACCGGGCGCTTCAATGAGTCCATCGTCTCCCCGGCGATGCGTTGTTCTTTATCTCCGAGGTCACCAAGTTCTCTCATCACTTCTGATAGGGATTCGTCCCTGGACGAGTTGAACTTTACTGCATAGGCTTCAGCCTCTTCATTCAGGCGGTCGATGTCTTCTTTTTCGATAAGAGTCATCGCTTCTCTCAGGTCATTATCGTTCATTTCAGCTTCTTTGTCTCTGTGCATAGAATTTTCGCTCATGTCCATACCTCCTGTCTGCCATTCATTGGTTTCAAGAAAAACAAAACGACCGGCTGCTCTACAACTTTTTATTTCCGTGACAAGAAACTCTCGTCTTCCTTATTATACTTGGAAGCAATGATTCCTTTGCGTCTGGCAAAGTTCATTGTACGACTTTCTTCTTCTTTTCGCTCAAGCGTTTCGATGAACTTATCCAAATCATACATCGTTTCCACCAGTTCACTTTTCCGCGTTTCCTTATTGATATCGGACAAGCGCTGAAACGAGTCGATGAAGTCTGGAACGTCTTTCTCCACCATCGTTTCGAGGGCGTATTGTTCTTCAATGTCGAGTTCTTCCATACGTCTGAATTGTTTCACTGTCCGCTTCTTTAAAGATGTCCACTCTTTGTGAAGATCAGGATGGTTCTCGAGAAACGGGAAGTCCCAGCCTTCGAGTATCGTTTCTTCGGTATGTTCGGAAGTTGTTTCCTCCCGGGATTTTTTCGTGTTTTTCTCAACGTATGAATCTAAATACGAGAACAAAACCTTAGAAAAATCAATCAATGTGTCTCTGAGTCCTTTTCTTCTCGTGAATTCTTCTTTCAAAAATGTAGGGAAAAATACCTTTTCTTCTTCTCCCATTTCAAACCGTCCAAGCAGCGTTTTCGGTGGCTTTCCGTAAACCTCGATGGTACCCCTGAAGGTGTCGGAAGTTGGAAGAACCGCAGTGAAAAAGACACCGTTCCAAAATACATCCACAATATATCGATTGTCCATCTCGACCAGTTCTTTTATATCCAAATCGAAGTAAGCAAGACGGTTCCTTTTGATCGCCTGTTTCATATCTCTCATCGTGTGAAAGTCGATGTATCGCTGATATTCGGAAGTATGTGGCATGAATGTTCTTTCCAAATTCTCAAGCGTAGAAGAGAAGAGGTTTTCCATGATTTTTCAGCCCCTTTGTAGTCCTTCCTTTGCCACGACTAAATGTTCTATAATAATTCAAGAATACCACAAATGGGAGTTTGATACGAAGAAATGCCCATGTCCTCCCTGCCGGAGAATAAAGAAGGGACAACATTCTCATGGTGTCTGGTTCACTCGATTCATCCATTCATCTAATCGACTCTTTACTATTTGTGAGAGTGCCTGATCCCCAATCTGCTTAAGCGATAATGCGGTTGAGGTCAGGCGCTTTTTTATATCCTTAAAAAGTAAAAATGAGGAAAGTTCGTGTGTCTTGAGTTTTATCTATTTTTAAGGCAATCAGGTCCATCGATGTGTTTATTGTTAATGATCCGTAAATTCTGAATTCTTATCCTCGATTTATGGTACGTTGAGAATTGCGAGAATAAAGTGAATGGGGGATGGAACACGTGAAAAGATGGAAACCAGGATTTATAGCCGTACTTATTTTTTTATTAGGATGGACAAGTTTGCCTGTGTCGCAGATGGCCGAAGCGGCAGGAACGAATGATGTGGTCATTAATGAAGTGGCCTGGATGGGCACGGATGTGAGTTATAACGATGAATGGATCGAGCTTTACAATCCGACTGGTTCAGACATTTCCCTTGAGGGATGGTCTTTGAATGCAACCGATGGCTCCCCGCAGATTTCATTATCGGGCACAATTCCGGCTGGAGGGTATTACTTACTTGAAAGGACGGACGATTCGACCGTTTCTAATGTCGATGCTGACTTCATTTACACAGGGGCCATGGGCAATACGGGCGAAGTGCTTGAACTTAGTGATGGTACACAAATCATTGATGCGGTGGATGCCTGGTATGCAGGTAATAATGAGAGCAAAGCGACGATGGAAAGAGTCGATCCAGAAACCGAGGGGACGGATGCTTCAAACTGGCGTACAGCGACTGATACATATACAGAAGGACTGGGAACACCTTCTGCCAGCTATACTTCCGAGGAGGAAGGGTGTTCCACGGCGAATGAACACTTGAACAACGTCAGTGAAACTGCCGGAAGCATCAATGTGTTTTTTAACAAATGTGCTGATGAACAATACGCAACTTCTGGTAACGAAGCCAACTATAATGTGAATTTGGAAGATCGGTTGATTCATCGCATCAATCAGGCGACGACATCGATCGATCTTGCAACATATGAAATCAACTTGCCAGGCATCATTGATGCGTTGATGGCAAAAGCTGCTGAAGGGGTAGACGTCCGCGTCATCGCTGATGCCAAAGATGGAAGCGATCCTCACTACGCGGAGCGTTATCAAACGATGCGTTTGTATGCGGAGAAATTGGTACGTGGACAGGATAATGTCATCGGAACCAGTGATGATACGACGGTTTTCTCCGATTCGATCATGTTTGCTGTAGAGGACGTAACGCTCAGGGAACAGTACGGACTTCCGAGTTCAACAGCTGGGATGGAGGAAGTGACAGTAGAAGTAGGGAGTGGAACAGAGACCGGATATAAACTTGCCGGTGCGGAACAAAAAAGTGAAGGAAGTTATTACTCGCCAGGACAGCAAATGCATAACAAATTTGCCGTCATTGACGGGGAGTGGGTGTTTACTGGAAGCTGGAATTTTACCGTGACGGGGTTATATGGTTCAGAAGAGAACATGCAGAACGATGTCCTTGGAGGGAACACTCAGCACGTGGTGGAATTGAATTCCTCAGCACTTGCGGATGTATTTAAAACAGAGTTTGATGAAATGTGGGGAAGCGCTGGGATGAACCCGGATGCGGCCGTTTCGAACTATCATGGTCGGAAAGTGGACAACACTCTTCATACTGTCGACGTTGGAGGGAAAGAAGTGGATGTGTACTTTTCAGCAGGTGATGATGCGATTGGACAAATGACTTCTTATGTAAAAAATGAGGCGGATTACAGCAGTTACTTTTCGATATTTGCCTGGAGTGATCAAGCCCTTGTCGATGAATTGAAATACAAATGGGAAGGCTCGTATGACGACATGGAAGGTAGTTTGACAGGTTTTGATGTACGCGGAGTCTTTGATCAGAGCTTCTGGAATCAATGGTGGTCAGCTTCCATTGAAATGACCGGTCGTACGGCAAGCCAAACTTCCGAAAACAACCCGAATGTCCGTTGGAATCATGCCGCTCCAGTTTATGAAGATGCGGAGGATCGCAAAATGCATGCGAAAACGATGTTGATTGATGCCGCAAACCCGACCAGTGATCCGACCACAATTGTCGGATCGACGAATTGGAGTACGAATGGAAATGAAATCAACGATGAAAACATGTTGTTCATTCATGATGAAGATGTGACGAATCAATTCTTACAGGAGTTTTATACCCGGTATGAGGCAGCGGGAGGAGAGATTCCAGCTCCTTGATCGGATAGGAAGGAGTTGGGACAAAATGATAACTGCCTTTGGAAAAGACGAACAATAGCGAAGTATGTTCCCGGAGCGGTGTATGCATTAATAGCTTCATAAATAAATCCTGCCATTAATCTATGCCAGAAAAAGGGGGAGTTCGATCAGCGTGCGAGTACTCAAGCAGATTATTTCTCTTTCTTGGATGCATTTGTCATAATATGCAAGGTAAGAAAGAGGAGGCTATACATTGACATCAACTACAAATAAATCCATCGAACCTCTATTTGAGGCATTCCATAGTGAAAAATTAGACTTGGACAACCGTACAGTCATGGCACCTATGACACGCGGATTTTCTCCAGAGGGGATACCTGGCGAGGATGTCGCTGCTTATTACCGGCGCCGTGCGGAAAATGGTGTAGGTCTGATCGTTACAGAAGGAACCGGAATTAACCATCCCTCTTCTGTATCAGGTGCAAGCATTCCGCTTTTCCACGGAGAAGAGTCATTAAATGGCTGGAAGCACGTGGTTGACGAAGTGCATAAAGCAGGCGGCAAAATAGCACCACAGCTTTGGCATGTCGGCATGACTCGGAAAAAAGGTGAGCTCCCAAATGAGGAGGCCCTGCCTGTTGGTCCTTCCGGTTTAAGCCTTGACGGTGAACAAGTAACGGAGCCGCTGACGACAGAGGAAACGGAACAGCTAGTGGAAGCATATGCGCAGGCTGCTGCTGACGCTAAACGCCTCGGCTTTGATGCCATTGAGCTTCACGGGGCTCATGGGTACCTGATTGACCAGTTTTTCTGGGAACAAACGAACAAGCGCACAGATCGCTTCGGCGGAGACATCGTTGGCCGCACACAGTTTGCTGTGGAAATCATCGAAGCGTGCCGCCGCGAAGTCGGACCAGACTTCCCGATCATCTTCCGTTTCTCTCAATGGAAAATGAACGACTTTAATGCAAAACTCGCGAAAACATCAGAAGAACTGGACAGTTTCCTGCAGCCGCTTGTATCAGCTGGAGTGGATATCTTCCACTGTTCTACACGCCGCTTCTGGGAACCTGAATTTGAAGGTTCTGACTTGAATCTCGCAGGCTGGACGAAGAAACTCTCAGGTAAACCGGTTATTTCTGTAGGTTCCGTCGGCTTAAATGGAGAATTCACAAGCTTTAATTCAGCGGAAGCCACCAGTCTCGATAACCTCATGGGAAAACTCGAAAATGATGAGTTCGACCTTGTGGCCATCGGACGCTCTCTATTAATCGATCCTGAATGGGTGAAAAAAATCCGCGAAGGCCGTGCGGAAGATTTGCAGCCATTTGATAAAGCTGCGCTTCAACAATTATATTAATCGATTAAAAGGTCCACCGACGCCGGTGGACCTTTTTTTAGTGAAAGTAACTGAACCCAAAGTGCGATAACCCTATAGCGACGCATAGGAGGGGCAGCGTATAATGGCAAAGAGATTTACTATAAAAAGAACGCCCTTACTCCAGATTCTTTTAACAGATACAACATTGATAAAAAGGCTTTATTTATTGGTATATGTTCCCGTCTTGATCGACATAAACGGAAAGGATAATGGTGCGATTAAAAGCATCGTTGTTTACTGTTTTACCATGAACATCGACTGTAATATTATAGATTCCCTCTCCGTATTTAGGAATCTTTGTGAAAATGGTCTGGTTGATGTTCTTCCAGCTATTGGTTTTCGATTGCCGTTCTCCTTTTCTGATAAAAGCTAAGCGGATATCTGCAGTTAATTTCCTTTGATTATTCCAAATTAAATAGCTGTCTTTGGTCTGGAAGAGTAAATTCAAATCAGCATCGACGATCACTTCAAGTTCTTCATTAATCGGACTTTCATAAGCTACCGATAGCAGGTATCGTTCATAGGGAGAAGTCGATTGGAGCTTCCAACTGCCCTTTTCAGGAGATACAAGGGTGAATGTGTGATGGTAGGCTCCTTCGAAAATCTCACTATCAGCTGTTGTTATCATTTGATAATCTTTGCTTCCATCTGGATGAAATAAGGTAAGGAGAGGGTCTGGCTGGTTGCTGACCCAGTCGACGATCACTTCTTTTACCTCTTCTTCTACTTCAAAAACCTCCACAATAGATCCTCTGTAAACTCCGCCTTGATGATATGAGGGATGGTAAGCTTGTGGGGAATGACTGGCGACATTGACCGTTTGAGTGATGGGGATTCTTCCACCCTCTGATAAGTAGTCTTGTAAATAGGGGAAGGTAGAACTACCCCGTTTTATTTCATAATGGTTCCAGTCGTCTACCCGAATTTCTGTTGCATAAGGAAGCCTTGAACTCTCAACTGTAACAACCCCGTCATTTGCACCAAAACTTCTTAAGTATAATCCACCCCAGAATAAAGATGTACCAAAGGCTCCCCAGCCTGTTCCCCCGAATGTAAAAGTAGGGACATGATCAATTGTCGGCAGGGAGTCCGTTTGACTTCTGTAGTAGCTCATGTACCCTGTTTGAAGAGAAAACGTGGCATCATTTTTACTCCCGATTATATCTGCGAGCCAGGAAGCCCAACTGCTGTAAGCCAGATTCGCGAGCTGCGAACCATGGTGCGGTGAAGATAGTGTAATGATCTCATGAACGTAAGGGAGAGCACCATAATGCAAAAGTGCTGCCTGGGTGTCTATTCCGCCTTTACTATGAGCGATTACAGTTAATCGCTCACCAAAATGTTCATAAAGGTCAGGGATGATCGTTGCTAATAATAGACCGTTGTCCCACATATCCTTTACAGGCGATACATCAATGAACGCTGTCTCGTAGCCATGCTCTCGAGCCAATTCATACATATCATTATCCTCCCACCATGTGTAGGAAGAGCTATTGATTCCATGAATGAATACGAGAGGAGCAATACCAGGCTGAGGGTTTGCAGGGGCTTCTCCCAGATACCATTTTCCTGGAGTTCCAAGCTTGCTGTACTTTCCCATCATTTTTGTTCTAACTTGAGAAGAATAAGAATTCATGAAAGACCTCCTTCAAGATAAAAACGAGTCTACCATTAATTTGCAATCAGGGATATTATTCCAATATCAGTTCCTATTATAGTATGATTGAGGTAGTCCGTATATCAACCGAAAGTGATAGTAAAGCAATTATAAATGTGAAAAAGTACCTGAAAAACTTTCAGAAGCATATAAACAACAAGTTTTTATTTGCTGCAAAAAATATTCAAGAGGCAGCAAGATTCCTAGCTGAAAAATACAATACTACAAAGAGTAAATATTATCATCAAATTGAAAGAGGACATAAGAATGCCCGCCGATTTTGGTTAGTACCAGCTAACCCGAATGATTATGACATAGAGAGTGCATTTAGCTATTATGAAACCATAGATTGGAAACGTTCTTATAATTATGAGAATGGGGATATAGTAACACTTGTATTATCATCCTGTGTCTAGAAAATGAAACGTATTGAGTTTCATTACGTATCAATTAACGAAAGGAAAACAAGAAAGCAGGCGATTGATCAATGACACAAAAACTTCTCCGTTTTGAAGGTTTATTTGTTTTACTAGCTTCTCTCTATTTCTATTCCATCCTGGAAAATCACAGCTGGCTGTGGTTCATTCTTTTGTTGTTCGTCCCCGACATTTCTATGATCGGGTATGCTTTCAATGAACAGATCGGGAGTATTCTGTATAACATTTTCCACAGTTATCTTATCCCGATTTTTGTTGTCATACTGGCATTTTTCATTACAAATGAATGGCTGTTTTCTATAGCGATCATATGGATGGCTCATATAGGGATGGACAGGATGCTTGGATTCGGTTTGAAATATCCAAGTGGATTCAAAGATACGCATTTACAGAGAGTATAGGAGGGAAGGACTTTGGTGAAGGAAGTGTTGGAGCACTTGGTAGGTAAAATCAAAGACATCGCAGGTGATCGATTGGTAGGTGTGTATTTACATGGTTCGCTCGCTATGAGCAGTTTTTTTCCTGAGAGTAGCGACATCGATGTGATCGCAGTGACAGATCAGGCTTTGGAAAATGAACAGTACAGGCTGCTTACAGAATATTTATTGGCGCGATCCGACCATCCATTTCCAATTGAAATCAGTGTTTTGAATAAGGAACAATTGCAGCATTGGAAGCATCCTTGTTTGTTCGATTATCATTTCAGTGAAGATTGGCGGGAGCATTTTGAAATGAAGCCAGCGGTGTACTTCAATAAGGGAGGAATGAGAGACGCTGATTTAGCGGCCCACCTGACTATTTTAAACAAGAGAGGGCAAGTGCTTTACGGATCGCCGATTAAGGAGGTTTTTCCTGCCATCCCTGTCGAAGATTATAAACATGCGATTCTTGCAGACTATCAGGATTGTTTGGAAGACATGGATGATGACCCCGTCTATAGTATTTTGAATATGCTCCGGGTCTATCGATACTTGCTGGACGGGATGATTAATTCTAAGCTGGAAGCGGGAGAATGGGGGCTTCTTCAACTGCCTGAATATCAATCTGTTTTACGAAAAGTGATAGCTGTTCAAAAGGGCGATTCCAAATTACTCGATATGCAGGAGTTAGACAGTTTGAGGGAAGCAATACATAAGCAAGTGAAGGGTATGCTTTGAAAATGCCAAGATAGAGGAGGATATTATGAATTTCCGCGAATTCGGAATAATTTTGTTCGTTGAACATTATGAGGATTGTATCAATTTCTATAAGAACGGATTACGACTGGAAGTGAGAAATGTAAAAGATACCCTCACCACGTTCGAATTACCGCAGGGTTATTTGATGGTGGAACAGGAGGGTGTCGGATTCATGTACGAAAAAAATCGTGCGCAGAATCCTGTCGTTCTCCGTTTTGACGTGCATCATTTAGAGGAACAAGTAAAAGTATTAAAACAAAGAGGTATCGACTTTTCACAGGAACGACTGGAATTTGACTGGGGAACGATCGCTGTCCTCCAGGACCCTGACGGCAACCGCATCGAACTGGGAGAAATCAATGAAACTAGCGGTTCTTATGCTAAGGATGAAAGGTAAGTAAACACAAAAACGCTAGGAGAATTCGAGGCAAGTGAAGAACTGCAACTTTTTGAGCTATGCATCAAATAAAGAAGCCGAGTTGGACGATTTTGTCGTTCAACTCGGCTTTTTTTCAATTTACAAGAAAATCACTCTTATCAGATGGACCTGGTTGATTCCACGATGAGCGGTCGGTGGTGACGCCTGCGGGAATAGCGCGAGCCGAAGATTCACTTGGTCAAGTGATCTTCTTGACCAAGTTAGCTGAGGCCGTGCCCGCGGCAAGCACCCACCGACAAGTGATTCGTGAGAAGCAACAACAAACTTTAACAGCTCCAGTGAGTTCACTTATTTTTGTTTCAACAACCGCATGCTGTTCAAAATGACGATCAACGCGGCACCAGTATCACTTAGTACCGCCATCCAAAGTGTAAGAATTCCAGGGAATATGAGGATTAATGCAGCGAATTTCGTAATCAGCGCAAACCACACATTCTGTTTGATGATTTTCAATGCCCGGCGACTGAGACGAATCGTATAAGGAAGTTTTTCTAAATTGTCAGCCATCAATACGATATCGGCAGTTTCCATTGCGGTATCAGTACCAGCGCCACCCATGGCGATTCCAAGATCTGCGGTAGCAAGGGCTGGTGCATCATTAATTCCATCGCCGACCATGGCCACCTCTTTCCCTTCTGACTGCAGTTTTTTCACGGCAGTCACTTTATCTTCAGGTAAAAGTTCTGAAAAAGATCGGTCGACTCCTGCTAAGGATGCCATTTTAGCGGCGGTTCCTCTGTTATCACCTGTCAACATGACGATTTCCTCAATGCCACTTGCCTTCAACCGAAGGAGAGCATCTTTCGTGATTGGGCGAATCGTATCCGATATAGCCATGAACCCTGTAATTTCTTTTGCTGTACCGATGATGACGACCGTATGCCCCTCCTGTTGCAGCTGATGAATAGCGGAGCGTGTCTTCTCCTCCAATGAAACATTCATTTCTTCGTATAGACGGAGGTTACCTGCAAAGTAGGAAAGACCTTCTATCGTTGCTTTCGCTCCTTTACCTGCTAACGCTTCAAAGTCTTCTCCATGCCGCTCCTCTATAGAACGTTCCTTTGCATAATCGGTAATGGCCTGAGCGATCGGGTGACTGGAACGAGCTTCAATCGTATGGGCAACACTTAACATTTCCTCAGGTGAACCATTTATTGGAAATACCTTTGTGACTTTTGGTTTTCCTTCGGTCAATGTTCCTGTTTTGTCAAAGGCGATGGCTTTTATGGTCCCGGCTTTTTCCAGGAATGTTCCGCCTTTGATGAGCACACCGTTCCTTGCTGCATTGCCGATAGCTGAGACGATAGCAACAGGGGTGGATATGACTAGGGCACATGGGCATGCGACGACAAGCAAGGCAAGCCCTTTATAGACCCATTCGCCCCAAGTACCGAATCCGAGTAGTGGAGGACCGACCATGACGAGTAGAGCCAATAAGAACACGATCGGAGTATAGACGTTTGCGAAGCGATCGACGAATGCTTGTGTGGGTGCTTTTTTCTCTTGTGCTTCTTCCACTAAATGAATGATGTTCGCGATTGTCGTATCTTCCACGAGTTTTGTCACATGTACTTCAATCGAACCGTTCTCATTGACAGTACCTGCATAAACAGTGTCCCCGATATTCTTATCTACAGGAAGAGATTCTCCTGTAATCGGTGCCTGGTTGACACTTGTCGATCCTTTGGTGATTTCACCGTCTAACGGGAATTTTTCTCCTGGTTTAACGAGGATGGTATCCCCGATAGCTATTTCTTTCACTTGTAAAGTCACCCATTCAGCGTTGCGCTTTACAAGGGCTTCTGATGGGGTGAGGTCGATCAAGCTACGAATGGAATCACGGGTCCGTTCAATCGAGCGATTTTGTAATGTGTTTCCGAGAGCGAAGAGCCAGACGACCATTGCCCCTTCGAACCACTCCCCAATAAGCGCGGCACCTAATGCGGCTGACGCCATCAGCACATTCATGTCCAGCGAACGGCTTTTGATTGAGTAAAAGGCGCTTTTGGCTGGTTTCCATCCTCCAACGACTATTGCTGTCGCATAAAAAAGGATGACCAAATATTCGGGTAGCGCTGTAAAGGAAGCAACGAAACCGCCAGTGAGGAATATCCCGGAAATCCAAGTCGTTATGTCCTTTTTAGAAGGAGCTTTTTCTGCTGACTCCGTCTTGGAAAACAAGGAGGCTTGGAAACCGGATTTCTGCACTTCTTTCATAATCGTTTCAGAATCAGTCGTGTGATCGATTTGCATTTTGCCTGTCGAGAAATTCACGCTCACTTCTTTGACTTTTGGATGGTTCATCAAGTGTTTTTCTATGGTTTTAGCACATGAACCACAATCCATACCTTCAATGCTATAGGTTTCAACGTCTTTTTCCTGTTCTACAGGGGCAGCCTCAAACCCGAGCTTTTTCACTTTTGCAGGGATATCGGAAAAGGTACTGTCCTGATCAGCTTTTACCTTCATTTTGGCTGTGCTGTAATTTATGTTGACTTCGCGAATATTTCGGGACTGCATCAGATTCTTTTCAATCGTTTGTGCACAGGAAGGACAATCCATTCCCGTCACTCGATATTCTTTTTCAACGCCCGTTACACTGCTGCTATCTTCTGAACAGCAACTGGATGCAGTAGAGGTTTGATCCGATACGCAGCAACTCACCGCTTCAGTTTTTTCGGTTGAGCAGCAGGAGGTTTCGTTTTTCTTAAGTTCACTCATTTTGATGGCTCCCTGGCTTCTTGAGGGTCTGTTTGTTTACTATGCGCAAGGGCGATGGTCACCATTTGATGGATGTAATCGTCAGCCAGCGAATAAAAGACTAATTTGCCTTCTTTGCGATATTTGGCAAGCCCCATGTTACGTAACAGTCGTAAATGGTGGGAAGCGGTTGCCGTAGTTGAACCGGTGATGTTGGCGACATCACACACACAAAGTTCATTTTCCAGTGTCATAGCATAGGCGATCTTCAAGCGTGTGGCATCTGACAAAGCTTTGAAAATCAGCTCGACACCATTCACCTCTTCGATTTGCGGCTGGACTCGTTCTACGAGCTCTTCATCATAACAAAAAGTATCACAAGTATCTTTTCGCTTTATATTCGTCATCATGTCACTCCTATATATTCAAACATTCATTTGATTATTAGTTTATGTGCTTTAAGTGTAAGTGTCAATCAAATATCAGTTTGAATGATACGAAATAAAAAAATGTTAAAATAAAGAGAGGGGGGAGTTCAGTTTGAAAATACTTAATTACGGTTCATTGAATATTGATAAAGTCTATCGTGTTCCGCATTTTGTCCGAGAAGGTGAGACACTTTCATCGCTTAATTACAGCGAATATTGTGGAGGAAAAGGTTTGAATCAATCGATTGCTTTATCCAGGGCCGGGGCAGACGTCTACCACGCAGGAAAAATCGGGCCCGATGGCGCTTTTTTATTAACGGAATTACAGAAGAATGGTGTACATACAGAATTTATTGAAGGGGATGGGTCAGTCACTGGACATGCCATCATCCAAGTTACAGATACTGGTGAAAACAGCATTCTACTATTCGGAGGAGCGAACAAAGAGATTGGCCATCATCACATTGACCACGTTTTATCACGATTTGAAGCAGGAGATTTGCTCGTTTTGCAAAACGAAATCAATGACTTGGATATCATCATAGAAAAAGGGTATAAAAAAGGAATGTTCATTGCCCTGAATCCTTCTCCAATGACCGAGCCACTGTTACAGTTGGATTTGTCCAAAATCACTTACCTTATTGTGAACGAAGTGGAAGGGGAGAGATTGACCGGCCATAGGGATCCTGAGAAAATATTGGCTTCTTTCCATGGGGAGTTTCCGCAGCTGAAGGTTGTATTGACACTAGGTGCGCAAGGAGTCATTTATCAAAGTGAAATTGAAACGGTAAAGCAGAAAAGCTTTCAAGTGGATGTCATCGATACGACAGCAGCCGGGGATACCTTTCTCGGTTACTTCTTAAGTGGCATCTTTAATGATATGAAAACAGTAAATGCTCTCCGCATAGCATCAAAAGCCGCGAGTATTGCAGTCTCACGTGAGGGCGCAGCTAGTTCGATCCCTCATTTGTATGAAGTTGAGTGAAACCATTGATCCGTCCCTCCCGTACATCATAGAACAGGAGGTGATGTTAGTGATAAAGGCCAATCGCTCCATCATGGTCGTCATTTTCCTGGTGATCCTGTTAGCTGGATGTGAATTAGACGATCGTTATGTTTATGAAGGGCAGAGTCAAAACTGGCATGCACAATTGGATTATATCGAGGGGGATCCCGGGCAAACTTACGATCTTTATTACACTTATAAAGGTGAACTTGAAGATCTGTCTGACGTTGAGGAGATGATTTTTTCATATGAAATGGAAAATCAGTCGGGAAATTCGACAATCAACTTTGAAGGATCCCCGCCAGACGAAAAGCAATACTGGAACACGATTTCATTCCAGGGGGTAGATGTGGAGGAGATGGAACAAATTGATGTGGCAGTAGAGTGGAAGGATCAGAGAGAGAGTTTTCAAATAAAAAGATGAGAAGGAGTTATTATGGTTTTAGTCATTATTATTGCAGCGATCATTTTCTTTACTATTTTACATTATGTCATAAGAAATGCGGTCAAAGAAGGAACCGATCAATCCAAGACCGCTCGTGTGATCCAGCAGGTACATAAAAGGGAATGGATGAAAGTTGAAAGAGAAGAACCAGAGAAAAACAAATCTTCACTGGATCGAGTGCTCGAGGGTGAAGAGGATAAATGAGCCTCCGAGGTTGAGACAAAACGATGACTGCCACTGGAAAAGACGAACATTAGGGTAGAATGAATCAAATGAAGCGTAGGCAACATACGTAGACTCCCTCCTGCGGGGAAAGCACGAGTCGAAGATCCACTTGGTCAAGTGATCTTCTTGACCAAGTTAGCTGAGGCCGTGCCCGCGGCAAGCATCCACCGACAAGCGATTCGTGAGAAGCAACAACAAACTTTAACAGTTCCTCTAGGTTGAAAAGTGTTTTTCAGTGGCCTCAAGTATGTTGTCGTAGAGGCGTATGCATTTATTGCTTCATAAAGAAAACCCGAACAAATTCGTTCGGGTTTTATAGTGGAAAAATTCTTTTATCCCACTCTTTTTTTATAATTCTTCTAACACATCTTGCAACACTTGTTTCTGTTGGTCCATTTCTTCGATGGCATGATCGATATTACGCTCATAGATGGATAAGATGCTTTGACCGTAAGTTGTGCCGGGGACAGCCCATTTTCCATTGAGCTGTATCCATGTCTTCCCACTTCCACGGCTGACGAGGTCAAACCTTGGATCTACTTTTGCGTAACCGGTCGGGATAGCTTCCGTGGAGGCATATGCGTAAAGGTGCTGTATTTGTGCATGAACGCCTTCTTCAGGAGAGCTGAATGTCGCACCAGGATTCCCTGGTCCTGTAGCACCGATGCCTGCATAGTTGTTTTGGTCTGCATCAACGAGGCCGGTGAACCGGAAATAATCTGTTTCGTGAATGGCTTGGGCATAAGCGATATCGCCGCGAATGCCGTAAGCATTTCCGTACTTCATATAGAATCGTCCGAGGTCAGGGGCATCAGGGTTGACTGTTTTTACAAAATCGTCAAGCTGGCAGGCATTCAAATACTGATCACCAAGAATAGAGTAGCCTTCTTCTTGTGGAGGTTCCGGAGCAGGTGTTGGAGGTGTGGTCCCCGTTTCCCTTACAATGAATGCTCCGGTAATTCCGATGCTTTTTAAACGAGCTACTTGATCTTTGGCATTCTTCTCTTGCTCATAAGCGCCAGCCTGGACACGGTAATAGACAGTTCCAGAGATGGTCGTCTGTACTACAAATGATGCAATCCCTTGATTGGCAAGAAATTCGATTCGATTTTCTGCATTTTCACGATTGCGAAACGAACCGGCAATGACCCTGTAAAGATCTCCGGGGGCAGGTTGTGGTTGTGTCTTCCCAGGTAGATTCAAAGCGTCTGCTACACCTTCAGCGATGCTTCTGCTTACATCATTGATGAAGGAAGAATTCTTCAGAAGGGCAAGGTCGCCAGGGTTGTCGACAAACAAAATTTCGAGAAGAAGTGCACTCATGTCTGATTCTCTCAGCACATGGAAGTTCGCCTCTTTCTTACCGCGGTTGCTGACATTGTATTTCGGTCCGACAGTGTTGATAATGCGATCGTGGATGGTGTTTTGATAAGCTTGGGTAGTAGGAACTAACGGGCCATTGTAAATGTAACTTTCGAACCCGCTTCCACCAGCTGCATTATTGTGAATGGACAAGAAGAAATCCGCATTCCTTTGATTGGCGAGCTGTGTACGGGCGCCAAGGGACAGAGTTACGTCAGACGTACGTGTCATAATGATTTCCACTTCGTAATTCTGCGATAATATACGCTGGACATTCAAAGCGATGGATAAGTTGAAGGTTTTTTCCTGGCTTCCCTGATAGGTTGCTCCGGGATCAGACCCTCCATGACCGGCGTCTATGACAATAGTCTTCATAATTTAGTCAGTCTCCTTTCTAGACTTCCAACTATTATATGAAAATATAAGACAGCTTGTATGGTTGATTGTATTAGATTCAAGATAAATTGTATTCTATCATTTAGTGACAAAGTCAACTTAATGTATAATGATACAATAGAAGTGTATAGAGGAGGGGACATATGGATCCATTAGATATCATAGGAAACTTACATAAGATCAAGCCCGTCTTCCAGCCGATTGTCAGTGCGATCAACCATGACATCAATGGCTATGAAGTACTCGGACGTTATCAGCATGAGAATGAGTGGTGTAGTCTCGGCCCTTTCTTCCATGACCCTGAGGTTCCGGAAGAGTTCAAAGCGGAAGTCGACCAACATATATTAAGACTTGCGATGACAGAGATGCTTGAAAAGAATAAAAAAGGTCTATTGTTCATCAACCGGAACGCAGGGCAGCTAATGATGAATGAAGGAGAGGACTTACTTGAAACGCTGCTGGTCTACGAACAAAAGGGCTTTAGTTTAGACCGGGTGGTCATTGAAGTGACAGAGCACGAGTTCGATGAAGATTTTGAGTCCTTAAGTCACTTGCTTCTCTACTATAAAACGTACGGGATCCAGATTGCGGTCGATCATGTAGGGGCCAAAAGCTCGAACATCGACCGGATCCGCCAACTGGAGCCTCATATATTAAAAATCGATGCCAGCATCATCCGCAAACAGAACAGTGATATTTTCCAGGACATCGTCTACTCTTTGTCCATGCTCGCCAACCGAATCGGGGCGGCTATCCTCTTTGAAAACATTGAAGATGATTTCGAGCTTTATTTCGCTTGGAAACACGGGAGCCGTTATTATCAAGGTTTTTACCTAGCCTATCCAGCCTTCGATCTTGTCGACAAGGCATCGCTTACCAATGATTTAGGGGAGAAAGTAGCGGGGTATGTCCAACGGGAAAAGAACCTTCTCGAACAACGTTACGGATTCGTGAAAAAATGGGAAAACAAAGTCAAAGGATTGCTACCCAAGTGGGAAGGACCGAAGAAATCGGATGCATTCATAGAATGGGTGACAGAGCAATTCCACGACGAAAGCTTTCGTATGTTCGTTTGTCATATCGATGGTCAGCAAGTGTCTGCCAACTTTAGAAAAAGAGAAGATAAATGGGAACTGGAACCACATAAACGCGGCTCGAACTGGGCGTTCCGTCCCTATTTTCTGGAAAGCGTCGTGCAGATGAAGGTACTGAATACAGGGCTGTTATCTGAACTCTATTCTGATATAGAAACAAAAGAAATGGTACGGACCTTCAGTGTCCCGCTTACGGATCAGCATTTTTTATTCATCGATTTACGTTATGCTTACCTGTACAATCATGAATGTTTGTTAGCATGAAGCCACTTTTGGAAACGCTATCTGATAGTGTGTCTTTGCACTGCTATTTTGTTAAATTCATAGTACTTGAAAGATAGAGGAGAATGCATATGACGAAGTTTGTCCAGCCAATGACTGAATTTCTCGCTAAACAGTCACTTCAGTGGAGGTACCAGCCTCCTTATGATTTATACAATGTTCAAGCAGATGCTGAAACGATCGCTGAAAGACTCGATGGCAGTTATCAGGCAGTCTTCGAGAACGAAACATTCATCGGCTTTTTCTGTACTGGAACGAGTGCTAGAGTTCCAGCCGGCTATGACTACGGTGTATATGAAGAAGCATGTGTCGATATGGGACTAGGAATGGACCCTGTCCTCACCGGAAAAGGAAATGGGTATGAGTTTGCCCGTTTTATCATTGAACAGATTGGCAATCAGAAAGGAACCCTGCCAATCAGGCTCTCCGTCGCAACCTTCAATAAACGAGCGATTCGATTATACGAGAATCTTGGTTTTGTAAAGGTGGACACGTTTTTTAACGACACAAATGAATTCATCACGATGATCAAGGGATAAAGTTGAAACTCAGCTGCTGGTTTAGGCAGCTGAGTTTTTATTTTCGGCGCAAAAAAATCTAAAAATTTAATCTAGTGCTTATTACCTCCTTAATCAGGGTATATACATTTTGGCACATTCAGAATTGCTTCCTAAAACCCCTGCACGTATAATCGACCTAACCAAAAGAAATAGGACTTAAGAATGACGTAATAGGTTGGAAATTACGATGGAGAGGACTGTTGTTGATGTTACATACGAGGGAGCAAGATAATTTCAGACATGAGTTTTTATTCAATGCGATCGATAAGAATCTGGCAATCATTCAATTCGGAACGGATCGCCGTGTTTCTTATGTGAATGAGATTTTTTCAAGTACGATGAATTTTCGTAAGGCAGAAGATATGATCGGGCTGCACCACAAGAAGTTCTGTTTTGAAGATTTTTCTCAAAGTAGAGCTTACGACGATTTCTGGGAAGATCTGCTCAGGGGACGCAGTTTTCAAGATAAAATTGAACGTAAAGATGCTCTTGGGAACCGGGTCTGGCTTGAAGCTACCTATATGCCTGTATATGAAAATAGCCAGGTGGTCGGGGTGTTGAAGGTTGCGACAGATATTACCAAAAGACAAACGGATATCAATGAGGTCGTCATAAATCTTACACAAATGTCAGCAACGCTTAATAGCCAGGCGGAGGAAGGCATGAGCCAACATGAAGATTTGAACGATAAAATAGATGAAATAGCCAAAAGATCCAGGAACAATACAGAAGTATTGAACAGTTTGAGTTCTCAAGCGGAAGATATTCAAGGGATAGTGAAGACGATCCGCGACATTGCAGCCCAGACGAATCTGCTTTCTTTGAATGCAGCGATAGAAGCGGCCCGTGCAGGGGAACATGGCAGAGGATTCGATGTTGTTGCAAAAGAAGTTCGTAAGCTGTCTACAAAAGTGGAAGAATCGATCGGGGAAGTGAGGGAGAATATCGAAAATATCACTAAAGAGATTTCGAATATATCAGAAGGAACTGAAAAAATTCAGAAGGAAGTAAGAAGTTGTGGACTCTGCAGAGTCTTTGAAGAGTGAAGCCAGTAAACTGTCAGGCATCATCTGATTTTTTCCGATCCCCAGAAAGGGCGTTTGATCATGAAAAATGACTATTTATTAACGATGTTCTTTGTTTATACAGGATTGGGCGTTTTGATCGGCCTCGGTTTTTCATTCATACTTCCGCAAGTGATTCCGATTCCTGATCATCTTTTCACACTATTCCTGATCGCATCTGTAGCAGCAGGCATTATGCTCGGGATCATTAACCATCTTGTCTTTTATTATTTCGTCAGACGTTTCACCCACTATTTCAACGGGGTGTTGAAGTCGGTTCGGAACGGGGATCTGAGAGCCAGGTCAGGCCTCAAAACGAAAGGCATTCTTGGAGAATTGAATACAAACATAAATAAGACAATCGCTGATCTTGAAAAATCGCAGAACGCGATTCATCATGATGATTTGACCGGTCTGCCGAATAGGCAGGCATTGCAGCAGTTTTTCTTGAATCAGGATAATGATGACAAAGATTATGCGCTTCTTTTTTTAGATGTGGATAGGTTCAAACAAATCAATGATACATACGGACATGTAATCGGGGATGAAGTATTAAGATATATCTCGTTTTTGCTTCACGATCTTGCTGAAGGGAAGGGGAAAGTGTTTCGACTGAGCGGTGATGAATTCATTATCGTACATGAATTGTATGCGGGTAACCGGACAGCGTGGGAATTGTGCCAGGACATCCACCAGCATTTCAGGGAACCTTTCTTTTGTGCCAAGCACTGCATCCCCATCAGTATCAGTATAGGTGTTTATGAATTTTGTTTCGGAAGCGAGGATTTTATTACAATACTCGATCAGGCCGACCAGGAAATGTACAAAGTTAAGAAAAGGATTACAGATGGCTTTGACGTAAGAAAGAGAAGGACCCTTCCATGAGGGACCTTCTCTTCGCTTTATCCGGATTTGAATGTGAGTCCACCGACCCCCATATTGGCATCAATATCGATGGTGACTTCTGAATCTCCATAAGCTTTGTTTACCAATGAATCTCCGTGATAGGTCAATCCATCAGCCTTTATTTTACCTAGCCCTTGAGCTGTTTCTATTCTTACTCCGATGCCTTCTGGCAGGTGGATCGTGGTATCACCGACGCCACATTCCAGGTTTACTTGAAAGCTTTCCTGCCAATCGCCACTCAAATCAAGCTCCAAGTTCCCTACACCCGTCTGGATATCCACTTTCTTAATTTGAGTACCTGATAAATCCAACGAAGAAGAGGAAGCCCCTGTTTCGATCTGAAGTTCAACGGGAAGTTCATTTGTCAGGTTCAAGTCCCACTCACTCCCGCCTCTCCTTTTTAACGAATTGGATTTTTGCTGCAAAGAAATGATTCCTTGATCATCTTGCAACGTATAAGATAACAGGGGGACTAATTTATTTTCCCTGTACAAGAAGGTTCCATCCATCCATTCCTTTGAACCACCGGCGATGTTCAGTTTCCCGACCCCCATTTGAATGTTTACTTTCAACCTTCTCGCTTCATCAGCGGTAATTGTTTTGATTTCCTCTATCCGCTCACCAGCCTTAACAAAAGAAAACCCGCGGACTACCTTTGTAATTAACGATTTTATAACTGTCATGACCATCGCTCCTTTTCTATTGATTTCATTATATAGGAAACTAGAATAAGGGAGCAGTGGCTTGGGAAGGAAAAAATCTCAATCTTGAGACTGAGTTACCACCAGATAATATACATAATAAAATTATTGTAAACTTAATCCATGTACCGTCTTTTATAATGCGGATTGGGAAAGTGCTGCTTCCAGTCATCATGGAATAGAAATTTTTGTTACAATATTAGGGAATAAAATCCAATTTATGATTTGTTAAGCCTTTGGTGTGATGAAGACGGAGGAAGGTGTCATCAACATGGATAAGTCTTTAAAGGTTACCGCCTGGATATTATTGAGCATAGCTCTGGTTCTTTATTTGCTCCCGTTTTTCACCCAGTTTGTTATTTCATTATCAGCTGTGTGGGTATTTTTGACCTGCTCTCTTATGATGAATGCCTGGAGTGAATACAGGAAAACGAGAAAAAAGCCGAAAATCATTTTTAGTATTTTCTTCTTTGGGTTCCTGTTTTTCTTCGCCATATTTGATCTTTTTTTTATGAGATGAAAACAGATTAATCAATTACTCCAAACTGAAAAGTAGTAAGATTTATGGAAGATAGTTTATACATAAGGGGTACGTGTTATGGAAGAAGCTTTAGAAAAAGAAAGCATCAATCAAATTTCGATAAGAAATAAAGAGAGAAAATCAGCCTGGTATCTATTCTTGACTATGGCTCTTTGTATAGGATTTGGCCAGCAATTTCTCGATTCAGTACCTGGACTCATCTATTTAGGTGCCGTCGTGTTTTACGCGATATTTCTCTATGAGACTTATATGAGCAGGAAAACGAACAAAGAACTTTGGAAATTATGGGAGGAAAGATGGAGCGAACATAAGAGACTTTTTCAGCTCCGTTCCTCATTTGGTGAAAGTTTGCAAGTCTTTCTCCCTGCGATTTTGATGGCGGATTACTCCGGAGTCATGTCTATTATCTTCGGGGTGATTGCACTGGTTACAGGGTTCAGAAGCGGGGATAAGAAATGGAGAGCCAAACAGCACTATTATGAAGAATTCCAGGAAAATAACAACACGATTGCAGCTAGGCAGGTCCGGGGATTACTTTCGATCATGGACCTCCATGCCTCCTCATCAAAACAATAATTATAGAAGGTTATCATTCTGGTTATACTGATGGTAGAAAGGGTGATGAGGCATGAGTTATATGGAGAAGACGAACAAAGTGATGGAGGAACTGATTTCCGGAAAACGAGGACAATTCGGGAATTACTCTTATCATCAATCCAGGTTTACCGATGGAAAAGCTGATATCCCTGAATGGGAAGTCCGGAGATTTATCTTAAACTACTTCCTTACATTGGACAACTTGAAAAAGAATGCATGAGGATTTGCCCCTAGGACCTGTAAAATAACTTCGTAAAGATAAAAATAGCCGTACTGAATATTTGAAAAGCGACCCTTGAATGAAATGGATCGCTTTTTTACTTTGGTCAATAGTCGTATCTGGCCAGGTCGTTCCTGTCCCTTTCGGTGGAATACTATTCACCCGGCAAGCGATTTACTTCCACCAATAGGCTGTGCTCGTTTTGATTCTTGTACGATGATGACAGATAGGATGACAAGCCCGACACCGGCATATTGCCATATATCCATCTTTTCTGCAAAAACAAAATAACCTACGAACGTTGCGACCACCGGCTCGATGGTTGCGATGATCGATGCCCGGCTGGATTCTACAGCTTCTAGTCCTTTCGTATAGAGAAGAAAAGGAAGCACGGTCGACACAAGACCGAGCCCAAGGATGAGCAGCCATACCTTCACACCAATCAAGAGATCGCCGGTCTCCCAGAGACGGCTGAAAGGAAAGACGCCGGTTGCTGCTAGGAGAAAGGTGTAGACAGTTACTGTCAGAGAACGATATTTTTTCAATACGAACTTCCCGAATATGCTGTAAAGCGCATAAAAAAGCCCGGAACCTAATCCCAGCATCAGTCCATAAAATGACAGCGAAGCATTCCACCCCGGAAATAACCCTATGACGAGCGCACATCCTGTGAATGTGGTGATAAGCGCGAATATTTTCCTGAACGTCAAAGACTCCTTGAAAAATATTCTCGATAAAAGCGTGACGAACATAGGTGCAGTGTAGAGGAGGACGAAGGCGATTGATATGGAAGTTTCCTCGATCGCACTGAACAAGCACCAATTAAACCAGACAATACTGATGATGCCTGTCCCTATGAAATAATGGGTATCTTTCGGTTTGATGATCAATAACCGTCGATTCATCAGACTTACATACAGCATAAGCAGTACAGCCGCTGTGATGACTCGTAGTGCAACGACTTGCAATGGCGTAAACCCGATTTCATACAGCTGGTTTACAAAAATTCCAATGATCCCCCAGAGGGACGCGCCGATGAAGATTAACAGGAAAGCTTTTTTTCTACTCACTGCCATCCTCCTTCCGTTTAATGATATTCGTCTATTATACAAAAATAGGTAAAGATTGAATATATCTATTGAAAAAACTTCAAATATCGGGTTTGATAGATTATAAGAATTTGTAGGAGGGGAAGGGTGGCAATCGATGAATCCGATTATGAAAGATGTTAAAACATCAATTGAAACAGAACGCTTACTATTAAGGAGACCGGAAGCAGGAGATGGTGCTGTCATCAATGAGGCAATCCGGGAATCAATCCATGAACTGAAACCATGGCTCGTTTTTGCCCAGAAGCTCCCAAGTACTGAGGAGACAGAGGAAAACGCAAGAAGAGCACATGCGAAATTCCTGACCCGTGAAAGTCTCCGTTATTTAGTTTTTCTGAAAGAGGGGGATGTATATATCGGCACCACGGGTTTTCCTGACATCGACTGGGATATCCCTAAGCTTGAAATCGGGTATTGGGTGGACACGAGGCATAGTGGGAAAGGGTATATGAGAGAAGCTGTCGGGGCCATGACACAGTATGCATTGAATGAATTGAAGTTTGCACGGTTAGAGATCCGCTGTGAATCAGAAAACATGAAGAGCCGCGCCATCCCTGAAGCGCTTGGGTATGATCTGGAAGGTGTTTTACGGAATGAAGACTTGTCAGTAGATGGGGAGCGGCTGACTGATACCTGTATTTACGCGAAAATACGTACATGAAATAAGGGGTTTTTTCAATGAATGACGTAACAATCATCGGAGCAGGTGTAAGCAGTGTTTTTCTTGCTTACACCTTAATGGAGAAACATCCTGATTGGAAAGTCCACGTGATTGATAAAGGAAAGCCATTAGCAGAACGGGCCTGTGGTCTCGACCATGGAGAGGGATGCACATGTGAAGGAGGATGCAGTAAATATATCGGGTTTGCCGGTCTGGGAAAATCAGAAGGGAAATTCAACTTAACGACTGACTTCGGGGGGCAGTTACCTGAAAAAATCGGTGAACAGGAGACAATGGATTTAATGTACGAAGTTGACCGTATCCTGTGTTCTTTCGGGACAGACCGAGTAAAAAAATATAGTACGAAAAATGAGCAGCTCAGCAAAAAAGCCGAAAGTCATTCGCTGAAACTGCTCTCCACAGATGTCCGTCATCTCGGTACACAGCTTGCCGGGGGAGTTTTTCAGAAGATGTATGAAGCCTTGAAGGAACGCGTCACGTTCAGCTTCGAAACAGACGTTGCCAGCATAACCAGGAAAGAAAATGATTTCTTGATTGAGACAAAAGACGAGGACTATGTGAGTGATAAAGTCGTACTGGCAACAGGCATGAGCGGAAGCCAGTGGATGTTGGAGCAAACGAGAAAGCTGGGGTTGAAGCCGGCTGAAACCAGACTGGATCTCGGGATACGTGTAGAAATGCGGAAAAATCAATGGGATGAAATATTGAAAAACACTTTTGAAACCAAATTGCAGTACACTGACGGTGATTATACAGCTACGACCTATTGTATGAACCCCTATGGACGTATCGTTCCCAAACATCAGCATGGACTGGTAATGCCCGATGGCCAAAATCAACATGAGGAAAATTCACCAAGCGGCAATTTGAATTTCACATTGTTTATTCCGAAATATTTTGAAAGCTACGAAATGGCGTTTACATATGCTGAAAGGGTTGTCGGTGGAATCAACGATGGAAGCAACCGGATTGTCGTCCAACGGTTCGCAGATTTGTTGAAGAATCGCCCTACTGAAGTGCTCATGGATAACAAAATTGCCCCGACCATCGAAGCAGAAGGTGGAAACTTGCACGAGGAGGTTCCAGCGCTGTATATTAGATTTTTGCTCGAGTTTTTTGAAGCTTTGGAAGGCCTATTAGGAGAGAAAATCGATCCTGACACTCTTCTTTACGGCATCGATAGTAAATTCTATGAATCTAAGATTTACACAGATGAATCCTTTCAAACATCCGTATCAGGGCTGTATTTGGCAGGCGACTGCTCTGGGGAGACGCATTCTCTTTCACAAGCGGCTGCAAGCGGAATCTATTTAGAATCTAAACTCTAATAACCTCCGGGGCTTTCACTCCTGGAGGTTATTTCTATTGCTTGTGGTAAAGTTCTTCAACGTTCTGAATAGCCGCTACGACGACATCAGCTTCAGAGACACCCATCAAATGAATCGACTCCCCCTGTCTGGTTGTGTAACGAGCAATTGTTTGGACCGCTTCGTTCGTGATTTCTCTTAACCCTAAATCATATAGTGACCTCGGCAGCTGCATTTTCTGATAGAAGGGGTATAACCGCTCGATTTCTTCAAAGCGTTCTTCAAGGGCAAGTTGGACCAAAATGCCGTACGCTACTTTATCTCCGTGTAAATGTCCGTGTGTCTCTTTGACTTTTGTTAAACCGTTATGAACCGAATGGGCTCCGGAAATCCGACCGTACACATCACCGAAACCGCCGACCATTCCACCTGCCAGGATGATCGTTTCGACTACTCTGATAAACGAAGGGTCTACTTCTTGCTGCTGATGGGCACGGATAGAATCGGACCCGTTTTCAATCAAAACATCCCGGCATAGTTTAGCTGCATGAAGTGAAACGTCTAAAGGTACCGGCTTTGTCTTTATGTGCCTTGTCAGTACATCTGCTTCATACCACTTTGCGATCGTATCCCCAATACCTGCCCGCAAATATTCTACGGGTGAGGCAAGTAATAAATCCGGATCAACGAGAACCATCAAAGTGCTTCGCGGAAATACAATGTATTCTTCGAAATTGCCTGTCTCATCATAAAAAACGCTTAAAGGAGTCCAGGCTGCACAATTGGATGGAAGTGTAGGAATCAGAACTACCGGCTTATCCAACCGGTCACCGGAGGCTTTGGCCAAGTCGAGAATCTTTCCACCACCGACACCGATAATGAGCTCAGCACCCGAAAGGTTTTCACACAAACGTTCAACCTCTTTATGTGAGCATTCACCGTTATACTTTTGATAAGAGATGGATAGAGGGAGGTCAGGAATGTGAGGTTCTGCTGCACTCCATGACTGTTCTCCGTGGATGAGGCCAGCTTTGTTCACATGTTTTCCTTTGAGTAAGTCAGGCAATTGGGCTAAAACTCCTTGCTCACAACGGTAGACTGCTGGAGCACCTTGCACATTCAATGATTCCATTATTTCACCACGCCTTTGTTAGATATGCCCATCATTATCAGTTCAAGCGGTAATTTTGTCAATATTGTAAATAATTCTCCGGATCATTCATATAGTAAGTGTTCAGGCTCCGTTTCGCCCGCACCGATTTGTTACTACAGGTCTGGTCATCATCTTTACAGAATCTCCCCGCCATTCCCGTGTCATTTGAGCATTGAGTAAATAAGTTGCCTATTATAAATATTGGGAAAATTGTTTACAACCACAAATATTTACGTTAAAGTGTTAAATTATACAGTTCAACAACAAAACTGAATCGAAACACTTCTTATCGAGAGTGACAGAGGGAGAGGCCCGTTGACGTCACAGCAACCTTCCAGCCGGAGTGGTGCTAATTCCTACAGAATGATTCATTCTGGGAGATAAGAGTTTGGCTGAAATTATCATGCGAAACTCTCTTCCGAATGTGGAAGGGAGTTTTTTAGTTTCTGAAAATGGGGGGAAGCAAATGATTTCGATTGAACATCTGAGTAAAGTCTATCAATCCAAAAACCGTCAAATCACCGGGGTGGATGACGTATCACTGCAGGTAGAAAAAGGGGAGATTTATGGAGTGGTCGGTTATAGCGGAGCAGGGAAAAGTACATTGCTGCGCTGTATGAACATATTGGAAAGACCGACAAGTGGGAAGGTCAACATAGATGGAATCGATCTCCTATCTTTATCCTCAAAAGATTTGCGGAGAGCCAGGCAGTCGATTGGCATGATTTTTCAAGGCTTTCATTTGACGATGGCAAAAACTGTCCTCGAAAATGTGGCATTTGCGCTGAAAGCATCAGGCGTGGGGCGGAGCGAAAGAAAAGAGCGGACACTGCAGTTACTGGAACTCGTCGGGTTATCTGACAAAGCCGATCAGTACCCTGCCCAGTTGAGTGGGGGCCAAAAGCAGCGGGTCAGTATCGCGCGGGCTTTGGCCAACAATCCTAAAGTCCTTCTTTGTGATGAAGCGACTTCCGCTTTGGATCCGAACACGACTCAGTCGATTCTTAAACTATTGAAGAAGATTAACCGCGAATTGGGTTTGACGATTGTCCTCATCACACACGAAATGGAAGTCGTCAAGGAAATTTGTGACCGTTGTGCCGTCATGGAAGAAGGACGGATTGTTGAACAGGGGAATACGTACGATATTTTTGCAGCACCTGAAAACCCTTTGACGAAGCAGTTCATCCAGACTGTGATCGATTTCAACATCCCGGAAGAATTGATGGAGAACAACAAGGGGACGATCGTCCATATGAAATTCACAGGAAATCTCGCCAGGGAGGCTGTCGTATCAGATTTGCTGCAGAACCATCAAGTTCGAGGCAACATCCTTCACGGGAAAGTCGATTACATACAGGGTCATGCATTAGGAACTTTTGTTATGGAATTGACAGGAGAAGAAAGTGAAGTTCAGCAGGCGATCGCACGTTTGCGGGAAAAACTAGGGGAAGTGGAGGTGTTAAGAGATGTGGGAACAGTTCATCACGATATTGCCAGAGCTGAATAAGTCATTTTTGGAGACATTGATCATGGTGGGGATCGGACTTATAGTTGCTTTGGTCGTCGGCTTACCTTTAGGGCTCCTGCTGTTTGTCACAGACCGGAATTTATTTTTGGAAAACAAATGGGTGAAAGGCATTGCAGGTGTTGTCGTAAACTTGGTCAGATCTGTACCGTTCATTATATTACTCGTCTTTCTTTTTCCTTTTACTAACTATTTATTAGGGACGACAACCGGTCCGGTTGCCGCATCTGTCGCCCTATCTGTCGCAGCGATTCCGTTTTACGCCAGAATCGTAGAATCATCTGCCCGTGATATCGATCGCGGCGTCATAGAGGCAGCGATTGCATGCGGAGCGTCCCCATGGCTGATTATCAAGGACATAATTTTTCCTGAAATCAAATCAGGATTGATCAGTGGATTGACGATTACAGCCATCAGTCTGATTGGATACTCGGCAATGGCAGGAGCGATCGGTGGCGGTGGAATCGGTGACCTGGCGATCCGCTACGGGTATTATCGTTACGATAATTTCGTCATGTTCACAACGGTTATCCTGCTCATTGTCATGGTCCAGGTTGTCCAATATGTCGGTGACTTTGTTGCAAAATCTGTGAAGAAAAGCTAACCAACTTTAGGAGGAATTATAGATGAAAAAATTATTCGCCGTACTTATCACACTATTAACAGTGACTATTTTATCAGCTTGTGGAGGGGATGAATCCGGGAGCGCAGACGCATCTGATAAAGATACCATCCGCTTCGGTGCTACTTCCGGCCCCTACAGTGATATGGTCAACAAGGCCATCAAACCATTGTTAGAAGAAAAAGGCTATGAAGTGACCAATAAGGAATTCACGGATTATGTTCAGCCGAATAAAGCATTAGCGAATGGTGATTTGGATGCGAACCTTTTCCAACACAAAATTTTTCTTGAGTCTTTCGCTGAAGAACATGGTTTGGATTTATCTGAAGTGATCATTGTACCAACTGCTCCGATGGGGATTTATTCAAATACATTCGAGGATATCGAGAGCATTGAAAAAGGGAGTACAATGGGCGTGCCGAACGATCCGACCAACCTTGCCCGTGCACTTATCGTGCTTGAGGAAGAAGGCTTGGTGACAATTAAAGATGATGTCGATCCATTACGTGCTTCTCTGAAAGATATCAAAGAAAACAAGAAAGATATTGAATTCGTCGAAGTAGAAGCTGGACAACTCCCACGTCTGGTCGATAGTGAAGACTTATCTATGGTTCCTGGTAATTATGCGTTGGCTGCAGGTATGGATTTACTCAATGCTTTGGCATTGGAAGATATGCCGGATGATTACCGTAACCGTGTTGCGGTTAAGACAGAAGATCTTGATAAACAATTCGTCAAAGATATCAAGGAAGTCGTCGAATCCGAAGAGTTCGAAAAAATCATTGATGAAGAATTTGAAGGATTTGGAAAGCCGCAATGGATGAAGGATAAAGAAGAATAGTAAAAAACGGGACCTCATGATAAGGTCCCGTTTTTTTTCGTATTGAAATGACAGAGTCTCGTGAAGGAAAACCGTTTCACGTTACGAATGTTCTTAAGCTTGTCGGGGCTCCCAAGGCGCTTGCGCTTTTGATTCATCCAGCTCCAGCGCCTAGCCTCTCGAGGTCTTAAGTCCATCCGTATCGTGAAGGAAAACCGCTTCACGTTACGGATGTTCTTAAGCTTGTCGAGGCTCCCAAGGCGCTTGCGCTTTTGGTTTTTAAAATGGATTTGTCGCCCACTGAAGGGATTGTTTTATAAAGATTCTTGGGTGCAGTTTCAGTTGGGATACCATATACTCTGCCATGTCTTCAGGCTGCATGAATTTCTCTTTATCTTGTTCTTCCAAGTTATCACCAAAAGCGAGCTCTGTCGCTACAAGGCTTGGATTCAACGTAAAGACGCGGATATTGTTCCTGCGTACTTCCTGCATGAGAGCTTCCGTCATGCCCTGGATGGCAAATTTGGAAGCACTGTAGGATGTTGAGCCTGCTGTGCCTTTCAGCCCATTGCTTGAGGATATGTTGATGATGTCACCTTGATCTTTTTCAATCATTTGTGGCAACACAGCACGGGTTACGTGATAAGTCCCATACACATTGACTTCAAAGGTATGTTTCCATTCTTCAGGGTCGGTTTCTAAAAAGGACCCCTTCAAACCGATTCCGGCATTGTTGATCAAAATGTCAGCACTGCCAAAATCTTCTTTTAAGTGTTGGATCGCTTCTTCAACATTTTCTAAATCGGAAATGTCTACGGCAGCGATACTTGTTTTTACTCCATATTGCTTCGCTTCCTCAGCTACTTCCTGCAGTTTGCTTTCCGTTCGAGCAATCAAACCTACGTGAACACCTTCTTTTGCTAACTGTAAGGCTGTCGCTTTTCCGATACCACGGCCGGCTCCAGTTACGTAAGCAATTTTACCTTTGATTTCTTGTCCCATCACCATCATCCTTTCTTTCTTCTTATAAAAAGTGTACGTCCTTCCTCATAATGATGCAAAAATTTACTACTGAATCCAGATCTTTCATTCATGGGTTGAGATTTGAACTCTTTACATTGAGAAAGGTAGATCCGATTCTTTTTCGTGAGAAGGTGATTTGATGATCAGACTTCACTAGGATTAAGAAGTTATAACGAAGACTGCAGCCAGCCTTCGTTTTTAATTTGAATTAAAATTTTGTGTGCCGAAATCAGTGATTTTTGTTTTCACTTCAACAGAAACATCAATATCTTTGAATGTATTGTTCCAATCCTTTCCATGTTGCTTCCAATATTTTGGTTGTTGAATTTTAACCCTCTTCGAAAAGTCGAGAAAGTCAATTTTGAAATCTTTTTGCGCCATTCGGATGACTTGTTCTACTTTATCCTTGATCACTTGGTTCCCTGCTGCTTCTACTTTACCTTTCCAACCTTTTTTATAGACATTTCTTTCCATTCCCCAGTCCTCTCCAAGAACTGAGGAAATATGAATCGTGATTTTCATCGTTAAAGTGTTGCCGGAGAGGGTGGTATCATATTCCGTTTTCGAGTCTTTGATTTCTAAAACTACCGGTCCCTGGTCGATTTTTTCCTCAACTATGTCGATGTACCCTCCTTGAACATTATTATAAATAAAACGAAGGCCTTCAATGTTTTCGCTGGGAATCCAGCCTGCATATTTTGATTCTTCTGCAGAGATGACCCCCGCACCGGATGATTTGATAAAACCGTCTTCGAGAGAGATGCCTGGGATGACAAAGTTAGTTTCCTCTGAAATTTTCTGGGACATATCTCCGATGCTTAAGTTTCTGGGGATTTTGTTATTCTTAAAATAATTCTCACTAAGCTCTTTGATTTGGATGGAAGGAAATAATTCCTTCGTAGGTTCTGTACTGAAAATGTCCTCTACTGAGTCGCCCGTAATGAACACAGGGACGGTCCGTCTGAATTCATGATCCCGGATGAATAAATCGATGACTTGATCGACCCGTTCTTTTTCAAAAAGACGCGTGGAAGTAAGGATTGATTTCAAGTGTGTGTAATTAGGAGGACGATTACTCTCGAGAGAATTCTCCCGGATGATTTCAAAGAAAGACTCTCCATTGATTTGTATGTTTTGATAAGGAGCTTCCTGATTGGAGCTTTCCTGTTGGGTGGGGATTTTTCCTGGAACAACATATTGGTTGACCATCGATAAGGAACTTTCTTCAGAGACGTCCAAAGCCAGACCAGTAACAATCCCGACGTTCTCAATTTCCTTACTATCCCAGCATCCAGCCAAGAGAACGAGAACCAACCCGCTAAGTAAAATCTTATGATGCATAGGAATCCCCCCTGAAAAACGAGACAATCAATAGGATGGCTGGGAGTGCAACGATTGCGATTAAGGAAATGATCTGGATATAGGCAGAGTAATGAAAAACTTCAGTAAGACCTTTTGGTAAAAGCGTTGCTGTGAATATTCCCGCCGCGCTGATGAGCAGCATCCAGTTGGAAGGTTTGATCAGTCTTTTTAAACCCAGTGTCATAGAAAACGCATAAGCAGTAAAAGACGTGAATGCTGTCGTCAGCCAGCCGAATAGAAAAATGAGTTCAAATCGCTCAAAAAAGAAGCCTTGGAATTCAATACTTTTGGCCAATTCAATGGTGGGGAAGGTGATTTCTTTCAGTTCTGCCACCCCTAGGACACCAATGGAAATGATGTGGAAGATTACATAAATAAGAGCGGTAATCCCAATGCTTGTCCAAACAGTGAAGAGAAGACTTTTCACTCGTTTCTTTTTTATTAGAGAAGCGAAAATAAGAAGGAATTCCACCCCCAAAAATGAAAAGAAGGTGATTTTCACCCCTCCTAATGTAGAAAGAAAATCGTTTTTCAAAACAGGTCTGACATTCTGTATATCAACATCCTTTATACTCAGTAAACAGAGAACAAAGAACATGAAGAGCATTACCGGGAAATATAGTTGAAAAAAACGAACAACATCCCCTGCTCCGTTAGATAGTAAGTAGAAGCTGACCAGGATAAAAGTGCCGATGATCACATAAAGAGGCGTTGTATCCAGCAAATAATTTTTTATAATCCCTGCGGTGATACGCATAATGTACGCTGCCACAATTAGACTGTAGAGGATATAATAAAGGTTAAAGAAAAAACCTAGGGATTTCCCCATGATGAGCGGTGACAATTCAAAAAAAGTTTTTCCAGGGTAGCGGCTGGCTAACAAAACATAAATTATAGAAATAACGGATATGGCAATAGCGCCAAAAATGATGCTGATCCATAAATCAGGGGAGTCCACTTCGTTAGCAAGCTCCCGTGGCATCAAGACAATGCCGACACCAATCATAGTCGAAATGAGGATGACGACAAGCTGCAATGCAGTCAATTGCTTTGCATCACTCATTGTTCCCACTCCCCTTTTTCAGTTTCATTCGTATGATGGAGTCTTTCCATCGATTCACGTAGTATGGAGCGAATGGCTCCAGGTAAGGAACAGAAAAGCTTTTGAGTCGGACTAAATGGATTGAGAGCGCGAATATGGCAAGAATGAGCCCATAAATGCCTAATAGTGCAGCTGCGAACAACATCGCGAAGCTGATCGATCTCAAGGCTAAACTCAATCCATAATCCGGAATAGTGAATGAACATATAGCAGCGAAGGATACGACGATTACCATAAGGGGGCTGATTATCCCAGCTGTGACAGCAGCTTCTCCAAGCACAATGGCGCCGACGATGCTGACAGCAGGACCGATGGGTTTAGGTAAACGGATACCTGCTTCACGCAGGACTTCAATCGTGATTTGCATGATCAATGCTTCCATGAACGAGGGAATCGGAACACCTTCTCTCGTTTTGGAGATAGAAATTGCCAAATCGGTAGGAATCAGTCCTTGATGGAATGAAATCAGTGAAATATAAATCGCTGGCAGCATAACTGAAATAACTGCAGCAAAATACCTCATCAATCGAATCAGAGTAGCAGGTATCCATTTGAAATTGTAATCATCGGCTTTTTGAAATAAAGCATTCAGTGTTGTGGGGGCAAGTAATACGGTAGGGCTTCCTTCCACGAAAATAGCGATTTTGCCTTCTACTAGAGCACTTGAGACCTTCGTTGGCCGTTCAGTTTCCTGTATCTCAGGGAACAACGAATAGCTGTTCTTTTCAAGTAATTGCTCCACTACACCACCATCAGGAATATATGTAGCATTTACTTGTTGTAACCTTGTCCGCACATCGCTGAGCAATTCTTCATTAGCTTCTCCCTTCATGTAAGCAAGAGAAACATTTGTAAATGATTTCTTACCAAGTGTGAAGTTTTCAAAAGCCAAATCATTTGTACGTAAATGGACACGGAGAAGGGCGATGTTCTCATCGAGAGATTCAATGAATCCATCCCTGGCTCCCCTTAAAGTCATTTCTGAAACAGGTTCCTGTACAGAACGATATGAAAATTTCGCTGAATCTATAGCGTAGAGGGTTTCTTCTTCAATGAGCAATGTAAATCCGTCTAAAAGATGGTGATGAGCATCATCGATTTCCTCTAAACAAATCAAAGGTTCAGCTGAGAATGCATGCGTCACTGAACCTTTTCCTTTTGTATCGTATTCCATCAATGGTTGAAGGATGGACCCCTGGATTCTCTTCGTATCTGTAATCCCTGGTATATAGAGAATATGTATGAGGTGGATGGAAAGCTCCACTTCTTTAATCGTTACGTGCGGCATTTTCTGCATCTGTTGCAAAAAATCAACAGTATTCAACTTTGGAGAACGGACCATGATGCTCCCCCCTTAATCCAATTTCTTTTTTTAGTATGCACAGGCGCGAAAAAAATTACACAGCATCATCTATGTAAAGGTAACTTGACGTCAAGTTACCTTTACAATATACTGTATTTGGAAACGGAGGGAGTATATGAAAAATAAACTCCTCGAATATCGAAAAGAAGCAGGAATGTCCCAGGACCGCTTGGCAGATATCCTGAAAGTGTCGAGACAAACAGTCATTTCTATTGAAAAAGGGAGATACTCGCCTTCATTGCCACTGGCTTTTAAAATAGCCCGAACCTTTTTAGTACCAATTGAAGAGATTTTTATTTATGAAGAGGAAGGAGAATAAGGATGAAGGATTATTATCCTAGAACTTACGGAATTGTAGGAGGTCTATTCTCATTACAAGCTGTATTTTTGCTCTTTGTGAGCCTGATGGCGAAGTCTGCTCCGCCAATGATCACGTATATGATGATTTCCATGGCGATTCTGGCTTTTTCCATGAGTTATCTACACCCTCAATTCAGACAAAAAGATGAGCGGATGAAAATGATCCGCTACAAGGGCTTATTCTATTCTTTCTTTGCGATGATGGGGTATCTGAGTTTATTACTGTTGTTGATGGAATTCAACATCATGATTTTGAGCGCTGAAGAAGTTGTGCAGCTATTGATTGCCTTGAATATGTCTACTGTATTCTTGTCATGGGTTGTATTATCCAAAAAGTATTAATGGAGGGGTAGGATGGAGTGGTTTTTCCCGATTGTATTTGTCGTCGGCTTCGGTGTGCTCTATTTTGTCATACGTAAAGAGACCCACAATAACACTTTGAATAAGAGAGGTTTCATAAAGCTTATTGTCACTTTTCTCCTGTTGTTTGTTTTTGTGTTCGGAGTCGTGCTGCTAGCCAATACGTAAGTGAGGAGGGAAGAAATGAAGCATGCATTGATCATCGGAGGAACCGGAATGCTTAGTCAATTTACAACACGAATGGCTGTAGCAGGAGATCACGTGTCTGTGGTCGCTAGAAACTCCGAGAAAATGGAACGGTTGGAAGCGGGGCTGGCTAATGCTGATATGTTGACTAAGCTCTATGTTAATTATGAAAACTCTGAAGAACTACGTGAAAAAATACGAACAACGGTTAAACACAATGGACCGATTGACATAGTGATCGCCTGGATTCACACTTCTGCTCCGGAAGCTTTACAAATCGTAATTGATGAGGTCGCTAAACCTGAAAATTCTGTCCGTATTTTTCAAGTCCTCGGCAGCCGTGGGACGCCGGAAAGCCAGCGACGCTCCTTGAATCTGCCTCAACAAATCCAATATCGGAGTGTAGTTCTCGGCAAGGTCGAGAATGAGGATGGTTTCCGTTGGTTGACTGATGAAGAAATTTCAGAAGGGGTATGGGAAGCGATGGTCAACGATCGTTCAGCTTCTGTGATTGGTAAACAGTAACTGAATGATAACGATTAACTTGCTGAATCAACCATATTCAAGATTTCTGTTACAACTTATCCGCTGAATTTTCCAAATTAGGGCGGCTCTTTTATTACTGCGCAGGGATATCTTCTCTTACATAAGCAACGCTCTCAGTTGACCTTCAGTAGTGCTTCTGTTCTTTTTACATTTGTCACATGATTTAATTTTCATAAGCCAAACTATGAAAGAAGGGAGGTCATCACATTGGGTGAAAAAAAGAAAAACAAAAGCAAAAAAGACTTGAACGCCTTAAGACGTGAAAAGGGAGAAAAGAACGGAACAGGCAAACAAGACCCCTCCCGCTGACCAGTTCTTAATAAAGTGAAGTTGAATAAAAATGCCTGCTTCCAATTAAAGAAGCAGGCTTTTGTTATTAGATGGTTTCTGGCTTTTTTTCCATTGTTTCATTCAAATGCTTGAATTTGTCTTTTATTACTGACGTGTCAGCAAAAAGGTCGTGAATGCCCTGGTGACGCTTCGTGAAAGCGACGACAAGGTATGGAAGTCCAGCCAGCGCCATGCTGATATATCGTCCGATACATTCACGGAAGATGAGCTGGCTGTTTGTCAGCTGTCCACCTTTTAAGGATTCTACAGATAGACCTAAGATCATCTTTCCTAACGTGGCTCTGAAAAACTTAGTCATCAGAATGAAGTACAGGAAAAAGATAACGGTTGTCATAATGTTCGCTGCACTAAACATCGGAATCCATAGTTGCGCCCCCTCTAAACCCAAGAGCCTTAGTAATGGTCTCGTCACAATTGTATTGACACTCCATATGACAATCAAATCGATGATGTACGCTAAAAAGCGGGAACCGAAACCTGCATAGATCAGTTTCTGGAGGTCATCTTTTTGTTTAGTGACGATGGACGAAAGTAAACCGCCTGTGTGATGCTGCTCTGTTGTTTCCATCAAGATCCCTCCTTATTCTGTGTACATATACATGAGTGTCGGTCCTTGGCGTTCACTGATCAATTGCTCAAGGTAACGGATTTCACTGTTCGGCAAGAAGCTTTTAGCCATCGGCAAATTGAAGAAAGATGAAATGTTGTTTTTATATTCAAACACTTGCGGATCCCCACCGACTTCTTCTTTTAATGCAGCCAATGTATCTTCACGGAAGCCGATGTCATCGACAAGTCCATTCTCTACGGCTTGTTTTCCTGAATAAATCCGTCCATCCGCAAGCTCTTTTACGCGCTCTTCAGACATGTCACGGCCTTCGACTATCACATTTACGAACTGCTGATAGGACTCATCTACAAGCGTCTGGAGAATTTCGCGGTCCTCTTCGGTCATTTCTTTCGTAGGGCTCATGATATCCTTGAATTCACCACTTTTAATTGTGTTGAATTTCACGCCATATTCGTTAGCCAGCTCTTGATAATTGACGCTTTCCATAATGACACCTAAAGAACCGGTGAATGTGTCATTAGCAGCAAAAATACGGTCTGCAGGGGCAGAAACATAGTATCCTCCAGAAGCAGCCATATTCCCCATAGAAACATAAATGGTTTTACCTGCTTCTTTTATTTCCAAAAGCTTGTCGTGAATTTCTGCACTTTCATATACTCCGCCACCAGGTGAATTCACATAAAGGTGTAAACCTTTGATCGAATCATCCTTTTTAATGGCTTCCAGTTTTTTCATGAATCGATCGTGCTGATAACCTCCGCCCCCGAATGGGTTGGTGTTGGTACCAGGATTGTCGATGATTGTCCCTTCCAAATTCAATTGGGCAATCCGGTTCCCTCCGGATCCACGCTCTACGACTTTCTCTTCCAGCTTTTCACTGTTAGAGAAGAGAGCCATGGCGTCATTGTCCGACTCCTCGCCGGAGGTGGTGAAAAAGCCAATCAATTGGAAGGCGATCGCCACGATCAAAATACATGCTGCTATAATACTTGCTCCAATTCGTTTATTCATATGTATACCCCTTTCTTCTAATGGTGCTCAGAAATCAACTTTACCATAAAATATATTTCTGAACACTTTATTTATACGATTGAATATCACTCAAGTTTCATTTTAAAAAAATTTAAATTCCCCTGATGGTTTATATAACCTGTTTTACAACAGGAATCATAGCTTGAAAAAATCACATTGGCAGAGATTGCTTGACATGCGAACCGTTACACTCAGAGTTACCGAGTATGCCTTCAATAGTTCCTCTGTATTTTATATTCTCCCGATAGTCACAGACTTCCCACAACTGCTTTCATAGTAGCATTAAGGGAGTAAGTCGTGGACCTTCCTATCTAATATGATTATCCAGCAAAATAATTAATTGTCCTAAGTTATGGTGAAGAGTGAAACGGGTAAGACACCTAAGGAAAAGGAGAGAGTAGATGAGTAAAAATAAATTACGCACCATCATCATCATAATCATAGTTGTTTTCATTATTGGTTTAATCGGGATATCGATTCGTATGGCAGTCAACCCGGGCACTGCACTGCCTGCAAAAATTGAAAAAAGGACGGAAGCTGTATCCGTCCTTCAATCAGGGTTCACGTGGATTAATTGAAATCTTTCACATACGACATCCATGTCTTCTGAAAACTCATAACCCAGTTCTTCGGCTTCTTCATTAAAGAATTTCACATGTGCGTCCCACCAATACTGATAAGAAAGATCGCCTTCCCCTTCAGCCCGGGCGAACTCTTCTGATACTTCATTGAAAGGGACGATGTCGACATTTGTTGTTTTGATGATTGCTACAGGTTCGTCGGAAGAATTTAAGATAATACTGTGATCTTCTTTCTTGGGGAGAGGTTCGCTTTCAATTCTGTAAGCCTCTCTTGACGAACAAGTCGCTGTTTTAACCCCATCCATGACGAGTCTTGCTAAATGGTCAGCTTCTACACCGAAGGCCCATGCTGTAACGGTGGACGGCTTTTCTTTTCCTTGCCAATAATCTTCCCAATATTTTTTGGCAGTATCATTCATTATAAACAGCTCCTTTTCAGTTTGGTAAGTATTACATATTATGGGATGATGTAATGGATTCCATGCATAGTAGAGCAGGCAGAGCAAAAGTCTACCATTAATTATCAGAACGAGATGAAATGCTTTTTTACAAATCAACAGTTCCTGTATGAATGAAATTTCATTTTATTTATCCCTATATGACTTGTTACGTATGGGATGGTCTGACGTTTCATTAATTTTTTAATGGAGGGCTACTGGTAAAATTCTTTTTTTAGGGAGGGGATCGAATCGTTTATAAAGCAGCACCACCTCGTTACATTGTTTTTTTGTTATTACCGCACATTTTCACGAATTTCCAAACATTTTTTCAATATACAATAAGCATTGTTCTTGCACTCCTATCCATAATGATTATAACTCTTGCCTATGAATTGGAAATCAAGGGAGCAAGTATCCACTATCGCTTCCTCCTCTTAAAGAAAGTGGTTTATGCAAAAGAGATCGAACCCTCAAATATACAAAAGGTAATTTTCAAGCATGCAGGGTGGGGAAGACCAGGCGCATACATAAAGACAAAAAGAGGTTTCAATTTACGTATTCTTTTTTTCAGCCCGATTGAGGTCATGGAAGAACTGCAGTCATACGTGAATCATTATTCGATTGACTGGGAAGAGAAGAAAGATTTTCAAGTTGCCTACGAATTGAAAAAAAGAAAAGAAAAAAGGGAAGCCTAAAAGGAGGAGAGAAAATAGGAAGTTTCCTTTCAGAATTTCCACGATTTAGAGAAGATATTAAATTTCATTTACATATTGACTGCATGCAACTATTTTGACTTCATTTCCTTTAAAATAAGGACACACAGCATAATTATCAGATCAAAGGAGCACTGACGGTGAAACTTCAAGGACTACTCGACATATTACACATAGGTCACCAATTAATAGACAGAAAAGATTTGAACCAGGAGCTTACGGGAGTGACCGATGATTCTCGTGAAGTGAAAGAAGGGTTTGTTTTTGTAGCCGTTCGTGGTTATCGGGTGGATGGCCACAATTATATTGAAGAAGCGATTTCCAATGGAGCTTCTGTTATCGTTTGCGAAGAGAAACTCGATCATTTATCCATCCCTTTCTTACAAACAGATAACTGTCGTAAAGTTCTTGGACTGATTGCCAGTGAATTTTACGGAAATCCCTCTTTTGATAAGATCGTTATCGGGGTAACAGGGACGAATGGAAAAACGACGACAAGCCATCTGATTAAACATTTGTGTGAGAAAAACGGGTATTCCTGCAGCATGTTCGGGACCATTGACTATATCGTCAATGACCAAGCTGTTCCAGGTATACAAACAACACCAAGTGCACCTGTGTTACAAAGGCTGCTTGCAGAAAGTAAAGATGATATTGTCGTTATGGAAGTGTCTTCACATGGCTTAGAACAGTACCGCTTAGAGGGGATTGCATTCGACTACTGTGTATTCACCAACCTTCATCAGGACCACCTGGATTATCATTTTTCAATGGAAAATTATTTCTCAGCAAAATCTAAACTCTTTTATATGATGAAAGAGACAGGAGAAGCAGTCATTAATACTGATGACCATTGGGGAGAAAAACTTGCGGAGCAATTGACTGAAGATAGCATCACCCATGAAACAGTGGGACGAAGGAAAACCTGTGATTATGAAATCATCCAGCTATCTCCTGAAAGTTCATCTGCTGTCATTTCAGAGGAGAAGAGAGAGGTCATTGTAAGATCACCGTTGAAAGGTACTCATAATGTATATAATACTCTACAGGCATATGCAGTATGACGCCTGCTTGGTCTGACACCTGAGAAAATCAACACGGCTTTAGAAAGCTTTCAGGGCGTATGCGGCAGATTTGAAATGTACCGCTTGGAAAATGAGGTCACCGTAGTCATCGATTATGCTCACACTGCTGACAGCATTTCTCATTCCCTTGAAACAGTCGGCTCTCAGGGAGCTGCTTCGATCACCCATGTCTTCGGCTTTCGTGGTGATCGTGATGAGAAAAAAAGGAAAGATATGCTTGAAGCATCTGTGCACCAGAGTGATGCTTACATCTTAACCTGTGATGACCTTAATACAGTGCCTTACGACCAGATGATAGAGACACTGGAAATGTTACAAAGCAGCTTTGGTGAAGAACATGGGCGGATCATCCCGGACCGCACGCTCGCTGTTGAAGAAGCCATCATGAATAGTGATAAAGGTGATTGGGTGTTGATTACTGGAAAAGGCCATGAATCTTACCAGCAGGAATTCCATTATCCGACGACATCAGATAAAGAAACTGTCGAATATATTCATTCGCGTTTAAAAGAGTATGAGAAAATATAATGCAGGACCTGTTTGTTATTACAAGCAGGTTCTTTTTTATCTTAATCCTGCAAGCCCTTTGGTGTGGTAAAAAGCGCCACATCAAAAGTTTGCGTATGATAGTCGAAGCTGAGGTCCTTCCACTTTTGTTCATTTGCACAGCAGTGGTGTTTAAGAATATATATGGTATAGGAATGGATTTGGGGGGATGTTATGGCTGTGGTAAAAGCTACGAAAAAAGATAAACAGCTCCTGGCCAGATTGATGAGGGCAGAAGCCGAAGGGGACGGAAAGCTGGGAATGCTGATGGTAGGAAACGTCGGTGTCAACCGGACAAGAGTCGGCTGCCTGGACTTTTCGGATATCAACACGATCCAGCGGATGGTTTTTCAAAGCCCCGGAGGGTTTGAAGCTACTCAGAAGGGATATTTTTATCAGCGGGCTCGTGAAATGGAGATCCGTCTTGCTCAAAAAGCAATCAATGGCGGGAGATACCATCCAGCGAGTTATGCCCTCTGGTTTTTCCGGCCTGAAGGGAGCTGCCCCGCTCAATGGTTTGGGCAGTGGAATTCAGGAAGGTACAAAAGTCACTGTTTTTTTATACCGACAGAATCAGAATGCGCGGAAGTATACAATACATTTTAAGCGGGAGGCGTCATCAAGAGATGGCGTCTTTAACTATTGACGGTGCAGAATTTTTAAAGGTGGTAAATTAACTGTCCCCATTCTTCCACTTCCATCCATTTGTAATCACTCCGATTAAACCGGAAACTGCGAATATGAAGGCGACAAAAAGAGGTAAATCATCCAATTGCCCTGTAAATATCCGATAAACACCGACCATCAATAACAAAAAGCTGGCAATCAAGGCAATACCGATTTTAAATTGTTGGTTCATAGCCTTCCTCCTCTCTATAACCAAATCCAGATTAACATATTTGATGGAAATGATTCATGATATGATGAAACGGATGGATAATTCTGATAATTTTCAACATTGATTATTATACAGGAGTGATGGAAATGAGAGAAGAAAGTCTGTTTGAACAAATACGTTTTGTAAGAAAAAGAACTGCGGCTGCTTTGGAAGCTACTACAGGGCATGAAGGGCTTCACCAGGGAGCGATTTCCTCCCTTAAAAGAACACAAGGTCTAGAGGAACCCTTTTAAAGAGGATTCATACTGTTTGGGATGACCCACAAAGCTTGCGGAGCTACATGGTGCCATTTCTAACTGTACATAACAGATTTAATAGAAAATCATCAACAGAAAGGCCGATCAGAATGAAACAAAGAACATTGAAATTGGAGGATGGTTCCTCTGTTCATGTCTATAAAGCAGGGTAAAGAAACCGTCCTGCTTTACTTTTTCTTCATGGGTTAGGCAGCACAGGATCCAGCTTTTTTGAAGTGCTCGAATATCTTAGAGAAGACTATCAACTAATCCTGGTGGATATGCCTGGGCACGGATTTTCTCCGAGGTTAGAAGGGTCAATAAATGAATATACGGGATGGCTGCATGAAATAGTGATTGAACTGCGGATTGATTCCTGTCATATTATCGGTCATTCGATCGGAGGAGATCTTGCTCTTGCTTACTGCAGGAGCTATCCTGAGGCAGTACAAACAGTTGTTTTATTAGATGGTGGTTATATGAGAGGCAACGCGCTTCCCGATTATTCTTTAGCTGAAGAGTTGGAGGTGACGGACAAACATATTCACACATACGTATTTTCATCCTGGCTTGACTATGAAAGCAAATTGAAAGAAGCGGGGTTCAGCAATAAGAGAATTGAACTTTCCAAAGATACGATGATGTTGGAGAATGGCAACGTTCGTTTAAGAGTAGACCATAGTACAGCATTATCTCTCGTGAAAGCTTTCTATGATGAACCTTCTTCCGATAGTTTGCAGGAATTGACCCGACCGGTCCTTCTGCTCAGGAGTACAGAACCGGATATGATGAACAAAATAAGAAGAAAGGAATGTGAACATTTTTCCAAGTATGCCTCATTGACGGTGATCGATTTGCATGAAACCGGTCATGATTTATATGGGGAAAGCCCCTATGATGTCTGTCAGGAGATAAAGGCGTGGGTGGAGTCTGGAAGAGCTTGAATTTTAAAAAACACGCCGATATCAGCCTTGCAAGTCTTTGAAAGCCAGCAGCTTGTTGGAGCTCATGTGGTCAACGATAGGACTGTATAAATAATAGTAAAATGGATGAAAGGAGTTGGGGATTGTGGAGCGTGCAGGATTCTGGCTGCGTTTAGGCGCTTTTCTATTAGATACTTTTCTCATCGCTTTCCCAGTCACCCTTCTATGGTCTTTGTACCAAGGGGAATGGAGTTACCAATTGACGGAAGGTTGGGGGTGGGACATCATTTATACATGCTATTTGACAATAATCCCCGTTCTTTGGGGTGGCTATGTTGTAGGAAAAAGGATTTTTACAATCAGAATCAGAAAGGAAGGCGACAGACCAGTCACTCTTTTACAAATGTTCGTACGTGAAGTTGTTGGGAAGTTCCTGCTCGGTTACCTTACATTTGGTATTACCACATTGATCAGTGCAGCTATGATAGGTGTCCTTAAAGATCGAAAAGCGATCCATGATTATTTAGCACAAACCTATGTAAAAAATGAAGTATAAAGGAATTGTCCTCAAGGTGCAGTCCATTTACTATGGCTGCACTTTAGTTATCGATTCGTGCTTAAATATGACTTTTTGGAGTACCCTAGGTGAATAAGTTACAACTTTTCGTCTTACTGGTATAGACAACTATATTAATAGATGATAAATTGTATGTGATAAAACGTTTTCATTTGCGAAGGATTTAAAGACATAAGGAGGATGTACAACATGCTGAACTTTTTACAGAAAATCGGGAAGTCCTTGATGTTCCCGATTGCAACCTTACCAGCTGCAGCGTTATTGGTCAGGCTTGGGATGGAGGATATGCTGGATATCCCATTCATGACAGCAGCAGGTAACGGAATATTAGAAAATCTGGCTCTTATTTTCGCCATCGGTATTGCTATGGGATTTGCTAAAGATGGAAGCGGGGCAGCGGCTCTCGCAGGTGCCATTGGTTATCTGGTACTGACGAATGGAATCGAATCCATCAATGACGAAGTCGAAATGGGAGTGTTCGCAGGGGTCCTTGCCGGTGTTGTTGCCGGAATGCTTTACAACCGCTTTCATGATGTGAAATTCCCTGAATTCCTGTCCTTTTTCGGAGGGAAACGGTTCGTACCAATCGTAACATCAGGGGCGATGGTAGTTTTAGCTTTCGTGCTTGGATATTTATGGGTATATCCACAGTATGCCCTTGATGCAACAACCAGTTGGATATTGAATGCCGGAGAATTAGGTGTCGGTGTTTATGGTGTATTGAACCGTCTATTGATTCCTGTCGGCTTGCACCATGTGATCAACGCTTTCATCTGGTTTGACTTTGGATCATTTACAACAGCTAGTGATGAAGTTGTCCGAGGAGAAATCAATCGCTTCTTGAACGGAGATCCAAATGCCGGGTACTTCTTAGCAGGGTTCTTCCCGATCATGATGTTCGGTCTTCCTGCTGCGTGTCTAGCCATGTATATGGCAGCGAAAAAGCATCGGAAAGCTGCCGTCGGCGGAATGCTGCTCAGTATTGCTTTGACTTCTTTCATTACAGGAGTGACCGAACCGATTGAATTCTCATTCATGTTCTTGTCACCACTCCTTTATGTTGTGCACTCAATACTTACTGGAGTCGCGATGGTTCTTGCCTTCATGTTAGATATCCGGCACGGTTTCGGGTTCTCAGCAGGGTTGATCGACTATGTTTTGAACTTTAATATCGCCCAAAACCCTCTGCTATTACTTGTAATCGGCCTAGTCATGGGTGTGATTTATTTTGTTGTTTTCTATTTCCTTATCGTTAAATTGGATTTGAAAACACCTGGTCGTGAAGATGATGATGAGCTCGCAGAAGAGGAAACGACTGAAGCCAGTAGTGGATATGAAGCTAAAGCAACTAAATACCTTCAAGCACTTGGAGGAAGCGAGAATATTAAATCACTCGATTATTGTACGACAAGATTGCGGCTGCAAATGGAAAATCGTGACAATGCAGATGAGAAAGCATTGAAACGTCTCGGTTCAAGAGGAGTCATGAAAGTTGGAAAGAACAATTTACAGGTGGTTGTCGGTACGACGGTGGAGTTTTTAGCTACAGCGATGAAAAAACAGATGGAGCATGGTATTCCAACACAGGCACCTGAGTCAGAGGAAAAGGCAGAAAAAGCAGAAAGTGATGAAAACTTGAAAACTTTGACCGCTGATGAGTTTGCTATGCCGGTAGAAGGAGAAATCATACCTCTTGAAGAAGTCCCTGATCAAGTGTTTGCTGAAGGGATGATGGGACAAGGATTTGCAGTGAATCCATCAGGTGATGTCTTCCATTCTCCTATTGATGGAAAAATCGTCAATGTTTTTCCTACGAAACACGCGATCGGGATCGAAAATGATCAGGGCTTGGAAGTGTTGATCCATGTTGGACTTGATACTGTGAAGCTGGAGGGGAATGGTTTTGAAAGTCTCGTCGATTCAGGTCAGCAAGTGAAGAAAGGTGACCCGTTATTACGTGTGGACTTAGAGAAGGTAGCTGCAGAAGCACCTTCAATCATAACACCGGTAATTTTTACGAACTTAGAAAGCGAGACGGTTCAGGTTCATAAAAAAGGGAACGTGAAACTTGGAGAGACAGGCATTGTGACAATCAAATAGTAGAAGGAGGCAAATAAGATGGAAGAGATTTTGGAAATCACAAATGTGCAGATCGTAGCAGAATCAGAGACGATTCCATCCGGTACGGTTCAAATCAAAGATGGAAAAATTCATGCTATTTTACAAGCCCCTTCTAAACAGGCAGCTGAACTTATCGATGGAAAAGGAATGACGCTTGCACCTGGTTTTATTGATGTGCACATCCACGGGGCCAATGGTTATGATGTGATGGACGCCACAACAGAAGCTCTGGATGGAATGGCAGCAAAATTACCGGAAGAAGGGACGACAAGCTTTCTTGCAACAACGATGACTCAATCTGTAGAGTCCATTTCAGCGGCTGTCAAGAACATCGGCGACTATATGGACAAACAAAAGCAACCAGGAAAAGCTGAAGTGTTAGGTGTTCATCTGGAAGGTCCGTTCATATCAAAGGA